>NZ_JBWKFL010000073.1:0-27617 GCF_056434305.1 Streptomyces sp. NPDC044061 | reverse complement strand
CGCCATCCGCATCCTCGCGCGCTCCTGGCTCCGCGTCATGTGGGCCTGCTGGCGCGACGGCACCTGCTACGACCCAGCCATCCACCAGGCCAACAACAAGATCAAGACGCCCCCCCCGAGGAGCCGATTACGGCATAGAGGTTGACTCAGGGAACTGATGGGATGGCGTGCCCGCCGAGCACTTGGGTGTGGGCACTTGATTCATTAGCACGCACGCCGTGCCTTCCGCAGGTTGCGCAAGGTTCGTAGGCAAGGGATGGGACTGGTGCTATTCATCGGCGACAACTGGGAGACCGACGTCGAAATGCAGGACGAAGGCGCCACAGGCTTGTCGCCGCGCGGCTACCGGAAGCGTGGAGGGCATCACGAAGCTGCACACCCTTATTGCCAGGCACGGCGGCGGGGAGCTGGAGCTTGGGCAGCTAGTGGACGGGATCGAGACCCACCGCGGTCCGTGGGCGCAGGCTCTGATCGCGGCCGGGTACCGGGTCTACGCGCTCAACAGCCCCGCCAGGCCGCTCGGTTCAAGGAACGGTACGGCACCTCCAACGCTAAGAGCGACAGGGGCGACGCGCATGCGCTGGCGGACATGGTCCGCATCTGCGGCGCCCAGCTGCGGCCGGTCGCCGGGGACAGGGATCAAGCGCAGGCGGATCGCATTGTCGCCCGGGCCCACCAGACCCTGGGTCTGGGAGCGCGCCTGCACTTTCGAGCGGCTGCGGAGCACGCTGCGCGAGTACTTCACGGTGCCGGCGTAGTCCTTGCGGGCCTTCGCAGAGGCGTAGCAGAGCGGGCCTGCAACGGGGGCTACAACCCAGCCCTGCGCCAGCTCGTCCCGCAGACAATGTAGGGAACGTTCAGGGCACCCACAAATCCTGGCTGGGCCGGTTCTCCTTGGCGGTGTGCCCGCATGCGGGACACCGCCGGGAAGAGTTGCGGGGGTCCACCGCCATCACTTCTCGTCCGGCTCATGCTGCCTTGGCGGTGAACGTCTGGAAGAACACCCCCGATCCGGCATCAGCGATCGAACGATTGAGCCTGGCCTTCGCGCCGGCCCCGTTGGGCAGGAAGCCATCCGGCCGTCCTGGATCCGGCTTCAGTGCGGAGGCCCTGCTCATAGCGCGGATCTTGAGGTCTCCGTGCGCGATTAAGTCATGTCCGCGTACACGGTCGAGCGCGGTCTTGTGGGCGTGGTCCAGGCGCTGGCGGCGGACCTTGCGGTGCAGCTGGGCAAGCCTCTCCACGGCCTTGCAACGCCGCTTCGATCCGCGCTTGCACCGGGCGGGGGCCTGCTGAGCGGCTTCCGGCTTGGTCGCGGCCTTGGCCCAGTGAGGCGGATTGGCCACGAGGCCGCCGTCCGAGTCGGCGAGAAAGTTGGCGATGCCCCTGTCGATGCCAACCACGCTACCGGTCACCGCAGCCGCTCGGGCTGCGATTGCTCGGTGGTGAGGATGACGTACCAGCGGCGCCCTTCCCGTTTCACGCTGATCGTCTTGACGTTGCCCTAGACGGGCCCGTGCCGGTGGACCTTGACGTGTCCAACACCTTGCAGGCGCACTCGGGTGACGGGGCCGTGCGGGGTGGAGTCCCAGCGGCAGCCGTCGCCGTCCTTCGGGAAGTCCACCGTGTCGAACCGCTTGCTTGAGCGAAAACGGAGATAGCCCGGCTTTTCAGCGGACTTGATCCGGCGGAAAGCGCGAGGAACGCCTTGCCCAGGCGGCGCAAGGAGGCCTGCTGGTATGAGAGGGACCAGCGGCCCTGATGCTCCGGGTCGAATGCGCGGATGTTCCTTGAGCTGGGCGGACTCCTGGCCGTACCGGACGTTGGCCTTGGAGCTGTGCCGGTAGGCGTCGCGGCGTTCGTGCAACGCGGCGTTGTAGAGCGGGCAGTGATCGCGCAGCATGGCCGCGAGCGCGCCAGCGCGGCCAGCAGAGCGTTCAAGGCGCCCACTGTGTCAGTCGTCCCATAAGTTGATCTTGCGTCTCCTTCCCCGGCTTCAGCCGGGGAAGGAGACGCGTCCTCGAACCGGAGGCGCTCAGCGCCGGAGTTCGCTGCATTGTCAGTGGCCTGTACTACGTTCATCACACAGAAGCTGCAGGGGGTGGGCTGGGTGATCCGTGCGTACAAGTTCCTGATGGGGCGGGCTGTGGGACAGCAACGTGAAGCCGGACCGGCATAGCGAGAAGCCGCCTCGTCGAGGGAGAGTTGTCACGCAAATTGGGCCTGTGAGCCTGACTCCCCGCTTGCGTAGTCGACTGCGGAATCCCTCGTCGCGCGATTCACAGAATGTGAATCACTTCGGTCGGGCAAAATCGACCCCATGGCCCGTCCCACCCGGAAGTCGACCACTCCCACGAAGCCGCTGCTCAAGCCGCCTGTTCGCATCGGCAACATCGATACCGCAGCTGTCATTGGTGAGCTGCGCCGGCTACACGAAGACGCAGAAGACGAGAACGTGGGCCGGATGCCGGCAGACGAGGAGTTGTTCCGAGCCCTGATGTATCTCGAAGCCAACGCTGGCGCTCTGAAGAGCGAAGAGACACAACGCAAGGCCGCGATCGCACGTGTCAGATTGTGGGAGTACGTCCGCGAGCAGGCAGACCTACACCAGGCGAAGGCGATCGAGCACGCCCGTTCCGCAGGGGCACAATGGGCCGACCTAGCGCCGACGCTCGCCGTCAACACCCCCAGCGCGGCTTACAACAAGGCGAAGCGGATGCAAGCTGCCGTCCTCACAAAAGCCTCCCACGGCGCCCGGCCCGTTCGCCGCACGCCCGAAGCCGTTCGCGAGGCTGAGCAGTTGGCCGCTGCCCAGGCTGCAGCCGAGCGCCGCGCGGAAGAAGCAGCGGCACGCCGTCACGCACTGCTCGCCCCGGTGGCACAGCGGCTGCTTGAACAGCGGGCTGGCCTGGACGACGACGAGGATGTCACCTTCTGGCTGGACCAGATCGCGGCCGTGCTTCCCCAATGCCATACCCCCACTCAACTGGTCAGCCTCCAGACATACGTGGAGGCTGCGGTTCGCGAGTTGAGGAAACTCGAGCGGACGACGGGTCGGTCTGCGGCGAATACCGACGATGCCCGGTTCGCGTACGCGGCCGCAGCCGAATTGGTCACGAAGTGAGGCGGCCGCTCCCCGCGCACAGAACCCCCAGGAGCATCCAGTTCGGTCTCAGTGACCTGACGCAGGACTAGCCGCCATTGGCTGTGCCGCTCGCTGCTCGAGTGCGTCGCGTAGCGACACCGACCGGCGGGCCCACGGAGATATAGAAAAGAGCTCCCCATCGCATCTGGACTGCGCTGGGGACTTCCGGGGACGTGCAAGGCCCTGGACGGGGACGACCTCCCCATGCAGGGCCTTGTGCTGGTGATTGCGTCGCAATCACACACTGCGACCTACCGTCGAGTGAAGCCGAGGGCTTGGGTGACGAGGTAATAGTCGTCGGTGGCGGACAGAGCCGAGGCTGGGGTCAGCTTTGACGGGTTCTCTGTCACCGGGTCATAGAAGCGCAATGCCTTTTGCGCGGCATACGCTTCGGGGATCCGAGGACTCCTGCGTACGGTCGGGAGGACCAGTTCTTCGTATGCTTCCTTGGCTTGTTGCTGGCTGTCGTCATACACGGCGCCCTGGTTCCGGGTCGTTGGGCAGTCAACGATGAGGATGTTGGCCAGTTCGGCACGCGCGCCCATGATGGAGAAGGTCTGGCTGATCTCTTCGATCTTGGCTTCCATGCGGGTGAGGGCTCGTAGCTCCTTCCACCCGGGCTTCACGCATGCCACGACGTCATCTGCGGCGACGATCGCGTTCACGACGATCAGGCCGAGGTTGCCGGGGCAGTCGATCAAGATGAGATCGTAGGTGTCGCGGATCCGCTCGATCTGAGTCTTGAGCCAGAACTCGCGGCCTGTTTTGGGCGCGAGCAGTTGTTCGGCTTCCTCAAGTGCGCTGGAGCCGAGGACGACGAAGAGGTTGGGGATGGGCTTGGTGCCGTCCTCGCCGTGGGGGCCGGCCATTGCCTGTACGACGGCGTCCTCGATCTTGGCGGCTCCGGTGAGTACGTCGTAAAGGTTGGCTTGGTTGGAGATGTTGTCTGGGTTGTCGTAGCCGACAGCGGCGGACGCGTCGCACTGTGCGTCTGCGTCGATGACGAGTGTGGTATAGCCAAGATCGGCTGCGCAGGCTCCGACGTTTACTGCGGATGTCGTTTTTCCGGCGCCGCCGCTCTGGTTCGTGAGGGCCAGGACGCGGGCGATGCGATTCTCTGGCTGAGCGGCGGTGCGGTTGCGGGACGATTTCATCAGTGAGCCTCCACGAGTGATTGCGGCGCAATCACTCGGACAGTGCGAGTTTGCGCGCGGCGTGCCATGCGGTCTGCGTACGCGGGTGCGTCGGACTATGGCAGTGCTAGCGGTGCCATCCTCTGGTGCGGATGGTCCAGGTAGATGTGCCGATGGCGCGGGCTTGATTGCGCCGCGATCAAGGATCTTCCAAGGCCGATGCAGTGCTTCGGGGGAAGACCAGCAGACGTTGCGTTACCGGGGCGCAGGCTACAGGGCTGGGTGCTGCAAAAACGAGTCGCCTCACCGGGCGAGGCCGCTGGGCGACGCGCGAGTTCGTGTCATGCGGACAGGAGTGCCGTCAGCTGCTGGATCTCCGACTGGCTCAGGAAGTCGACGATGCGCATTGCCAGATCCTCGACACTTCGCACTACGATCACGCCTCGCGGCTCGTCAGCAGTTGCCACCGCTGTATTTACATCGGCCGACTCTGATGTGGGTGCCAGCGTTGTCGTGCTGGGCTGAGGCATTCGCGGCTCGGAGGAGCTGGGCTGGATGGGGCTGGTTGGAGATGATGGGGTGGCCTTCCGGGGCTCGCTCTCTCTGGGCTCCGGCAGGGAGAGTCCCTCGGGTTCCCTACTGGTGATTGTGTGGCAGTCACCAGTGGGCTCGTCCGGGGGGGTGTCTTGTTGTCCCACGGGGAGCTTGCTGATTTCGGCTGCCTGTGCCGTGGTCAGCTCTCCGCGGGCGAAGGCCTCCTGCATGTCGGTTCGCAGGCGAGAGTAGACCGTTGCGGCCTCACGCACGGGCAGCAGCAAACGCTCATCAGTATTGGTGAGGTCCGCAGGGGCTTCCAGGAGTTGCTGCTCTTTGAGCCAGTGGTCAATGACGGCCTGCTGCAGGGTCGGGATGAGACGGAGTAGAGCCACGCGGTGAGAGACATAGGTCTGTGAACAGCCCACGCGTTTGGCGAGCTCCCGCTGGGAGAGGTGCTTTCCCGTCTCGTCCGTCTCGTCGAGGGCCTCCTGGAACTCCGTTGCCTCTTCGATGGGGTTGAGGCCCATCCGCTGAAGGTTCTCCTGGATGGCGGCGATGCGCAGGCTTGGCACGTCGCGGCGGACCAAGATGGGTACCTCAGACAGGCCGGCCTTCAACGCCGCGGCGAGCCGCCGGTGGCCGTGATGAACGACGAAGAGGACGCCGCCAGCTACACGCTCCTCGACTTCCTCCTTGTGCTGAGGGTAGAGCTCCACGTAGACGTCTGGCGGGATCACGGTCATAGCCGTGTTCATTCCGTCGGTTCGCAGGGTGTCGGCCAGCTCATCGATCTTCAGCAGGTTCTTGCGGCCGTTTTCGGGGCTGGGCATGAGCTGCTCGGGTCGCACCGTCGGCAAGCTCTGCGGCACAAGACGAGCTTGCTGAGTTGCCGCCCTACGCGCTGCCCTCTCGGCGGCAAGGTCTCGCTTGAGGCCGGGTTTGTTGGACGACATGGGCTTCTCCGTTGGGTGCTGTGACTGACGCGGAGGCGAGCCTATCGGCGTGACGCCATGGATCCGTGCTGTGGGGAGTGATTGCGCCGCAATCACTCCCCTGATAGTCCGAGATGATGCAAGTAGCCCTAAATTTCGTGGAGTTTGCTTCTTATCATAGAAGACCGGAGGCCCTAGGTGATCTTGAAGGGGTAGTCAGTCGCGAGAGGTCGCCTGGACGCTCTCATCTGGTGACTTTTCATCGAGTACTTGCATCGCCCAACCAGCCACAACGCCTCGAAAGCTGTGCGAGGGTGATTCCCGCTCACATGTGACGCCACAGGGCAGTGGCTGCAGTAGTGACTGTGTACGAACGGTGGGCGGCCGGTGCTCACGCGGACCCACTGTGGCCATGTCGACGCACCTCAGGGGTGGCTGGTCGACCTGGGTTCACCCGCCTGGCCAGCTGGGTGCCGGTCGACATCCACATCCGGTCCCGACTCATTAGCCATGAGCAGCCAGGCCTGAGTCAAATCCCTCGCGACTTGAGGGAGCCGGCCCTCATTGGCTGTGCCCTGTGGACTTTCGTCAAGCAGGATTGCGCCCTCCGCGCCAAGGATGCAGTCCTTCGAGCCAACGATCGAGGGGTGCGACCTCAGTTGAGCGGACCTTTAGCCGAGCCGACGGGGGTGTCGAGCTTGCTACGGGTGTGTCCATCGCAGCCGCCCACCGCGTACGCATAACGATCTTAATGCCTATTCTCTTCATTCTTCGTCTTTCAGGTATACCAACCCAAGCGGCCCTTTTTACTGGAGCCGATCGCAACTACGACCGGCCGGTGAAAAGTAAATAACTCGTCAAAAACATGCTCTGACCTGCTACTTCACAAATTCACATAGAGGGACACAGGGAGGGACACGGGAGGGGACACAGGGACACAAGGGGGCGGAACTGTAGGCAGCCATGGCAGTCCACAAGCGACAAGAGGAGGCGCTCGCTTGAGGGAGCATCAATACCTCGCGGAGCAGGGCGAGGAGGAAACGAAATAGACAGGAGGCAGGATGGGCAGGTGAAGGGACTCGCGAGCATGCGGGGCTGTTAGGCGAGTTAGTTATGGAGGTTGCTACCTGAAGGCGAATCAGGCGGAACTCCTCCCGGGTGCCACGACAACCGGTAGAGAGGAGGGGGTTCTTTCAAAAGAACAAGGCGCCGCTCTGGTACGGTGGGTCCGCCAACGGAGAGGCCACCGAGTCGAGATCGACCACAGAAGGCAGTTCGCACGCTGGGTGGCATCCGGGTGGGACACCACTGGCGAGAGTTGAGAGTCGTTGCGTGACTCATCACCGATCGCCCTGGGGCTCCCCTCGGGCCTCACCGCAATGAGGAGCATCGACGTTGGCTGAACACTGGGCAGCCGCCTTATGGATCTCTCGGGACATCAGGCTCGCTGCATAGCCACTCGCCAACTCAAAAACTGGGGTTCCCCTCTCATGAACGAGCAGGTCTCTTCCGGCCCGGACCACGCAGCGCCCATGGATGCGGCAAGCACTCTGACCGTAGAGCCACGCGTGTCGATCCCCCTGCAGAAGTCTGAGCCCTCCCTCGAGCTTCCCGCCGACCTTCACAGTGGCCTCAGGGAGATGATCGACTCGCTCCCCGAGCCACTTCGGACAGCGGTCATCGCCTGCCTCAACACTCCGGGGGGCGTGCGGATCACGAACGGAAACGCCAAGGGCGGAGTCATGAAGACGACGCTCTCGGTGTACTTCGCGCTCATCCTCGCCCTCACAGGCGAGAACGTTCTCCTCGTCGACGCTGACGACACGAACCGCACGTGCCTGAAGTGGCAGGCCGCAGCCGGTGCCGACTGGCCGGCTTCCGTAACTGTCGTGCAGTACACGGGCTCCTCGATGTCCAAGAACGTCAACGACCTGATGGACAAGGGCTTCAAGCACCTGATCATTGACGTTGGACCTACCGACAAGGGCGTCCTCAAGACGGCTTGGGCACTGACGAAGCGCGGGATTGTGCCGACGCAGCAGCACGTCGGAGACATTGTCCAGCTGACCACTACCTTCGATCTCCTGAAGGAAATGGGTGAGGAGATCGACCTTCACGTACTCCTCGCGCGGTCCTTCCCGAAGCGAGTCAGCTACACCAGCGGCCGCGACTACATTGAGAATCTGATCGCAGGGAAGACGCCTGACCACCCACAGCCCTTCACGAACGTCCACCTTCTCCAGGGCACCGTGCCCTTCCTGGAGGGCATCGCTGACACGTGGGGACAGATCCCTCAGGACTTCGCGTTCTTCAGCTCCGTGCTGGCTGAGGCCCTCGGTGTGCCGGCAGACAAGATCATGGAACTTGAGAAGGCCGAGGACTGACGACCATGGCCAATCCCCCCAACTCCCCTAAGAAGAAGCCAGCTCCCCGCCGGAGGGCCGCTAAGGCGGGAGGTGCCTTCGCTGCTCTTGCCGCCCTCTCCGACTCCGGCAAGCTCACCGAGATCAATCACTCGGACGAGCCCTCCGAGACGGACGACCACCAGGCCGCTACAGCGCCTCAGTCGCCTGCCAGTGAGCCCGAGACGGCAGAAGTCGCTTCTCAAGCCGAATCAGCCGAGGAGCCTTCTCCGCTGTCGACCCCTACGTCGGCAGAGTCCCGTGACGTCCCTGAGGTGTTGCCTGGGTCTAGCGCCTCTGTCCCTACGTCGGCAGAACCCCGCGACATGCCTGCCGTGTTGCCTGGGCCTAGCGCCTCTGTCCCTACGTCGGCAGAGCCTCGAGAGGTCCCTGTGGCGCTGCCTGGGCCTAGTGCATCCCTCGAGTCGGCCGTTGGCCCTGCCGAGACGCTCGAGGCTCCGCCTGAGGCGACAGACGGAGCCCTAGTGACGCCTCCGAGCGTCGGCGTCGGGACGCACCGCGGTCCCAGGCAAGAGAGCGGTCCTCTCCTTGTCGCTGAAAGCGTGGTCAGTCAACCGGCGGACGGTGTGCGTGGCGGTGCCAGCGGTACGACCGTGGTGGACCACCGTGCTGCATCCGGTCCTGCTCCGACCGAGGCCGTGCGGATGCAGGCCCCCGTACATCGGAGCAGCCGAGATGTTGCGCCTCGTGCGGCAAGCGCCCCGGCCTTCCCGAGCGGGCCGGCCCAACCTCAGCTCCGCCGGCCTGAGTCGCTTCCGCCTGTCCTTGCGCAGAAGGTCCAGGATCTTCCCCATGCGTACATGCATCTCGCCACTAGCTACAGGGAGGCGAAGTCAGCGCGGCCGGGGAGGCCTGCTAGGCCCAAGCGCAACGTGCGGCTTCACTCTGCTGTCTCGGAAGCGGTGACACGTCAGATGGTGGCCGACAAGCGTCGTCTGGGGCTGCGTGATCTCAAGCCGAGCCACTATGTGGATGCTGCGCTGACGTACGGTCGAGGTGCCTCTGTGGAGACACTCATCGATCAAGCGGCTCAGTTCCGGGACCTTCATCTTGGTGAGGAGGACGCTTTCGAGGCGCCGAATCACTACAGCATCTCCTCGGACAACAACCAGTGGTTGGACGGGATGCTCGATGAGTTGGCCCTCGCCAAGGCGAATGGTCTGCACGGCCACATGATCAACGTGATCATTGAGGCGTACTTGAGGGAGCTGGATCCCAGCAACTTCCCAGACGGCTGACTCTGCGTCTCCACACTGACGTCCTTTCCAGCGGGTGGCACCGCGGCGAGGACCTAGCGAGTAGTCACAGATCCGAGAGGCGGGCCCAGTTGGGCCCGCCTCTCGGTTTTTCACAACCGCACAATTAGGGACACGGCGCGGGACACGGCAAGGGACACAGGGACACAAAGCTGCCGAGCCCCCTCCGAGTGCTGCCGCTGCCGCGCCCTCCATCCCTACGAGTGCGCCTGCAGTTGCGGCTCTTCTCGGTGCCTACCAAGGGGCGAGCCTCCCTCAACAAACGTCAGACGCTGCTGCATCAACCTGCGAATCCCGCCGTCAGACTGCGCGAGGGTCCTGCACTTTCCGATCAACGCCTCGCTGCCTGGTCAGCCGCCCCGCCTCCTCCGCAGACCACTCGAGTGTCGCGCGCCGCGCCTCGTCCCCACGCCAACAGCCCTCTGACCTGGCACTTTTGATCACTGCTCGGAAAAAGTTACCCGGACGCTCGGCGTGTCCTGCCCGCGGTGTTTGCAAATCGGGGCCCTAGATGCGTTAAGTGATGGCACGCCAGGTGCGAGAGGGTCGTATGATCGTCGACGGTGGGTGCGCGAGGGTCTATCGAATCGCGCTCCCTGCAACGTGTGACCGAGGTCAACGAGGAGGATGAGGTGCCACCACGCCGGTCAGCTGTGCGCCGAAACGGGACGATCTCCCAGCGCACGGTTTCGGAATGGTCAGGAGTAAGCGCCGGCACGCTCAAGAACCTGGCTCGCATCGACCTGATCCCGGAGGCCAATGCGCTCCGACCGCAGGACGTGGTACTCGCTCAGGTGGCCGCCGCCTTGGGCGCCACTCGCTCAACGAATCGCGACGACAACCAGGACCGGCGGACGACCGAGGCCCTCAAGCGCGACTGGGATGCAGTGCGCAAAGTCGCAGAGCTGCTGCTCAACGCTGAGGCCGTGCCGGTGGACCCGAGAACACGACTCGTGGCGCTCCCCGACGAAGTCGAGATCGTCACCAAAGATCATGAGCTTCTCAGATATTGCGAGAACGCCGTAGATGCCGGCGTTCCCATCCGGGTGTTGCCCGTCGGCACCTGGTACCAGAGCCTGCAGCAGCGCCTCAGGGAAGCAGGCACCGATGTGCCCGACGATGAGGAGCAAACCGTGATAGCTGCGTAGGGCGAAAGTCCCCATAAAGGAAACGGCACCCATCTGCCGCAAACAGTGGGTGCCGCCCCGAACAGGCTCATAGCCTCTTCTCGCCACCCACGAGGCTACCAGCCTGCCAGCCGAGACGTCTCCACACGGAGGAGTCTCGGCTAGATGTGTCTTACCTCTCACGAGACCGAAAACTGGTAGCCATGCACCCCGCACATGCGGGGGCCAGCCCTCCTTCAGCAGGGTTTTCAGATCACCTCAGCCCCGAGGGCTCATCCTCCGTATCCGCGCATTCAGGTAACCCGCAGACAGCCGACACGCCCCACAGGGCTGCCCTGCCCCTCGGTGTTGCCCAGGCGTGCCTGTTCGCGCCGTACGCCGGCCACAGCCACCTCAGAGCCCATGTGCCCCGCGGTCCACCCGAGCTGAGTGATCCCTCGCTCCGGTAGTGGTCCGCGTTTCGGGCCTCCCAGCAGCCTTCCCAGAGGTGGTGGCGCTCACTCCCCTTCACAAGTTCACACCCTGCCCTCGTCTGGCTGAGCCTTCAGCGTTCGCCAGTTCGTGATGAGGGTTTGCCTCAAATGCCCTTCCTCGCCCGGGAGTTACTCATGGCTGCCCATGACGAGGCTAGTTTTGTCATGCCTGAAACCGGCACAGCAATTCAGCCTGAACCACGACAAACCATCACACGACACCCTTCAAGCCGCCGTGCACCTCAAGCCTCAAAGGTTTCGCGTCGCAGTCCTGGACCACAGCAGATCCCCTCTAGACCTGCCAACCCTCTTTCGCTGCGACGATCGATGCGGACGCGGCTCTACGCCGCAGTCCGGGCGCTGGTCGCCGATCCGCGGCTGGCCGACTGCACTCACACGCAGGTTCTGGCATCGCTGGTACTGATGGCGAAGACGAATCATCGTTCCTGTCAGGTCCTCACGACAGCCCGGGAGTTGGGCCGGTGGCTCGGTGTTACGCAGTCGAGCGTCGATCACGATGTCTTGCCGGTTCTGGTCAAGACGGGGGCCGTGACGACACAGGTCGTCACCACGGCAAGCGGCCGGGTGGAGGGTGTGGCCTGCCGTTTGGAACCCCTGTGGGAGGTGCGTGGTGAATTCGGGGCTCCGCTGGGGCTGACAAAGAAGGAGTTCGCCGTTCTCCTGGCCCTCTTGGAAGCGCTGTTCGCGCCCGGCTGGGCACACAGTGAAACGCCGACGGGATTGCTCGCGGGACGCCGAGGCCGCGCCGCGGCGACGGACCGGCTGGCCCTGCTGCTCCTGGTCCTGCACTCGCGCGATGACGGCACCGTTCCGCTGGTCGGCGGAACAGTCAAGGACGGCCGTGGGCGGTGCGCTGCGACGCTGGCGCGCCTACTGGGATGCTCGGTGTCGGGGGCGAGCAAGGTCTTGGGGAGGCTGCGGAGTTGGGCGGTCGTGGAGACGCCGGCGCGCCATACGGGTTCCGGGATGCGGGGCAAGCAGCTGCTGCGGATTCCGGCCGTCACCGCCGCGACGGCTCGAGGTCGTGTTCCTGGTGCTCCTGCTTCCCGCCTCTCGCCGCAGCAGAACGTGGCGGGACCAGCCGTGCCTTCCGTCTGCCCAGCGTGCACAGCCGAGAAGCCGGTGGGTGACGAGGAGCAGTCGTCGCCTCTGGGCTCGAAGGCGGGGGGCTCCGGGTCGTACGCAGACCCCCCAGGGGAGCGCCCCGCTACTGCACCCGGAGATCCCGAACTCGGCGCCAAGGACAAGGTCCCAGGTCAGCGCCCTGTCGGCAGTGGATGTGAGGGCGTCCGGCCCCACGCTGGAGGGCGCTCCGCTGCCGCGTCCCTACACACTGAGCACGCTGGGCTGGCTGAGGTTGAGGAAAAGTGTGGACGTGGGTTGGGGTTTTCCGGCTCTGCCGTCGGGGGCGCAGGTCCTCGGCGGGAGCGCGTGCGCGAGCCCGAAGAGGCCGGCAGTGCGACGAGGGCTACCGCATCGGTAACTGAAGGTGGCCCGCTGCGCGGGGAAAAACAAGAGATCAACCCTGCACACCACGACGCCAACGGCAAGAAGGTCATGTTCCAGCGCCCAGCGTCGGTGCCAGCGGAGCTGGGTATTGCGTTGGCGCCGGTAGCTGGATTGTGGTCTCAGCTCGCCCGGGCAAGTACCCGAACATGGCTGGCGAACCAGGTGCGGAGCGAGATCGCACAGCTGCGCGGTCTCGTGGGACCGGAGCTTGCACAGCAGGTGCTGGCCGAGCGGCTGGAGCGCCGGTTGGACGCCCAGGGTCCGCGTCCGGTGTTGGATCTGGTCAGCTGGATGCTGAAGCGTGGCTTGCCACAGCGGCCCGGCTGCTGGTCGACCATCTGCGACGACGGCCTGCGGATGGACACCTCAGGGGTGTGCGAGAGTTGCCATGTGCAGGTCGGGGACCACCGCGCGCTGCGGCGGGCAGTGGTGGACCGGGTCCGTGAGGCACGGCTGTCCGGTCGGCTGGTGCTTGCCGAAAGCGAGGTGCGCCGGGAGATCGAACGGCGGCTGCAGGAAGCCGTGCGCGAGAATGCGGCTCGCAAGGCTGCAGCGCGTGTGCGCGTCATGGCGGAGCAGTCGATGCGGGAGGCCTCGTACGAGCTGAAGCGGAAAGCTTTCACCGAGGCGGAGCGGGCTCGGGCGGCGAAGCCGTGCGAGGACTGCGGGCTGCCGGAGGCCGGCGGTATGTGTCTGGGTTGCACCGAGCGGCGGGGAATCGAGGCGGCGTTGGAGGAGGCGGTCGACTTCGCTGTCGTGCTGCGGTTCGACGCGGACGACGCCCCCGATCTGCACGAACTTCGGCAGGAATGTGCACGCTCGACCCGAGCCGTGCTGGAGGACCGGCTGAGTCAGCTGCGTGAGCAGGGCCTGGACGAGGTCTCCGTGGCGTACACCGGGCGTCGGCTCATCGAGGAGCTGCGCGACCGGCGCAAGCGGTCGGCGATCGCAAGGCTCAGGCAGCACCCGGACGCCGAGCAGGCCGCACGGATGGCGGCCGCGGCCGAGCGTCGTAAGCAGCGGCAGCCGAACACAGCCAAGGCACGGGACGCGGTCGGCAAGACGGGGGAGGCCGCCCGCCAACGGGTTGCCGAGCGGTGGCTGAGCGAACTCCTCGGCGACTTGCACGCGGCCTGCTCAGTTGGCCTTGCCCCGGTTCACCCCGCCGAGGTGATCTGAGTGCGGCCAGCCATGGCAGCTCGCCCGCTTACGGATGACAGGGCGGCTCGGTGTCGGTACGTCGGGTGCGCTATCGGTCGCTGCGGAGTTAGAACTGGTAACCCGGTGCTGCACCGGCCTGTGCACCAGAGTCCGCAGGCTGAGGGGTGGTCCGGTCTCTTGTTGGCGCCCGCCGATCGCGCCACGGGCGGCGAGCGACGGGCGCCAGGGGAGCCATACCACCCTCTCCCGGGAGCAAGGGCGACAGGGCGGGCTTACTGGGGCAGCAGCTCGATTTCGATGGCGAGCGCGCCGATCGCTTCCTTCTCCGCCGGGTAGATCTCGCGGATGTTGGCAAGCTGCTGCTCGCGAGAGGAGGCCGGGTTGACGTTTGCCGGGCCCTCCCCGTCGAGCAGTTCCTCGAACGTCTTGTACTCCGTGACCCGCTTCACCAGGACGTCACAGCTCTCGTCCGTGCCCTTGATGCGGAAGCGGATGACGTCTCCGGCGGCCAGGTCTTCGAGGTGTGGATACTTCACCCGCACCTCGATCGTCTTCTGACCGGCGGCGACGAGGCCGAAGTACCGGCGATAGAGGTTCAGTTCGTGGACGCGCGCGGCGGCTGTTTCCGTCATCGGGCGGGAACGCTCCTAGCTGTTGCAGTGGACATGAGCCGGCCGAGTTCACCAGCCGAGTACGAGCGGAAGAAGTGGCGGGGGTCGGCGAGTAACACGTCGGTCAGACCGAGCATGCGGTCGACGTACTCACCCAACGAGCCGGGCCACTCTCGGGTGTCGAGCATCCACGGGGCCGCACCGTTAGGCAAGGGTGCTCGCCCCTCGCGGATGAGGGACTTGGACAGCTTCGCGCCCGTGTCCGTGACCACCTGGGGGCAGAACAGTCGGGCGGGCAACTGCCCGCGGGTGAGGCCCACTGCCTGTAGGGCACCGTCGACAAGGATGCAGCCGGGCATCCAGTCGCTGCCCTTGACCATGACGTACAGCGTGCCGACTGCTCCGCTGATCATCAGTTCCTTGACCATGTTCCGGTACAGGGTGGCCAGGTCCAGGTATCCGCCTTTGGTGGGTTCGATGACCACCTCGTACTCGCCATGGTGCAGGCACACGGCCGAGACCGTTGCCCGGTCGAAGCCGTCGTCACGTATGCGTGTGCGCTCGGCGTACTTCTCGGCCCACCCACAGTCGGGACGCGGGCAGGGGACACGGACGTGCGGCACACCCGACGACGGGGACAGGTACCAGCGGGCAGCGCCCATGCGTGGCAGCACCCGCAGCCAGGTCCGCCGGAAGGCTTGGACCGCTTGCTGCTGGGTGTACGTCTCGACCGAGAACGGCACCTTCAGACGCTCGGAGAGCACGTCGAACAGCGGCCGGTACAGCTTGTCGATCTGCTCGGCGATGCCGGCCGCGCCGAGGGCGTGCGCGTAGGCCCGCTGGTAGCGGTGACTGCTCTCTTTGTCGGCGACGATGGCGTATGGGGCGTTGTCCAGAGCACTGAACTGCACAACGGCCGGGATGCCGAACCGGTCGCGGATGCGGGCCGCCGTGGCGAAGGTGAGCGACTGGACCAGGGACGTTCCGATGTGCGGGGCTCCGTTGATCTGCGTTCCCACCACGAACACGATCCGCTCGGGCTCCGCGTTGATGATGTGCGGCCTGAGCAGGTCTTCTGCACTCGTGAGCGCGTTGGCGAGCACGGTGTTCGGCGATACGGGATAGGTGGTCACCACGTCTTCCCCTCGGTAGATGGGCAGGACTGCGCCGCAGGGCGGCGTGTGTGCTTCAGCGGGCGAGTGCTGGACCCACCCCCGCGCTGGGGGGAACCAGGAAAAGCGCGGGGGCGGGAGTCATCGGAACGTGCGCCGCCCTCGGGGTCTCCGATGGCGCCCCGTCCCCGCTGGGGAGTGGGGTGGGCGCCGGGCGGGGACGGGAGTTTGCGGGGGCGATGGTCGGCGCGTGGGCAACGGATACACGCGGAGGGAGTACCGGGCGTCGTAGTCCGTCACGTTGAATACGAACGCGCGGCCCGCGGCGAGTGAACGCAATGCGTGCTCGTACGCGTGGTCGCTCTCTGCCCACGCACGCAGCTCAGCGTCAGGGCGAGGCACGTCCGGACCAGCGGTCGTGAGAGGTGCGTCCCGCAGGGACAAAGCATCAGGGTCCGGCGACAGCAGCCAGGCGAGGTGGTGAGACTCCGCGCGCAACCAGCGCGCGGCGAGCCGTGGGGAACGACCACGGTAGGTGGCGAGAAGGACCTCACGGGAGCCGCTGAGATCGTGGGCGGTGGCTTCACAGCGGAAGGCGATGGGCGACCGCATCGAGGCACGTGCAGAGGTCGGCGGGGCGAGCGTCAGCACGGCCGGGCTCACCGCGCATGTTCCCTTGCCGATTCCCTGGCTGCGATGAGCCGTGCGAACTGAATCGAGTACAGCTCGACTTGCGCTGGGGTGAGCACGAGCAGCGTCTCGCAGGCGCCGCTGTCCTCGTAGTGGACGGTCACCGGCAGCGCGGCCTGCTGGGCGCGGTGATCGTAGATGGCGTCTCGCTGCATGGGCGTGACGTGAGTGACCGGGACCGGCACGGGACGCAGAGTGGTCCCGTCCGCTCTGGCCCGCCAGTCCTGTCCTCCGCCCGGCGGACGCAGTTGGTACGACGCCGAGGTGTCGCTCGGTAACGCGACGACTACGCCGATCGTTCCGTTCTTGGCGAGGTCGAGCGCCAGGTCACCGAGGCGGGGGTGAAACGGAGCTCCAGCGCTTAACTCAACGCCCGAGGCAGGAAGTTGCTTCGCTGTTCGTTCGGCCATGCCCCGAAGCTAGGAATATCTCCGGGGCCCAATATGAACCGCGGGAATATGCCCTTATCCGTCGAGGTGGAAACGGTCTGACATACGCCGCAGCTTCTCACGGGTGCTCGCCCGCTCGGCGTACACGATGCTGCGCAGGGTTGACCGGGCGATGGGGTGATTACGGACGAGCTGGGGGGCGATGCGCTCGGCCTTCACCAGCTCCTTCAGCGCCTTGTCGCGGTTCCCATCCCACAGCCAAGCGCGGCCCAAGTCCATGTGGTGATGGCCCTGACGGGAGTTGGGAAGCGACTCGATCAGCTCCTTACTCGTGCGACGGTCTATCGACAGCGCCTCGCGTTGCTCATGCATCTCCAGGGCGACGCTGATCGCGTGGATCTGCACGTTGCCCGGCGAGAACGTCAGGCTGTGACGCTCATAGACCGGAGGTCCGACGGCCTCCACCATCCTCTTGGCCGCACCCCGCGCGTACTTGATCCGGTCCTTCGCTTCGGCCTTGCGACCGGCCCTCGCAGCCGAGACAGCCGCGCGCAGTTGCAGTGACCCCCACGCCCGCACGGCCAACGGTTCACCGCGGTCATACTCCTGCTGCACACTGCGAATCGCCTTGTCCGACAGGGCAATGGAGTCATCCCAGTCCGCGGTAGCCCACATGTCCCACACGCGCATCCAGTCGGCCACAGCAGGCATCACCGGGTCGCCCGACAGCCGTGCGGACCAGGCGGCCCGTTCGCAGGCCATCGCAACCAACTCCGGGTGTCCGAGCGCGTGCGCCGCAGTGTGAACGAACTTGCAGCACACCGCGTAGATCGCGTACGCCTCTTCCTGTTCGTGGCCAGTGGCGGCTTCAGCCAGAGCGCGAGCCTCGCGGAACAAATCAGGGAGCACCTGCATGATCGCGTCGTTCGCGGCAGCATCACGGAGGCGGTGCAGCCGGGTGGTTTCCTGCCACAGCTGACCGGCCGGGCGGGGCGCTCCGTTGAAGACGGGAGCAAGGTCGTAACGGCGCAGCTCACGCATGATTGCTGCGGCAGAGACCTGCCACAGATTCTCGGCCGGGGAGCTGTTGTACGGCCGTCCGATCAGATCGTTCGGGTGTACGTGCAGCGATGAGGCGAGCAGGTTGAGCAGGCCGACGCGATCGAGTTCGATGTGTCCGCGTTCCATCTTGGACACCCAGCCCTGCGTCTTACCCAGGGCAGCAGCGAGGTCAGCTTGCGTCATGCCGAGGCGGAGCCTGGCACGGCGTGCGCGACGGCCGATCTCTTCGGCTTCTTCCAGCATCAGCGCTCCCCCCTAGAGGAGAGGCGCCAGCGGTCCAGCAGGCGGCGAGGCATCGTGCTCCATCCGTCGGGGCTTCTACCCTCGACGGTACCCAGGTCGCGGGCCGTCTGTGACGACGTCGATGATCTCCACGACTCGGTCGGTCCAGGTGGTGCGGTATCCCTCGGTGGGTATGAGGAGTCCGGCCAGGGTGCGGCGCAGGGTGGAGCGTCTGGAGTACCTTAGGTGGTTCGAGGCGATGCGCGGGCGCAACCGCTTGGCGCTGCCCAGGTAGAGCAGTCGCTGCTCGTCATCGCTGGAGTTGGCGGGTCCTTGGAAGGCGGCCAGTACTTTCGGTGGTGCCCACCAGGCGTACAGGCCTGCGGTGACGGGCAGGGCGTCGACTGCAGCGGTCAGGGCATGCGGTGTGGAGAACAGGTCCGCAGTGGTTTGCTGGACGGTCACGTCGTCGGGCACGTGCGCTCCCTGGGCACGGTGGAGTGGACCTGTCAGGACTTCAGCTGTTGGTGGCGGCTGCCGGTCGAATGGCGATTATCGAGCCGTCTGTGGCGCACTGGAGGCCCGGGATCGGGCCCTGGCTCAGTCGTCCGACTTTCTTCCCTTCCCCTTGCCGTGGTTGCCCGCCCCTTTGCGGCCCTCCTCGTTTCCGTGGTCCTGTGGCGGTGGCGCTGTGGACGGAGTCGCAACAGATGGCGTGGCGTCGGCGGGAGCGGAGGTGATGGCCGTCGGTGCGGGCGCCGTGGGCGTCGAGGGGCTGTCGGTATCGGAGTTCAGCGAGGCGCCGAAGGCGGTGGCCGCCGCGAACAGGGCGACGGCTGCGCCGCCCAGTACGGCTTTCGGGGCCGTCTTGCGACTGCGGCGTGGGCGGGAGTGCGATGCGCGGGCGTCGGCAGGGTGTGGCGGTGTCGGCGGTGAGGAGACGGGGGGAGTTGGCAGGAGGGCGGTGCTGTTCGGCGCGGTAGGGGAGGGCGTCTGTTCCTGCGTGCCCAGCCACTGGGCCGCCTGTTGGGCGGTGGGTCGGTGGGAGGGGTTCTTGGCCAGTAGGCGCAGCACGTACTCGGACAGTGGCGGTGGTATGTCCGGGCGCAGCTGGGCGGGCGGGGGCGGGGCGGCGTCGACGTGTTGCTGGACGACGGCTAGCGAGGTGGCGCCACGGAACGGGGGCCGGCCGGTGAGCAGTTCGTACAGCACGCAGCCCAGCGAGTAGACGTCCGAGGCTGGGAGCGCGGGGCGTCCCAGGGCCCGTTCGGGGGCCAGGTAGTCGGCGGTTCCCAGGACCTTGCCGGTGGCGGTCAGGGTGCTGGCGGCCTCGTCGGCGAAGCGGGCGATCCCGAAGTCTGTGATCTTCACGGTGCGATCGGTGGAGAGCATCACGTTGGCGGGCTTAATGTCCCGGTGGATTACTCCTTGACGGTGCGAGGCGGCGAGCCCGGCGGCCATCTGCGCCGCGATGCTCGCGGCCTCCTGGGGGGCCAGGGCGCCGCGCAGGGAGTGTTCCTGGGCCAGGCTCCAGCCGTCGACCAGCTCCATGACCAGGTAGGACTGGCCGGCATGGGAGCCGAAGTCGTACACACTCACGACATGGGGGTGGTTCAGCCGTCCGGCTGTCTGTGCCTCCAGTCGGAACCGTTCGCTGTCCGTAGCCTCCTCTGCCCGCATTAATTTGACCGCCACCTGGCGCCCGAGGAGCTGGTCCGCTGCTCGCCACACCTCGCCCATCGCGCCGCGCCCCAGCATCTCTTCCAGCTGATAGCGGTCCGCCAACAGCACCTTTTGCACCCACCCCAAACGACGACACTTGACTACCGCAAACCCGAATTCTCACGATCAATGATCATTTGGCTTGCAGCGTGCCCAGGCTATCGGGCGCCCCGGCGGTTGTCAGACAGCCTGGGAAAGGCCGTGCAGGGGCAGGCAGGCGACGGGGGATGGCCTGCCTGCCCCTGCACGCGAGCGCCCCCCGGAACGGGGGGCGTGCCTCACGGGACCCTGGGTCCACCCTGTACAGCGCGTCAACGCACCAAGGCGTCACACTCGATACGCATCCGCGCCGGAGCGGTCATCGGTGATGTCGGCATCCACCCGGCTCCGGCAATGCCCGGAGCCGGCCCGCGAAGTGGCTGCGAACCTGATCTTTCTCTAGGGGTCCCAGTAGTTCTCGCCGAAAAAGCAACGCCAAGGCTCGCGGTAGCCCCCTGATCTGGGGTGATCTCGGAGAAATCTGCGCGCGGAGGCGGACGGGGTACCCCAGGTTGCCATGATGCCCAGTACGGCCGTCACCGCTCAGGCGACTCCCAGGGCCGCCGCTCCGGTGCTGTACGTCCGCGTGCAGCCGCGGGCCGTGTCGCGCCTGGCGCTCATTGGCTCCCGCCTTCCGTCGACTGTTCGTGTTGCCGGTGGGCCTCGGCGAGGCGGTCCCGCAGCCGTGCGTGGCGGAACTGGTAGACCGCGCCGGCCTGGCGCAGTACGCCTCTCGCGCGGGCGTCGTCCAGGAAGGCGTTCACCCTCCAGGGGAGGCGTCCTGACAGGGGCAGCCAGAGGCGGACCAGGACCACCCACCGGCCCCACGCGGTCAGCGTGCCGACCCCGACCGCGGCCGTGATTCCTGCCCCGATCCCGGCAGGGAGGCCGAGCGCGAAGCCGTTGAAATACGTGAAAGCGGTGCCGTATCCGAGCCCGAGGACCAGCCCCACCGCGGCCGCCTGGACGAGCACGATGGTGCGGTTCGTGCGCATCAGGTCCGTCGCGCTGACTGATTCCTCCGGCTTGGTGTCCGTCTCGAACCAGGCCACCAGCGCGAGGACGATCCCGGTCGCCAGTCCGAGTAGGACCCCGACCATGAGCCAGTTACCGAAGAACAGGGCGACCAAGGGCCAGGGGCAGGACAGGAGCGTCGAGTAGACCGCGACTCCGCCACCGAAGACGATCCCGAAAACCAGTCCGCCAGCCAGTCCGGCGCCGACTCTGGGGAGGAAACTCTCCCGCACTCTCCTCGACCTCACCCCTCTCGACTCGCCTCGTACCCGGATCTGCATGCGGGACGGCTTGAACGCGCCGCTGGCCTCGATTTTCGACGCGATTCCGTGCACGAGCCCGAAGGCCAGACCGATTCCCAGCACGTTCAGAAACATGGTGAGGAGCGCCCCCGCAGGGTCGCTCAAGAGGGCGTGGACGAGTGCGACCGCCGTCCCCGACACGATCCCGCACAGGGCCCCGGAGACGACCATGCGCGTGGGCAGGCTCATGGTCGTGCCCAGCTGCCACCACTCGATGTCATGTGCGCCGATGACGTGTGCGTCGGGCTTCTGCGCGTCCGCCTTCTGTTTCATCAGGTGCGTGGCGAGGTAGCCGAGCCAGTGGCCTGCGCGCTCGGCGCTCCAGCGTCGGCGTTTCGGGACGGACAGGTTGAGGATGGGGTCGTACGTCCTGGGGACGAAGGCGTCTAGGAGGCGCTTCTCCAGCGCGTCCTGGGAGCTGAACTCTGCGAGTTCCAGCAAACATGCAGGATTGCCACCGGACGCGTGGAAGGCCTCGGCCATGGTGAGCATCAGGGGAGTGGTCAGGACGGCGGCGAGCCGGGCGGCGGCCGGTTCGCCGGAGTGGCTGCTCAACCGGTCCAGGACGGGCGCCCACCCGGTCGAGGCATCGAGGCGGGCGGAGCAGTCGTCGGGGGTGAGGTCGGTCAGTTCGATCCCCGGAAAGAGCCCTTCGCTTGGCTTGATGCCTCTGAGCGCTTCGTCGCGGCTCGTCAGCAGCAGCGGCAGATTGAAGGCCCGGAGGTGCCGCAGCGCGGGTTCGTAAAGGTCCTCCGCCATCTCGTCGAACCCGTCCAGGATCGCCAGCACGTGGCCCCCTACGATCAGTTCGGCGGCCCATGTCCCTCTGTATGGGAGTCGCCTGGCCAGGAAGGGGTGATCTCGCTCCAGGCGGTCGATCAGCCAGTCCCGCAGGGACGTGACGGTGGGGTCCCATGATCCCAGACTGAAGATCACCGGGACTGGTCCCTTGCCGATCCAGTCAGCGTCTTCCAGCCGGGTCTGCGCGAAGCGCCGGATCAGGACAGTCTTCCCCGAACCGGCCCGGCCCAGCACCAGCAGTTGGCTGCGCCTTTCCTTCAGGTAGACAGCCGCGATGTTCTTCAGGGGACCTGCCAGGTCAAGCGGGGAATCCTTCGCCAGTGCCGCCGAAGTCTCCCGGGCACCGTTCCTCCGACCGGTCAACTCCTCGGGTGCCGCTCGGCAACGCAAGGGCAACGGATGCCCGCTCCGCAATTGCTGCTGAACCTGGTCCTGTTCCAGGTCGGCGAGGACCCTTCGTGTGAGGAGATCGAGGTTGCCGTCGAGCGTGACCGGGTGGCGGCTTGGCGCGCGGTTGCGTTTCGGAGCCGTCGGTTCTGTGGCTGACTGCGGACCGGCTTCGGGGCCAGGTCCTTCAGTCTTCGACTCATCTGTGCTGATCGGTGCGGATCTGATGTCGACGAGCTCAGGGGGGCCATCGCCGTAACGTTGCAGGAGTGTGGCGAATGCGGGGTCGCTGGTGAAGGTACGGGCGGGACAGGCGTGCAGGCGGCGGTTCGCGAACGCGTGGTCATTGTGGATGACGACGCCGACGAGATGGTCTTGGCAGAAGACCGCGCTGCCGGAAGCCCCGGCCCAGGCCTGCTCGCCGTCCGCACGTATGTCCGGCGCAGACTCCTGGTCCAGGACATACAGGTCCTGGGTGCCGGCACCGCCGGCCTGAGGAGGCAGCTTCCCACTCAGGTACTCGACCTTGTTCTGCCCGTCCCTGAAGGCGGCCGAAGGGTACCCAAGGCCCTGATAGGACAGCGGGGTGTTGCCGACAGGACAGCCCCAGCGCACCATTCCGGGCACGTCGAGCTCGTCGTCCAGTAGTAGCAAAGCGACATCGCGTTCTTCACTGTCAGTCCAGCGCACCGATGCCGGACAACGGTGCACGTCGGGGTCTTGGGGATGACCTACATGCACTTCGATCTTGGCCCATGGCGTGTCCTTGCTCTCCTCGATGACGTGCCGGGCCGTCAGTACCAGGCGAGGCCCAATCAGATAGCCGGTGCCGGTGCAGAGGAACCGGCCCGCGTCACCGCCGCGGATCAGGGCCAGTCTTCGGCGGTCCAAGTCAGCCCTCGTCATCCCAGGAGCCGGACTGTCGGCGACCGATTTCGGGGCTGGCTCCGCCCGTGGCCCGGTCCTTGACTTGCAGCTTCAGCGTCAGCTTGTGCCCGCGGGCCGAGGAGTGCGATCCGCCCCCGCCCATGGTCGCCACCCCGAACTGCAGCTTCCCCTCGCCCTTGGCGTCATTGCGTAGCTCCAGCAGCAGCTCCAGCTCGGCTTCCTCGATCTGAAAGGCGAACTGCTGTTGTGCCCCCCGGGCCTGGGCCTGGTAGAGCTCTTGCCGCAGTTCCTCGATGGCTGCGGCCAACCCGATCGTCGTCATAGCTACTCCCCGTCGACTGTGAGGTTCGGAAGTGAGTGGCGCCAGCCCCGGTGGCCTGAGTGCTTGGCCTCCGACACGGTTATACCGTGTGGCCGAGGCCCGGCTGTGAAACCGGGACGGCTCTCCCAGCAGCGGGTAGGCGGCCTGTGCCGCTGTGAAGACGTGGTGGCCATCGCGCCCCGAGGGCGTGATCGCGAGGGGCTTTCCAACGCGGGCTCTGGTGAAGCGTCAGTGCGGGGACCTGCGGGCACGACGGTGAGGGATGTTCATGGTTCGTGGCCGATTCGTGGCGTTGGCAGGAGTCAGCGTCTACAGGAGTGTTGATCTCGTGACTTCCGGTGTCTACCGGTGACGCCCCAGACTCGGCTTACGCTGGAGAGTGTGACCCCCGGTTGGGGCTAAGCCTCGATCCACCAGGCAATGGCCGGTCCAGGGCTTGGACATGAAGACGCGGATGCCCTCTGAGCTGGGACGATGGGACTTCCTAGGGTTCCATGTCCACAGAATCGGAGTGCATCCGCGAGATGCAATCTTCCCATGCCGCTGCGGCGGTGTCCGCCGCGTTCGATGACGCGAATCTGGTCGCGTATGCCGGGCTGGTCCCGGTGATGCGGCTGGCCGAGCGGTGCGGGCTGGCCCGTCTGGTGGCGGACAAGGTGAAGCTGAGCGGAGCGAGGAACAGCGCGGGTGCGGCGGCGGACGCCAAGGTCACCAGCATCGTGGCCGGCATGGTCGCGGGCGCGGACAGCATCGACGACCTGGACGTCCTGCGGCACGGCGCGATGCCGGCCCTCTTCGGCCAGATCCGTGCCCCGTCCACCCTCGGCACGTTCCTGCGCGCGTTCACCCACGGCCACACGCTCCAACTCCACGCCGTGCACCGCCAGTTCCTGGCCGCATTGACCGCACACACCCCGCTGCTGCCCGGCGCGAGTGAGAAGGCGTTCATCGATGTCGACTCCACCCACAAACGCGTCTACGGCCGCACCAAACAGGGTGCCGAGTACGGCCGGTTCAGGGGCATCCGCACCCTGCACCCCCTGCTCGCCACGATCTGCACCCCCACCTCCCGGCCGGTGATCGCCACCGTGCGGATGCGCCGCGGCAAAGCGGCCGACTCGCGTGGCGCGCCGAAGCTGGTCAGCGAGGCACTGGCCACCGCACGCGAGGCCGGCTGCACCGGCGTGCGCATCCTGCGGGCGGACTCCCAGTTCTACAACGCCCGCGTGATCGCCTCCTGCCGCCGGGCCGGGGCCCACTTCTCGATCACCTGCGGCATGAACCCTGCCGTCAAACGGGCCGTCCTGGCCATCGACGACACCGCATGGCAGCAGATCACCTACCCCACCGCCCTGCCCGACCCCGATACCGGCGAGCTCATCTTCGACGCGGAGGTCGCCGAGATCCCCGCCTACACCGCGTTCACCGGCCGCAAGAAGAGCGAGCAGGTCACCGCCCGCCTCATCGTGCGCCGGGTCCGCGACCTGGCCAAACCCGCCACCGTCGGCGAGCAGGGCGAACTGTTCCCCGTCTGGCGCTACCACCCGTTCTTCACCGACAACCCCGCCGAGACCCTCCACGCCGAGCGGGAACACCGCCACCACGCCGTCGTCGAACAGGTCATCGCCGACGGCAAAGCCTCCGCTCTGGCCCACCTGCCCTCAGGGCATTTCAACGCCAACGCGGCCTGGCTGATCCTGTGGGCGATGGCCTACAACCTGCTGCGGGCCACCGGCGCGCTGACCTCGGCCTTCCACGCCAGGGCCACCACCGCCACCCTGCGCGCCCACCTGATCCAGGTCCCGGCCCGTCTCGCACGCTCCGCACGGCGCATCACCCTGCACCTGCCCAACAACTGGCCCTGGCAGCACGCCTGGAAACAACTGTTCGCCACCCTCCACGCACCACCCGAGGCAGCCTGAGGCCCCTGTTCACCCCGGCCCCCAGGGCCCCGACCGGAACCCCACCGTGGAAGAGCTGGACAGACCAGCGGATAACGCCTGCCCACCCCCGGCCAACGCTCCGAACCCCGCTCACAAACCCCTCAGAAGATCACCCTCGAGCCGCGTCGGTGGATCGAGGCTAAGGCGCCTGATACTCCGGGGGGAGGTTCGCGGGTGCCGACATGTAGGGGCAGGCTCGGTTTTTTCGTGCCAAATCTTCCCCTGCCTGTTGTCCGGGCAGATGTCACTTCTCGTTCAAGAGCCCTGCCCGAGCTACGCGACGAGCGACTTGACGGGGCTGCACCAAGCGGCGAGGACGACGTCGTGGCCCAGCGAGTCATCGAGGTTGCGGTGCAGGGCGAGATCGATGATGCGATCGTCGCTGGGCCGGAAGGGGTGGTCAGGATCCGGCATTCCGAGGAGCGGCCCCAACGCATCGATCGCCAGCTTGCAGAGTGTGGACCAATTGCGTCTGGCGGACACCCGCAAACAGAGCTGGATCCTTAGTGGGCCGTCCGGAGCCGGTTCCGGCTGAGCTGCTCGCCTAGTGGATAGCTTCCTTCCACGCGGCAGTGGTGGCGGACACGCTGGTGCGCACGGACAGCAAGGGTGGCACTGCGGCGCGGTCTGCGCCCGGTGGTGTGGCCGGTCCGACGGCTTGATTGTGGAGAAGGCGGCGTGGCGCTTGCAGGTGAGTACCGCCCACGGTGAGGGCAGGGTCGAGGAGAGCTGCGACGGAGTCGAGGTAGGCGCGCAGACGTTGCTGGTTCGGGTGGCCGGTCGCGTCCCAGCTCTCCAGGACGGACGGCTGCGACAGCCGGACGGGCGTCGCTGCGGGTGGCGAGAACAGTGTGGGCACGCGAGTGTCCCCTGCGCGGGCCCCGGCGGCGCTGCTCACTTACCGGCTCCTTCTGGGAATTCCCTTCGGCGACCTCACCGTTGACCTGTGCCGCGACGCATAGCGCTCAGGGCACCGGCGACGAGTCCGGAGTGATCCTCCTCGCCACTGGCCTGCAAGCATCAGGTCTTCGCCTTGAGGCGAGTGCGGCTTGGGCTTTCATCGGCTCCCGTAGCAGACCTGTGCCGTACTGCCGATGCCACCGCTTGGGAAGTGCACCGTTCGTGCCAGGGCGCAGGCCGAGCACGCCACTGTCGAGGGTGCCCGGGCAACGGCCTCTCACAGCCAGCCATAGCGCTTGAGGCCGCGGTGGAGGAGGAAGCAGGCGGTGGCGATGATGCCGAGGACGAGCGGGTAGCCGAAGCGCCAGCGGAGTTCGGGCATGTGGTCGAAGTTCATGCCGTAGACGCCGCAGACCATGGTGGGTACGGCGATGACGGCTGCCCAGGCGGTGATCTTGCGGGCGTCGTCGTTCTGGGCGACGGCGACCTGGGCGAGGTGGGCCTGGAGGATCGAGTCGAGCAGGATGGCGAAGGAGGTGATCTGCTCGGTGACACGGGAGAGGTGGTCGGCGACGTCGCGGAAGTAGACGCGTATCTCCGGTGCGACGGAGCGCAGAGGGGTGGTGGAGAGAGTTTCCAGGGGGCGGGCGAACGGGACGACTGCCCTTTTCAGTTCGATGAGTTCGCGTTTGAGCTGGTAGATGCGGCCGGCGTCGGTGCGGGAGCCGAGCGGGGAGAAGACGTCGGTCTCTACCTGGTCGATGTCGTTCTGGACGGCGTCGGTGACGGTCAGGTAGTCGTCGACGACGTGGTCGGCGATGGCGTGCAGGACGGCCGAGGGGCCCTTGGTGAGTCGTTCGGGGTGGGCTTCAAGGTCTTCGCGGAGGGGGCCGAGGGAGCCGTGGCGGCCGTGGCGGACGGTGACGACGAAGTCGGGGCCGGTGAAGACCATGATCTCGCCGGTGTCGACGACCTCGCTGGTGGCGGTGAGCTGCTCGTGTTCGACGTAGGTGACGGTCTTGAAGACGGCGAACAGGGTGTCGCCGTAGCTTTCCAGTTTGGGCCGCTGGTGGGCCGTCACCGCGTCCTCGACGGCGAGGGGGTGGAGGTCGAACAGGTCGGCGACCTCGGCGAACTCGGTCTCGGTCGGTTCGTGCAGGCCCAGCCAGACGAAGTCGTGGCCGTGCCGACGGACCTTGCGGACTGCCTCCTCTACGGTGTCTGTGACGGGCTGGCGGATGCCGTCGAGGTAGACCACGCAGTTGACGACGCTGGAGCCGAGCGGGGAGCGGGCCGGGTGGCTGAGGTCCACGCGGCGACGGCTGTGCCGAGTCAGCCGGGCGACGTTGCGCAGGTTGCCGACCATCGACATGCGGGGCTCTCCTTCACCGGTCCAAGAGTCAAGACCGGGAAGTTAAGGATCTTGTGGTCGGTGTCGAGGTCCGTCGCGGTCAGCAGGCGAGGGCGTAGGTGGCGGGTCCGGTCTTGCGGATCAC
>NZ_JBWKFL010000072.1:0-28260 GCF_056434305.1 Streptomyces sp. NPDC044061 | reverse complement strand
GTGCTGGACGACGGTGTGGTGGCGTCGCTGAGTGCGGACCGGCTGGACGCCGTGCTGCGCGCGAAGGCGGACGCCGCCTGGCACCTCCACGAACTCACCCTGGACCAGCCGCTCGCCGCCTTCGTCCTCTTCTCCTCCTCGGCCGGCGTGCTCGGCGCGCCCGGCCAGGGCAACTACGCCGCAGCCAACACGTTCCTCGACGCCCTCGCCGCGCACCGCCGAGCAACGGGCCTCCCGGCCGTGTCGCTCGCCTGGGGCCTGTGGGCTGCCGGCGGCATGGGCGAGCGCCTCGGCGAAGCGGAACTACGTCGCCTGGGTCGCAACGGATTCCCGCCGATGACGGTGGAGCAGGGACTCGCGCTGTTCGACTCCGCCCTGATCGCCGACGACACGCTACGCGTCCTCGTCCGGCTCGACCTTCCCGCGCTACGTGCCGCCGACGCCGCATCCGGCCCGCTCTCCTCGATGCTGCGTGGGCTGGTCACCCCGGCTCGCCGCGCCGCGGGAAGCACACCGATCGGCGCGTCCCTGCACACCCTCCTGGTCGGCCGCCCCGTCGAGGAACGTGTCCCCGAACTCCTGCTACTCGTGCGGACCGAGGTGGCGCGAGTGCTCGGCCATCCGTCGGCGGACTCGGTGGCGGCCGACCAGGCCTTCAAGGACCTGGGCTTCGACTCCCTGTCCGCCGTGGAACTGCGGAACCGGCTGAACGCCGTGACCGGTCTGCGGCTTCCCGCGACGCTGGTGTTCGACCATCCGACGGCCACCGCGGTCGCCGGGCACCTCGACAGGCTCCTGTTCGACGACGGTACCCGCCCGGCGTCGGCCATCACTGCGCCGGCCGCGCGGGTCGACGACGAGCCGGTGGCGATCGTGGGGATGGCGTGCCGTTTCCCGGGTGGGGTGTCCTCGCCGGAGGAACTCTGGCGGCTGGTGGAGTCCGGGGTGGACGCGGTGTCGGACTTCCCGGTGAACCGGGGCTGGGACGTGGACGGCCTCTACGACCCCGAGCCGGGGACGCAAGGAAGGACGTATGCGCGCTCGGGTGGATTCCTGCATGAGGCGGGGGAGTTCGACGCGGACTTCTTCGGGATCAGCCCGAACGAAGCACTGGCGATGGATCCCCAGCAGCGGTTGCTGCTGGAGACCTCGTGGGAGGTGTTCGAGCGGGCAGGCATCGACCCGGCCACGCTGCGCGGAAGCGCCACCGGCGTATTCGCGGGCGTCATGTACCACGACTATCAGGACAACAACAACACCGGATCCATCGCCTCGGGCCGCGTGGCCTACACGTTCGGCCTGGAGGGCCCGGCGGTCACGGTGGACACGGCCTGCTCGTCCTCCCTGGTCGCCCTGCACCTGGCGGCCCAGGCCCTGCGCAACGGCGAGTGCTCACTCGCGCTCGCGGGGGGTGTGACGGTCATGGCCACGCCCGAGGTGTTCGTTGAGTTCAGCAGGCAGCGGGGCCTCTCGCCGGACGGCCGCTGCCGGTCGTTCGCCGCCAGGGCGGACGGGACCGGGTTCTCCGAGGGCGTGGGTGTGCTGCTGGTGGAGCGGCTGTCGGACGCGCGTCGTCTTGGGCATCCGGTTCTGGCGGTGGTACGGGGCTCGGCGGTGAACCAGGACGGTGCGTCGAATGGTTTGACGGCGCCGAACGGGCCCTCGCAGGAGCGGGTGATTGGGCAGGCGCTTGCCGCTGCCGGTTTGTCGGCTGTGGATGTTGATGTGGTGGAGGGTCACGGGACGGGGACGGTCCTGGGCGATCCGATCGAGGCGCAGGCGTTGCTGGCGATGTATGGGCAGGGTCGGCCGGACGACAGGCCGTTGTGGCTGGGGTCGATCAAGTCGAACATCGGTCATACGCAGGCTGCGGCGGGCGTTGCTGGGATCATGAAGATGGTTCTGGCGATGCGGCATGGTGTGCTGCCGCGGACGTTGCATGTGGATGAGCCGTCGGGACAGGTGGACTGGTCTTCCGGCGCGGTGGAGTTGCTGAGCGAGGCCCGGGAGTGGCCGGAAGCCGAAGGGCGTCCGCGTCGGGCCGCCGTCTCCTCATTCGGACTGAGTGGCACGAACGCGCATGTGATCGTGGAGGAGCCACCGACGGTTGCGGCGGCGCCTTCTGATGGTGATGTGGCGCCGGTGTCGTGGGTGGTGTCCGGGAAGACGCCCCAAGCACTGACCGCATGCGCCGATCAGCTCAAGACGTATGTGTCCGGACGAGAGGCGTTGCGTCCGGTGGATGTGGCCTGGACGCTGGCCGGACGGGGGCAGTTCGAGCACCGGGCGTTGGTCGTGGGTAGGGACCGCGACGAGCTGCTGAGCGGGCTGGACGGCGTGGGCGTGGTGCCCATGGTGGCGGGCAGGCTGGCGTTTCTGTTCACCGGGCAGGGTGCGCAGCGTTTGGGGATGGGTCGTGAACTGGCGTCTCGTTTCCCGGTGTTCGCCGAGGTCTTTGATGAGGTGGCCGCAGCGCTGGACGTTCACTTGGATCGGTCTCTGCGCGAGGTCATATGGGGCGAGGACCCTGCTGCTGTTGAGCAGACCGGGTGGGCACAGCCCGCGCTCTTCGCGATCGAGGTCGCCCTGTTCCGTCTCCTGGAGTCGGCCGGTCTGCAGCCCGACTTCGTGGTGGGCCATTCGATCGGCGAACTAGCCGCAGCTCACGTGGCGGGTGTACTGACGCTGGCGGATGCTGCCCGACTCGTCGCCGCACGTGGAAAGTTGATGCAGGCGCTGCCGGTGGGCGGTGCGATGGCGTCCGTCCGGGCCGGCGAGGCCGAGGTGCGGGCGGCGCTTGCCGATGGTGTGGAGGTCGCGGCGGTCAACGGGCCCCTCTCGGTGGTGATTTCGGGCTCCGAGGACGCGGTAACGGAGACCATCGAGAGGCTCCAGGACGACCACAAGGTCACCCGTCTCCGTGTCAGCCATGCCTTCCACTCCCCGCTGATGGAGCCGATGCTGGCCGACTTCGCCGAGATCGCGTCCCAGCTGGACTACGACGCGCCGCGCATCCCGCTGATCTCGACCCTGACCGGCGAGCCGGCCACCGACGACCTGCGCGACCCCGACTACTGGGTCCGCCAGGTACGCGAGCCGGTGCGCTTCGCTGACGCGCTCACCACCCTCGCGGAACACGGCGCGACCAAGTTCCTCGAACTCGGCCCGGACACCGTCCTCGCCACCATGGCAGAAGACACCCTCCCCGCCGACACACACATCGGGGCCACCCAACGCCGCGACCGCGAAGAGGCCCACACCCTCCTCACCGCCCTCGGCGACCTCCACGCCCGAGGCACCGATGTCGACTTCACCGCCCTCCACTCCGGACGGCACCTCGACGACCTCCCCACCTACCCCTTCCGACACCAGCTGTACTGGAACAGGGGAGGCACGACCGGCGGCGACCCCGAGTCCATCGGGCTGACCCGAGCCGTGCACCCCCTGCTCGGCGCTGCCGTGACCGTCGCCGATTCGGACACGGTGATGTTCACCGGCCGTCTGTCGACGCGGACACAGCCATGGCTGGCCGACCATGTCGTCGGCGACTCGATTCTGTTCCCGGGTACCGGCTTCGTCGAGTTGGCGATCACTGCGGCCGAGGAGAGCGGCTGTGACCAACTCGACGAGTTGGTGCTCGAAGCACCGCTGGTGATACCGGAGCACGGCGGTGTCGCGGTCCAGATTCTCGTCGGGGCCCCGGACGACTCGGGGGTCCGTCCAGTCAGTGTGCACTCCCGCGGCGACGATCCCGTTCGCCCGTGGGTCCGTCACGCCGTCGGCGCCGTCCGGGCGGCTGCACCCGTCCCGGCCTCTGCCGATGCCCTCGTCGCGTGGCCGCCGCCTGACGCCGCTCCGGTCGATCTCACGGGCCGCTACGACCGTCTTGCCGCCGACGGGCTCACGTACGGCGCCTCCTTCCAAGGACTGACGGCCGCCTGGCAGCACGGCGACGAGGTCTACGCCGAAGTGGTCCTGCCCACCGCCGCGTCGTCCGGTGAGGGCTTCCGCCTCCACCCCGCCCTGCTCGATGCGTGCCTCCAGGCCATTGGACTCCGTGCGGGTGAGCCCGAGTCGGTACGGCTTCCGTTCGCCTGGACGGGGGTGCGAGTGTCCGCCCCGGCCGCCACACGGTTGCGGGTACGGATATCCTCGACGCCCGAGGGCGGGGTCGCGCTGGCCATCAGTGACGGGTCGGGCAGGCAGATCGCCTGGGTCGAGTCGCTGGTGTTGCGTGATGTCGACACGGCCGAGCTCGCCGCCGCCCGCGCCGCTGGCCGGGACGCGCTGTTCGAGCTCGAATGGACGCCGGTGCCCAACCCAGTGGCGGTGCCGCCGGCCTGGGAGCACTGGGACCGGCTCGACCCGGAAGGCGCGCTGCCGGAGACCGTCGTACTGTTCACCGACACCTTCACCGAGCCGGGCCAGGGCAGCGACGCCGTGCATCGGGAGGTCCACCGCGTTCTCGGTGCGCTGCAGACCTGGCTGGCGGACGACCGGTACGCCCGTTCCACGCTGGTGGTCGTCACCAGGAACGCGGTCGCCGTCAACGGGGTCACCGACCTGGCCGGTGCGGCGGTCTGGGGCCTGGTGCGATCGGCACAGTCGGAGAACCCCGGGCGTATCGTGCTGGCCGACCTCGACGACCTCACGGCGCTCGAGACGGCACTGGCCGCCGGAGAGCCCCAAGTGACCGTACGGGACGGCGAAGTCCGCGTGGCACGCCTGACCAGGCCCTCCGGACCCGCCACCTCCACCGACCGGCTGCCGGCCTTCGACCCTGACGGCACGGTGCTGCTCACCGGCGCCACCGGCATGCTCGGCAGGCTGGTGGCCCACCACCTGGCGGCCGTACACGGCGTACGACGTCTGCTGCTCCTCGGCAGGCGCGGCCCCGCCGCCGAGGGCAGCGCCGAACTGGTGGCCGAACTGACGGCGTTGGGCGCACACGCAGAGGTCGTGGCGTGCGACGTCGCCGACCGGGACGCGCTCGCCGACGCCCTGGCCGTGGTACCCGCCGACCACCCGCTGACCGGGGTGGTGCACGCGGCCGGTGTGCTGGACGACGGCGTGATCGGCTCGCTCACCCCAGAACGCGTCGACGCCGTTCTCCGTCCCAAGGTCGACGCCGCGCTCAATCTGCACGAACTGACCGAGACCGCGAAGCTGTCGGCGTTCGTACTGTTCTCGTCGGCCGCGGGCGTCTTCGGCAACCCCGGTCAGGGCAGTTACGCTGCCGCCAACGCCTTCCTCGACGCGCTCGCCGCCCACCGGCGCACCCTCGGACTGCCGGCGCACTCCCTGGCCTGGGGCCTGTGGGACGGCGCCGACGGCATGGCGGCCGACCTGGTGGACGGGGACCGCCGCCGTATGACCCGCACCGGCGTACGGCCGTTGTCGGATGCGGACGGTCTGGCGCTCCTCGACACGGTGCTCGGCACCGACGCACCGGCCCTCATACCGATCCGGCTGGACCTCGCGTCCCTGGCGAGCCGGGCCGACCTGCCGCCGCTGTTCGGCACCCTCGTACGGCGTCCCGCAGGACGACCGGTCGCGGCGGACACGGCCGACGCGCTGCTGCGCCGCCTGGCGGACACGCCGGCCGACGAGCGGGAGGCCGAACTGCTCGAAGTCGTCAAGTCACACGCGGCCGCGATCCTCGGACACTCCGGACCACAGGACATCCCGGCCGCCCGGCCGTTCAAGGAGCTGGGCTTCGACTCGCTGAGCGCGGTCGAGTTCCGCAACCTGCTCAACGCCGCGACCGGCCTGCGCCTGCCGCCCACCCTCGTCTTCGACTACCCGAACGCCACCGCCCTGGCCGCCGAACTCACCGCGCAACTGGCTCCCGAAGCCGACGACGGCGAGCCCGACACGGAGCGCCGAATCAGGGACGTACTGCACGCCATACCGCTCAGCCGACTGCGTGACGCGGGTCTCCTGGAACGCCTCCTGGAACTCGGCGGCGGCACCCCGGTGGCGCTCGACCCCGCGGACGGCGAGGTCGGCTCGATCGACGACATGGACACCGACGCCCTGATCAACATGGCCCTGGGCGGACGCGACGATTTCGACTCGACCGGAATGAGTGGAGACCACCGATGACCGGCTCCGACAACAAGCTCGTCGCCGCGTTGCGCAGTTCGCTCAAGGAGGCCGAGTTCCTGCGCGCACAGAACGCGAAGCTCAACGCGGCGCTCTCCGAGCCGATCGCGATCATCGGCATGGCCTGCCGCTACCCGGGCGGAGTCACGTCCCCCGAAGACCTGTGGCGGCTGGTCGCCGGCGACGTCGACGCGATCTCCGACTTCCCGTCCAACCGCGGGTGGAACCCCGACCAGTTGTACGACCCGACGGGCGAACGCCCGCAGACCACATACGTACGCCAAGGCGGGTTCCTGCACCAGGCCGACCAGTTCGACCCCGCCTTCTTCGGTATCAGCCCCAACGAGGCACTGCTCATGGACCCGCAGCAGCGGCTGCTGCTGGAGTGCTCCTGGGAGGCGATCGAACGGGCGGGCATCGACCCCGTGACCCTGCACGGCAGCCGCACCGGCGTCTTCGCCGGGATGATGTACCACGACTACCCCGCCAACGCGAACACCGGCGCCGTCGCCTCCGGCCGGGTCTCCTACACCCTCGGCCTCGAAGGCCCGACGGTCACGGTGGACACCGCCTGTTCGTCCTCGCTCGTCGCCCTGCACTCCGCCACCCAGGCACTACGGGCGGGGGAGTGCACCCTGGCACTCGTCGGCGGCGTCGCCGTGATGGCGACACCCGAGGCGTTCGTCGAGTTCAGCAGGCAGAAGGGACTGTCGCCCGACGGCCGCTGCCGCTCGTACGCGGCCTCCGCCGACGGCGCCGCCTGGGCGGAGGGCGCGGGCGTCCTTCTGGTGGAACGGCTCTCGGACGCCCGACGCAACTGCCATCCGGTCCTGGCGGTGGTACGCGGCTCGGCGGTCAACTCCGATGGGGCGAGCAACGGGCTGTTCGCCCCCAATGGCCCCTCACAACAGCGAGTGATCCGCCAGGCGTTGGCGTCGGCGGGGCTCTCGTCCCCGGATGTCGACGTCGTGGAGGGGCACGGGACGGGAACCGTCCTCGGTGATCCGATCGAGGCGCAGGCGTTGCTGGCGACGTACGGGCAGGGTCGGCCGGACGACAGGCCGCTGTGGCTCGGCTCCATCAAGTCGAACATCGGTCACACGCAGGCTGCGGCGGGCGTCGCCGGGATCATGAAGATGGTTCTGGCGATGCGGCATGGTCTGTTGCCGCGGACGTTGCATGTGGATGAGCCGTCGGGGCAGGTGGACTGGTCTTCCGGCGCGGTGGAGTTGCTGACGGAGGCCCGGGAGTGGACGAGAGCGGAGGGGCGTCCTCGTAGGGCGGCGGTGTCGTCGTTCGGGATCAGTGGGACGAACGCGCATGTGATCGTGGAGGAGCCGTCGGCGGTCGATGCGGCGCCTTTTGATGGTGATGTGGCTCCAGTGGCGTGGGTGGTGTCGGGGAAAACCCCCGAGGCGCTGACCGCCTACGCAGATCAACTGAGGTCGTACCTCGTCGGGCGTGAGGCGCTGCATCCGGTGGATGTGGCGTGGACGCTGGCTGGTCGTACGAAGTTCGAGCATCGGGCCGTGGTCGTGGGTGCGGACCGTGAGGAGTTGCTGCGCGGGCTGGCCGGTGTGGGCGTGGTGTCCCCGGTGGCGGGCAAGCTGGCGTTTCTGTTCACCGGGCAGGGTGCGCAGCGGCTCGGCATGGGGCGTGAACTGGCCTCTCGTTTCCCGGTGTTCGCAGATGCTTTTGACGAGGTGGCCGCGGCGCTGGATGCTCACCTGGAGCGTCCGCTGCGTGAGGTCGTATGGGGTGAGGACCCCAGTCTCGTGGAGCGGACGGGCTGGGCGCAGCCGGGGCTGTTCGCGATCGAGGTCGCCCTGTTCCGGCTCCTGGAGTCGGCCGGTGTGAAGCCCGACTTGGTCGCCGGGCACTCCATCGGTGAGTTGGCTGCCGCGCACGTGTCCGGTGTGCTGTCCCTGTCGGATGCCGCCCATCTGGTGGCCGCGCGTGCCCGGTTGATGCAGGCGCTGCCGATGGGCGGAGCGATGGCGTCCGTCCTGGCCGGCGAGGCCGAGGTACGGGCGGCACTCGTCGACGGTGTCGAGATCGCAGCAGTCAACGGCCCCAGGTCTGTGGTGATCTCCGGAGCCCAGGACGCGGTAACGGAGACGATCGGCCGTCTCCACGACCACAAGGTCACCCGCCTCCGTGTCAGTCACGCGTTCCATTCCCCGCTGATGGAGCCGATGCTGGCCGACTTCGCAGAGGTCGCGTCCCAGCTCTCCTACGACGCGCCGCGCATCCCACTGATCTCGACCCTGACCGGCCAACCGGCATCCGACGACCTGAGCGACCCCCACTACTGGGTCCGCCAGGTCCGGGAACCGGTCCGTTTCGCCGACGCGCTCACCACCCTTGCGGAACACGGCGCAACCACGTTCCTCGAACTCGGCCCGGACACCGTCCTCGCAGCCATGGCCGAGGACACCCTTTCCGCCGACACCACCCACGTCATCGCCACCCAACGCCGCGACCGCGACGAGGCCCACACCCTCCTCACCGTCCTCGGCGACCTCCACGCCCGAGGCACCGACGTCGACTTCACCGCCCTCCACCCGGGATGCCACGTCGACGGTCTCCCTACCTACCCCTTCCAACGCCGGCGCTACTGGCTGGACGTGACGGACTACCTCGCCGAGTCCTGGCTCGGTGACGCCCTGGGGAGTGACCCGGCAAGTCTGGGCGTGACCGCTCTCGACCATCCGCTGCTCGGTGCCGCCGTCACCGTGCCCGACAGCGGTGCCGTGGTGCTCACCGGTCGGCTGTCGGTGGGGGACCAGCCTTGGCTGGCCGACCACGACGTGCTCGGGAGCGTTCTGCTGCCCGGCACCGGCTTCGTCGAGCTGGTGCTGCGCGCCGCCCGGGAGGTCGACTGCGACCGGATCGAGGAACTGACGCTCACCAGCCCCCTGGTCCTGCCGGACGAGGGTGGTCTGGGCGTCCGGGTGCTGGTGGGCGGGCCGGACGAGTCCGGCCGCCGTACCGTGGCGGTGTACTCGGCCGCCGAGGAGCAGCCCGCGGACACCTCGACAGACACCTGGACTCTGCACGCCGAGGGCCTGCTGACCTCCGGTCCGACCCCCATGACGGACACGTTCGGGGCCTGGCCCCCGCCCGGCGCCACCGTACGTCCGACGGACGGCGCATACGAGCGGCTGCTCGGCCGGGGGTACGGCTACGGCCCGGTGTTCCGGGGCCTGCGCGCGGCGTGGGAGCGCGGCGACGAACTCTTCGCCGAGGTCGCCCTGCCCGAGGACGCGCACGGCGACGCCCGGCGCTGCGCAGTGCACCCCGCCCTGCTCGACGCGGCCTTGCACGCGTCGCTGCTGGAGGACCTGGACGGATCCGGGACCACCCTGCTCCCGTTCTCCTGGAACGGCGTCTCCCTCCGCGCCTCGGGCGCCACGGGCCTGCGCGTCCGTATGCGGCCCGCCGGGCCCGACAGCGTGACCCTCGACATCGCGGACGAGGCGGGACGCGCGGTGCTGTCCGTGACGTCGCTGGTGTCCAGAGCGGTTTCCGCCCAGCAGCTCGACAGTGTGCGCGGTGCCGGGAGCGCGACGCTGTACCGCGTTCGGTGGCAGACCGCCGACCTCGCCGCACCGCACGAGCGCTCCCGCTGGGCCGTCATAGGCCCGCCCGACCTCGGACTGCCGGCGTTCCCCGGCCTCACCGAACTCGCCGGGGCGGTCGAAGCCGGTGACACCGAGGCACCCGACGTCGTCCTGCTGCCGCTGGACCCGGGTGCCGGCGACCTGCCCACGGCCGTACGAGCCAGCACATCAGCCGTCCTGCACGCACTCCAGGCCTGGCTCGCCGACGAGCGCTTCGCCGCCTCCCGCCTGGTGATCGCGACCCGGCACGCCGTGACCGCGCGCGACGACGAGCGCGCCGACCTCGCCGCCGCCCCCGTGTGGGGTCTGGTCCGGGCGGCACAGGCGGAGAACCCCGGCCGGTTCGTGCTGGCCGACGTCGACGAATCCGCCGAGTCCCGTGCGGCCCTGTCCGCCGCGCTGGACAGCGACGAACCAGAATTCGCCCTGCGTCAGGGCGCGTTGCTCGTGCCCAGGCTCGTCGCCGCGGACCCTGCGCCGCGACCGGAGCACATGGACGGTACGGTCCTGATCACCGGCGGCACGGGCGGGCTCGGTGCACTGGTCGCCCGCCACCTGGTCACCGAGCACGGCGTCGGCAGGCTCGTACTGACCAGCCGGCGCGGTTCCGAAACCCCGGGCGCCGCGGAACTGACGGCCGAACTGACCGGCCTCGGCGCCGAGGTCACGGTCGCCGCCTGCGACGCGGCCGACCGCGAGGCGCTCGCGGCGGTACTGGCCGCGATCCCCACCGAACACCCGCTCACCGCCGTGGTGCATGCCGCCGGTGTCGTCGACAACGGTCTGGTCACCGCGCTCGACCCGGACCGGCTCGAGTCCGTCCTGCGTCCCAAGGTCGACGGCGCGTGGCATCTGCACGAACTGACCCGCGAACTGCCCCTGTCCGCCTTCGTCCTGTTCTCGTCCGCCGGTGGGCTGGTCCTCGCGGCGGGCCAGGGCGGCTACGCGGCAGCCAACGTGTTCCTCGACGCGCTCGCCGAACACCGCGCCGCCACGGGCCTGCCCGCCACATCTCTGGCCTACGGCCTCTGGGGCCTCGACACGGGCTTCGGCGCGGCCCTCACCGAGGACGACCTGGACCGGATGGCCCAGCAGGGTTTCCCCGCCCTCACGGCGGCCGAGGGCCTCACGGCCCTCGACGCCGCGCTGCCCGGACCGCCCACGCTGGTGCCCATCAAGGTCCACGCCGCCGGAATCCGGGCGAACGGCGAGGTCGCCGCCCTGCTGCGCGGCGTCGTACGCATGCCGCGCAAACCACGGGCCACTGCCGGCTCCGCCTGGGCGGACCGCCTCGCGGGCCTCACCGGCGACGAGCGCGTAGCCGTCCTGCTCGACCTGGTCCGCACGGAGGTCGCCGCCGTACTGGGCCATGCGTCGGCCCAGGCGGTCGAGCCGGACCGCGCCTTCTCCGAGCTCGGCTTCGACTCGCTGACCGCCGTCGAACTCCGCAACAGGCTGGCCACCGCGACCGGTCTGCGCCTGCCCGCCACACTGGTCTTCGACCACCCGACGGCCAACGCGGTCACCGAACACCTCGACGAAACTCTCGGCGGCACCACGGCCGACAGGCCCACCGCCGGCACCACGAGCCACCGTGCGGACGACGAACCGATCGCCGTCGTCGGCATGGCCTGCCGCTTCCCCGGCGGCGTGCACTCGCCCGAGGACCTGTGGCGCATGCTCGCGGCCGGCGACGAGGCCATCGTGTCGCTGCCCGCCGACCGCGGCTGGGACGAAACCCTCTACGACCCCGAACCGGGCAAGCCCGGCAAGTGCTACGCGCAGGGCGGCGGATTCCTGCGCGAGGCCGGGGACTTCGACGCCGGGTTCTTCGGTATCGGCCCGAACGAGGCGCTGGCGATGGACCCGCAGCAGCGGCTGCTGCTGGAGACGTCCTGGGAGGCATTCGAGCGGGCGGGCATCGATCCGGCCACGCTGCGCGGAAGCGCCACCGGCGTCTTCGCGGGTGTCATGTATCACGACTACGGCTACGGCAGCTCCAGCGGAGGCAGCGCCGTCGCCGGGCGGGTGTCGTACGCGCTCGGCCTGGAAGGCCCCGCCGTCGCCGTCGACACGGCGTGCTCCTCCTCGCTCGTCGCGCTCCACTCCGCCGTGCAGGCCCTGCGCTCGGGCGAGTGCTCGCTGGCCCTGGCCGGCGGAGTGGCGGTCATGGCCTCCCCGGAGATCCTGGTCGAGTTCAGCCGTCAGCGCGGACTGTCCGCCGACGGCCGGTGCCGTTCGTACGCCTCTGGTGCCGATGGGACCGGCTGGGCCGAGGGCGCCGGGATCCTCCTGGTGGAGCGGCTGTCGGACGCCCGGCGCAACGGTCGTACGGTCCTCGCCGTGATCCGGAGCACGGCGGTGAACCAGGACGGCGCGTCCAACGGCTTCTTCGCGCCGAACGGCCCTTCGCAGCAGCGGGTGATCCGGCAGGCGCTGGCGTCGGCGGGGTTGTCGTCCGCGGATGTCGATGTGGTGGAGGGGCACGGGACCGGGACGACTCTCGGCGACCCCATCGAGACTCAGGCGTTGCTGGCCACGTATGGGCAGGACCGGCCGGAGGGCCGGCCGCTGTGGCTGGGGTCGATCAAGTCCAACATCGGCCATACACAGGCCGCGGCGGGCGTGGCCGGGATCATGAAGATGGTTCTGGCGATGCGACACGGGCTGCTGCCGCGCACCTTGCATGTGGACGAGCCGTCGCATCAGGTCGACTGGTCCTCCGGTGCGGTCGAACTGCTCACCGAGGCCCGGGATTGGCCGGGCAACGACGGTCGCCCGCGCCGCGCCGGTGTCTCGTCCTTCGGCCTCACGGGAACGAACGCGCATGTGATCGTGGAGGAGCCGCCGGCGGTCGAGGCGGCGCCTCCTGGCGGTGAAGTGGCGCCGGTGGCGTGGGTGGTGTCGGGGAAGACACCCGAGGCGCTGACGGCTTACGCCGATCAGCTCAGGACATTTGTGGCTCGGCGTGAGGCGTTGCGTCCGGTGGACGTGGCGTGGACGCTGGCCGGACGAGGGCAGTTCGAGCACCGGGCCGTGGTCGTGGGTGCGGGCCGTGACGAGCTGCTGCGCGGGCTGGAGGGCGTGCGTGCGGTGTCCCCGGTGGCGGGCAAGCTCGCATTCTTGTTCACCGGGCAGGGTGCGCAGCGGCTGGGCATGGGTCGTGAACTGGCGTCTCGTTTCCCGGTGTTCGCGGCAGCGCTCGATGAGGTGGCCGCGGCGCTGGATGCTCACCTGGAGCGTCCGCTGCGTGAGGTCGTGTGGGGTGAGGACCCCAGTCTCGTGGAGCGGACGGGCTGGGCGCAGCCGGGGCTGTTCGCGATCGAGGTCGCCCTGTTCCGGCTCCTGGAGTCGGCCGGTGTGAAGCCTGACTTCGTCGCTGGGCACTCCATCGGTGAGTTGGCTGCCGCGCACGTGTCCGGTGTGCTGTCCCTGTCGGATGCCGCCCATCTGGTGGCCGCGCGTGCCCGGTTGATGCAGGCGCTGCCGGTGGGCGGTGCGATGGCGTCCGTCCGGGCCGGCGAGGCCGAGGTGCGGGCGGCGCTCGTCGACGATGTCGAGGTCGCGTCGGTCAACGGCCCGCGCTCGGTGGTGATTTCGGGCTCCGAGGACGCGGTAACGGAGACCATCGAGAGGCTCCAGGACGACCACAAGGTCACCCGTCTCCGTGTCAGCCATGCCTTCCATTCCCCGCTGATGGAGCCGATGCTGGCCGACTTCGCCGAGATCGCGTCCCAACTGGACTACGACGCGCCGCGCATCCCACTGATCTCGACCCTGACCGGCCAACAGGCCGCCGAGGACCTGCGCGACCCCCACTACTGGGTCCGCCAGGTCCGCGAGCCGGTCCGCTTCGCCGACGCGGTGACCGCGTTGACGGCCCAGGGCGCGACCAGGTTCCTTGAGATCGGCCCGGACACCGTCCTCGCGTCCATGGCAGAAGACACCCTCCCCGCCGATTCCTACGCCGCTGCCACTCAACGCCGCGACCGCGACGAGGCCCACACCCTCCTCACCGCCCTCGGCGACCTCCACGCCCGAGGCGCCGACGTCGACTTCACCGCCCTCCACCCCGGACGGCACCTCGACGACCTCCCCACCTACCCCTTTCAGCACCACCGCTACTGGCAGCCAGAGCGCGCGGCCGGTGCCGGCCCGGCGTCGCTGGGGCTGGCACCGGCCGAGCATCCGCTGCTCGGCGCGGCCGTTCCGCTGGCCGGTTCCGACGCCGTCGTGTTCACCGGCCGTCTGTCCACGCAGACACAGCCCTGGCTGGCCGACCACGTCGTCGGCGACTCGGTCCTGTTCCCGGGCACCGGCTTCGTCGAGTTGGCGATCGCGGCAGGCGGACAGGTCGGCTGCGAGTTCCTCGAGGAACTGGTGCTGGCCGCCCCGCTCTCCCTGCCCGAGCAGGGCGGAACCACGATCCAGGTGTCCGTCGGCGCGCCGGGCGCGAGCGGGGGTCGTACCGTCTCCATCCACTCGCGCACCGAGGACACCGAGCCGTGGGTCCGTCACGCGGACGGAGTACTCGGCTCGGGAATCCCGTCGGACCTCACCGGGCTGACTCAGTGGCCGCCGCAGGGGGCCGTGGCCGTGCCGGTCGACGAGGCCTACGAGACGATGTCCGCGCGCGGCTACGGCTACGGCCCGGTGTTCCAGGGGCTGAGGGCCGCCTGGCAGCGCGGCGACGAGATGTTCGCCGAGATCGCCCTGCCTGAGCAGGCCCACGCCGACGCCGCCCGGTACGCCCTCCATCCGGCCCTGCTGGACGCCTCGTTGCACGCGATGGGCCTGACCGGCGACGACGCGGACGGCGCCACCATGCTGCCCTTCTCCTGGAGCGGTGTCGCCGTGCACGCCCACGGTGCGCGCGGTCTGCGGGTCAGGATCACGCCGGCCGGTGACCGGGCCGTGGCCCTGGACCTCGCCGACCTCTCCGGGAGCCCCGTGGCCTCGGTCGGCGCCCTGAGCCTGCGTGAGATCACCCCCGAGCAGCTCGCCGTCCTGCGGCAGGGCGGCGACTCCCTGTACCGGATCGACTGGGAGCCGACCACCTCCGCCCCGCCCATGGCCCCTGACGCCAACTGGGCGGCGGTCGGCCACGGTTGCAGGTACGCCGATCTGCCCGCCCTGGTCGCGGCGTGCGATTCGGGTGCGGCCGGGGTGCCGGACGTGGTGCTCTGGCGGGCGGCGCCGAGAGGGGCCGCCGTCGTGCCGACCGACGTCCGTGCGGCCCTCGCCGATGCGCTCGGCGCGGTGCAACTCTGGCTGGCGGAAGAGCGTTTCGCCGTCTCGAAGCTGGTGATCGTGACCAACGGAGCGATGACAGAGGAGGGTTCGGACCTCTGCCTCCACCAGGCGCCAGTCTGGGGGCTGGTCCGTGCGGCTCAGGCCGAGAACCCCGGCCGGTTCGTCCTCGCCGACGTAACAGAGGTCACCGACACAGCCGAGGTCACCGAGGTCAATGACGCCGACGACGTCACCGGGACGACGAGCGACACTGCCCTACTCGCCGCAGTGGCGACCGGCGAACCCGAACTCATGCTCCGTGCCGGAAAGGTCCTCGTGCCTCGACTGGCCCGAGAGGAGCGCCCCACCGAGGCTCCTGCCGCACCGCTGCTCGACCCCGCCGGCACCGCCCTCGTCACCGGCGGAACCGGTGGCCTGGGCGCCCTGGTGGCACGGCACCTCGTCAGCCGTCACGGCATCCGCCGGCTCGTCCTCACCAGCCGCAGCGGCCCGGCCGCCCCGGGAGCGGATCGTCTGCACGCCGAGCTCACCGAACTCGGCGCCGACGTACGCATAGTCGCCTGTGACGCCGGGGACCGCGAGGCACTGGCCGCCGTGCTGGCCGACGTCGACCCGGCCGCACCCCTCACCGCCGTCGTGCATGCGGCCGGTGCCGTCGACGACGGTGTGGTCGGCTCACTGACGCCACAGCGCGTCGAGACGACCCTGCGCCCGAAGGTCGACGGAGCGTGGCACCTGCACGAACTCACCGCTGGGCTGCCGCTCGCCGCTTTCCTCATGTTCTCCTCGGCCGGCGGCCTGGTGCTGGCGGCCGGGCAGGGCGGTTACGCCGCCGGCAACGTCTTCCTCGACGCTCTCGCCCGGCACCGCGCGGCCCGCGGGCTCCCCGCGACCTCGCTGGCCTACGGGCTGTGGGGCATCGAGGCGGGCCTCGGCCAGTGGCTGACCGAAGCCGACCGGGGGCGCCTAGCCCGTCAGGGCTTCCCCGTTCTCACCGTCGAGGAGGGGCTGGCGGCCTTCGACGCCGCGCTGGTCACCGACCGTCCGACGCTCGTCCCCGTCAAGGTGGAGGTCGCCGCTCTGCGGTCACGGGCCGGTGAACTCCCCGCGCTCCTGCGCGGCTTGGTGCCCCCGGCGCGGCGCCGTGCCGCCGCCGGTCCGGCGGACGCCGGGGACCTGGCTCGCCGGCTGGCGGGTCTCTCCGACTCCGAGCAGGAGCGGGAGCTCACCCAGCTGGTGCGGGCGCACGCCGCCGCCGTGCTGGGGCACGAGAGCGCGCAGGCCGTCGATCCCGAACGGGACTTCCTCGAGCTCGGGTTCGACTCCCTCGCCGCCGTCGAGCTGCGCAACCGGCTGACGGCCGCGACCGGTCTGCGGCTGTCCCCGATGGCGGTGTTCGACAACAAGAACCCCACCGCCCTCGCCCGGCATCTGCACGCCGACCTGTCCCTGCCGCCCTCCGCCGTCCCGACAGCCGGTGAGACGCCGGACACCCTGGCCGAGCTGTTCCGGGCGGCCGTGCTGTCCGACCAGGTGATCAAGGGCTTCGACCTCCTGCGCGCCGTGTCCGACCTACGGCCGCGGTTCACGTGCGCCGCCGACTTCGGGCCCCTGCCCGACGGCGTCCGGCTCGCGGACGGCCCGCAGGAGCCCGTGCTGATCGGCATCAGTACCCCGATGGCGACCGGCGGCCCACACCAGCACGCGCGGCTCGCCGCCGCATTCCGCGGGAAGCGTCCGATGATCACGCTGACCAACCCCGGGTTCACGGCAGGGGAACCCCTGCCGGAGACCACGGACGCGGTGATCGACTACCTCGCCGAAGGGGTGCTGCGCGCCGCCGCGGACCGGCCGTTCGTACTGATCGGCTACTCGTCGGGCGGCACGCTCGCCCACGCCACGGCCGGCCATCTGGAACAGGCGCGCGGGGTCCGGCCGGCGGGTGTCGTCCTGATGGACACCTACCGGGTCGATCTGGAGGACCGGGACCAAGGCCGGCTGATGGAACAGCTCACCATCGGACTGGTGCAGAAGGACCAGGCGTTCGGCCTGTTCCACAGCAGCGCCCTGTCCGCCATGAACCGCTACTTCGACCTCGTACCGAGGTTCACGCTGGAGCCGCTGACGGCCCCCGTGCTGTTCGTCGGCGCCTCCGAGTCCTTCATGCCGCCCGGAACGACCGCGGACGGCGAGGACTGGCAGGCAAAGCCCTGGGACCCCGCACACGACTACGCCGCCGTGCGGGCCACCCACTTCTCCATGATCGAGGACCATGCCGCCGAGGCCGGCGCACTCGTCGAGGAATGGATCTCCCGGCACGCCCCTAGGGGTGACTAGGGGTTCTTGCCGAGCCCGCCCCTTCCTATCGTCATGGGTGAAATCGGGTGATCGAGAAAACGGGAGCTGGAATGAGCGCTGACGGCAGCTGGGAGTTCACGATCGACAGCCCCATCGGCAAGCAGAGCCTGTGGGTGGACATGAAGGCGGAGGAGGGCAAGCTGGTCGGCACCTGCCGGGCCAACGGTCAGGTCATCGACCCCAACATCATCGACGGCAAGATCGACGGCGACCTGCTGTCCTTCAAGGTGAAGTCGCTCAAGCCGGTTCCGCTGAAGATGACGCTGACCCTGACGCGCAACGGCGACACCATGACCGGCAAGGCGAAGCCCGGCATGTTCGGCACGTTCCCGGTCACCGGTAAGCGGGTCTAGTGTTCCGCCCCACTGCCAAAGGCGTGGCGCCGTTCGGTGCATACAAGACGTGGTACCGGGTCACCGGCGACCTGTCGCCGCACCGGACGGCGCTCGTGGTGGCACACGGCGGACCCGGCAGCACACACGACTATCTGGTGAGCCTGGCCGCCCTGTCCGAACTGGGCGTCCCGGTCGTGCACTACGACCAGATCGGCAACGGCGGTTCCAGCCATCTGCCGGACGCACCCGCCGACTTCTGGACCGTCGATCTGTTCCTCGCCGAGCTGGACAACCTGGTGCGTCACCTCGGCATCGCCGACAACTACCTGCTCTTCGGGCACTCGTGGGGCGGCCTGCTCGTGGCCAAGCACGCCTCGACCGCCCCCGCCGGGCTGCGGGGCCTGGTCATCGCCGACGCCCCCGCGTCGTACCCGCTGTGGCTGCGGCAGATGGACGTCCTGCGCGCCGCGCTGCCCGCCGGCGTCAACGAGACCCTGCTGCGCCACGAGGCCGCCGGAACGACCGACAGCGACGAGTACCACGCGGCCACCCGTGTCTTCTACGACCGGCACATGTGCCGCCTCGACCCGTGGCCCCGCGAATACCAGGCGTCGTTCTTCGAGATGTACAACGACCCGACCGTCTACTACACCATGAACGGCCCGAGCGAATTCCATGTGATCGGCTCCCTGCGCGAATGGGGAGTGACGGACTGCGTCTCCGGCATCACGGTGCCGACGCTGCTGATTTCCGGTCGCCATGACGAGGCCACGCCGGAGACGGTGCGGCCCTATGCGGAGCTGATTCCGGACGTGCGCTGGGAGATCTTCGAGAACTCAAGTCACGTGCCGCATCTCGAGGAGCCGGAGCGGTTCCGTGACGTTCTGACCGAGTATGTGAAGGCCGTGGCCTTCGGCTAGGAAGCAGAAGGACGAGAGCATGGCCGATGAGCGGTTCGCCCCCCGATTCCCCGCCGACACGCTCGACGCGTTCGCGCTGACGCCGGCGTCCCGGACCCCGGACAAGCCCGCTGTGGTGGAGTGCGGCGCGTCCGGGGTCGTCACGTCGGTGTCGTACCGCGAACTCGCGCAGCGCGTCGAGGAGTACGCCAAGCAGCTGACCGCGGCCGGCGTGCGGATCGGCGACCGTGTGGTGGTCGCGTCCCACACCTCGGCGTCGGCGGTCGCGGTCCTGCTCGCCTGCTCGCGCGTAGGGGCCGTGTTCATCCCCGTGGATCCCGACATCCCGGCACTGCGGCTCGACTCCATCGTCGAGACGACCGGGCCCGCGCTCATCCTGCGCCACGCGGGCGCCCCCGCCCGTACGCCAGGTGACAACGCACCGCTCGGCACGTTCGACGCTGACGGCGGCATCACCTTCGACGGGGGGACGCCGACCCGACGGCCCCAGCGCCGCAGTGTGGTGGGTGGCGACCCCGCCTACATCATCTTCACCTCGGGCACCACCGGCCGCCCCAAGGGCGTGGTGATGAGCCACCACGCGGCGCTGGCCTTCTACCGCGGCACCCAGCGCTTCGGAGCGGTGTCGCCCGACGACCGGGTGGCGAGTACCTCCCCGCTGGCATTCGACGTGGCGCTCTTCGACATCTGCGTGAGCCTGGGCACGGGCGCCACCCTGATCGCCGTCCCCCGCGCATGCCTCAGCTTCCCCCGCCGCCTGCTCGGCTACCTCAAGGAGGCGGAGGCCACCGTCGTGCACGGTGTCCCGTCGCTGTGGCGGCCGCTGCTGCGGCACGAACCCGACGGCGTCGCAGCCCTCGGCGAGCACCTGGGCGGCATCCTGTTCGCCGGCGAGAACTTTCCCCTCGCCGAACTGCGCCATCTGCGGACCCTGTTGCCCAGCCTGCGGGTCGTCAACGCATTCGGCGCCACCGAGACCGTGGCCTGCTCGTTCTCCGAGGTGCCCAACCCCCTGCCCGAGAACGCCGAGGCCCTGTCCATCGGCAACGGCTACCCCGGCGCCGAAATCCTGCTCCTCGACGAAGAGGGCCAACCGGTCGACGAGCCGGGAGCGGCGGGGGAGATGTACATCCGGTGCCCGTCCCTCTTCTCCGGTTACTGGGACGACCCGGAGGCCACCCGACGCGTACTGGTCCCGGACCCGCTCGAACCGCGCTCCGGACAACTGGTCTACCGCTCGGGCGACTTGGCGTACCGCGATCCCTCGGGCGAGCTGTACTTCTGCGGCCGGGCCGACTCCATGGTGAAGATACGCGGCAACCGGATCGAACTGGGCGAGGTCGAACGCCGGTTGGCCGAGCACCCCGGCGTGACCTCCGCACTGGTCCTGGCCCTCGACGGGCCCGACGGCGAAGCGGCCCTCACGGCCTTCGTCGTGGCATCCGGCACCGGAGCGACCCCCGCGGAGCTGGCCGAGCTGTGCCGGCGGTCCATGCCCGCGTACATGATCCCCAAGAGGTTCCTCTTCCTCGACGAACTGCCTCTGAACGCCAACGGCAAGGCCGACCGCACGGCACTCACGGCGCTGGCCACTGCCGACGCCGGCGGACGTGCGAGCGACAAGGCCGCCGAAGGGGTCGAAAGCTGACCTGCACGGGCCGGCCGCCGGGGCCGCGAGATGTCGTTCCCGTAACCGGACCGCAGGGGGCGCGGTCCCGGCCTGTGCCGACGTAGTAGCGGGCGGCCCCCGCCACGGCCCCCGCAGCGTATCTGGGTGAGTTCCATTCCTCGGCCGACGAGCGCGTCAACCACTGACTCCACCGGTCAGGGGACGTGCAGCCGCGGCCGATCGGGCTGGAATGAATGCACGAAGTTCGACCCCCTCACCTAGATCTGCGAGGTTTCTCATGATCAACGCACGACGTCACATAGCCCGCATCGCAGGGATCTCCTGCATCGCCGCTCTGGCCGCCGGCACCGCCGGTGTGGCCAGTGCCGAGGCCGCTCCCATGCTGCATCACGCGGCCGCGCAATCGTCCAGCTACCACCAGCACCACCAGGACAACATGAAGGGCGGCAACACTCAGGGCGGTACGCAGGGCAACGGCCGCGGCAACACTCAGGGCGGTACGCAGGGCAACGGCCGCGGCAACACTCAGGGCGGTACCCAGGGCAACGGCAATGGCAACACTCAGGGTGGCACTCAGGGCAATGGCCGCGGCAACACCCAGGGTGGCACTCAGGGTGGTGGCAACGGCAACACCCAGGGTGGCACTCAGGGCAATGGCCGCGGGAACACCCAGGGCGGTACCCAGGGTGGTGGCAACGGCAACACCCAGGGTGGCACTCAGGGTGGCGGCAATGGCAACACTCAGGGTGGCACTCAGGGCAATGGCCGCGGCAACACCCAGGGTGGAACCCAGGGTGGTGGCAATGGGAACACCCAGGGTGGAACCCAGGGTGGTGGCAATGGGAACACCCAGGGTGGAACCCAGGGTGGTGGCAATGGGAACACCCAGGGTGGAACCCAGGGTGGCGGCAATGGCAACACCCAGGGTGGCACTCAGGGTGGCGGCAATGGCAACACCCAGGGCGGAACCCAGGGAGGTAACGGCAACACCCAGGGTGGTACCCAGGGCGGCTGATGGTTGATGAATCCGGCACCTCGCGGACCCTCCGCGAGGTGCCGGATCCGCCAGAGTCCGGAAGAGGGCGTATCAGCGCTCCAGCACCCGCTTGCAACCGCAAGGGCAGTCGTTCACCGGGTCGGCATAGCCCCGTGAGCACTGTTCAACACCATGGCCAGTGATCCAGAGGCAAGGTAGTGGTGACCTGGGTGGTACTCGATGTGCAGGTGACCGCCGGCATCCATCTCCGCTACCGACCGCACTTCGTCAGCAAGTGAGTTCAAGCCCATTCGGTCGCCCTCGAAAAGCAGAGCATTGTGTTCCGAGTCCACTCGACACGGACACCCGAGCCACTGCGGCCCAGTACCTCGACTGACATCAGTTCAGTGCCACCGAAGCTCGGTTCAACTGAGGATGTCGTTTTTGCGATGTTCATTTCCATGCTGAGAGCGAGGGCCAAGCCGACGAGGTCCGTCGCGTTGCCCGAGAGATCGACCCAGCCTTCGTCGGGGAAGAACAACACCCTCATCCGTGCACAACCCCTTCGGCTCCACACTGCAGGACTCCACGACCAATGCGGTTGCCCCTGGTCAACCGGCTCCCGCGTTCAGGGCGAGCGCGTTACGGACGATACTCACCGCTTGACGAAACCCATAGGGGCAGGGCACCCCCGCCGCCCGCGAGGTCTTCACCGACTGGGACAACCAGGTCCGCGGCAAAGACCTTCCAGTACCCGCAAGTCGGCAGGCCGCGGACACCGAGCCACGACCGTCCGAGCAACGATGGTGACCATGAAGGCCGGTTGTCACTATGATCACCGGCCATGGACTGGCTGGCACGCGCCGCGAAGCTGAGGCAGTGGACCAGGAACGGGACCCGTGCCCCGCACAAGCCACTGTTGTTCCTGTACGCCCTCGGTCGGTTTCAGGAAGACGCGGAGAGCGACCTGCGGTACAGCGCTGTGGAACAGGACCTGCAACGGTTGCTGGCCGAGTACGGCCCACCGAACAGGACGACGCCCGCCTACCCCTTCCACCACCTGGCCGGCGACGGTGTATGGGAAGTGCGCACCGATCGCGGGTACGGCAGCCCCGGGAGCGGCGTTCGGGATCTCAGGGACACGGGTGCCACCGGGCGGCTCGCGCCGGATCTGAGGGCAGCCCTGCGAAGCGAGCCGGAACTGCTCGGCAAACTGGCCCGGTTGCTGCTCGATCTGCACTTCCCGCCTTCCCTGCACAGCGAACTGTGCGAGGCCGTGGGTCTGGAACCGGAGCCGGCGCACACCGAGCGGGTCTCGGTCACGCGCAGGCAGCGAGACCGGCGGATGCGGGAGCTGGTACTGACCGCCTACGAGTACCGGTGCGCCTTCTGCGGTTACGACGGCAGAATCGGCGCGGTGCCGGTGGGGCTGGAGGCCGCCCATGTGCGCTGGTGGGCGTTCGGCGGCCCGGACGACATCGACAACGGGCTGTGCCTGTGCTCACTGCATCACAAACTCTTCGACAAGGGCGCCCTCGGTGTCGGCGACGGCCGGCGAATCCTCGTCTCGCAGCGCTTCGTGGGCCACAGCCCCGCCGCCCGCGAGCACGTCGTAGCGCTCGCGGGCCGTCCGCTCATCGGCCCGCAGCCAGGCGCATGGCCAGTGTCGGCAGACCACCGTGACTGGCACCTGCGTCAGGTCTTCCATGGCACTTCACGCCCTGCCCTGCTGCCTGAAGGCTAGGGCAGGGCAGGGCAGGGCAGGGCAGGCGTCTGTCTCCGGACCGGAAGCTGCTGTCAGCCGATGCTCCGGGCGGCGTGCCCGGCACGCTCCATGAGTACGGCCACCTGCTTCTCCGCCGACGCCCGGACGAGGTATTCCCCGAAAAACTGTCCGTTGGGGCTGTAGACCTCGAACCGGTCCGCTATCTGATGAATCCTGAAACCGTCTCGGCGAGGGGCGGAAGCGTACTGAGCCTTCATGATTTCTGATCCTTCTCGAAAACCGTGGGGGCTTTTGAGGAGCCCGTCGATGGAACTGCTCAACAGTCTGGACATCTGACCGTGCCCGTCTGATCAGCCGACCGGTGGACCGTGTGGTGGGCCCGGCTGTAGGCGCAGGGGTGGAGGCCGTACGGAGAGGGGCCGTACGAGCAGGGCCGTACTGAGTGGGAGGGCCGCAGCCCGGTCCGGAGCCGTGCGATGAAGAACGAGGCTGTCGCAGCGACGCCCCCGGTACCGGTGAGCCGGGCGGAGTGCCGTGGCAGGCCCGGTTGCCCGGTCTGGGAGACGATAACGGTATGAAGATCGAGAGTCCGTCCTTCCAGGACGGGGAATTCATCCCGGTCGAGCACTCGGCCGACGGCGACGAGGTGCCGGTGCCGCTCGAATTCGACGCGGTGCCCGCTGACACGGTCAGCCTGGCCTTGGTGGTGCATGACCCGGACGTGCCGCGGGAACTGCGGCCGGACGGGAATTTCGACCACTGGGTCGTGTGGAACATTCCGGCCGGGCAACGGCGGATGTTCCCGGATGACGTTCAGGTCGGAGTGGTGGGCACCAGCACCCGAGGCTCCCGCGCCTGGATCGGACCGGCGCCCCCGCCCGGCGACAGGGCACACCGGTACTTCTTCACGCTCTACGCCCTGGACACGGCCCTCGACCTTCCCGGGTCGGCCGGCCGCGGGGAGCTGGAAGCCGCGATGGACGGCCATGTGCTGGACACGGCGGTACTGATGGGCCGCTTCCAGCGCGCGTGACGCGGCACCTTGCCAGCAGGCGTACGGCCGGGCTGTTCACCCCCGCACCGGGCACCCGGCCGGCCGTCCTGGCCGGCCTCGGCAACGGAGTCGCGATCAGTGCGCCGCTGCTGCTCGGCATCGCCGTGGGAGACCCGCAGGCGGCGGCCTGGGCGACGCTGGGCGCCTATGTGGCGGCGTTCACCAACAAAGGCGGCGCCCGCAGACCGCGCACCCGCGGACTGCTGGTCGCCGCCCTGGTGAACGCCGCCATGTTCTGGATCGGTGCGCGGGCGGCCGCGCTGCTCCCCCTGACGCTGACAGCGCTCGCCGTCCTCGTCTTCCTCTCCGCGATGGGCTCGACCATCCACCCCACGCTGGAACGGCTCGGCACGATGCCGGCCACCGCGCTGCTCGTCGCCGCCGGAGCGGCCGGCACCGCCCAAGCCCAGGCGCAGACGCAGACGCAGCACGAGGCCCTGCTGGTGCTGGCCGGGGGCCTGTGGTACGCCACTGCCACCGCCGTACTGACGCCCGCCCCACGCCTCCGCAACGTCCTCCAAACCCTCGCGCAGCCCTACCGCGCCATCGGCCGCACCCTGAGCGGCCTCGCCGGCCCCCCGGCCCCGCGCAGCGCCCCGGCGCACACGGCGGACGCGCTGCACAGGGCCGAGGAGGCCACCCGCGCACTACGCGGCCCCCGCGGGGATGAGCACCTCGCCGACCTGACCGACCCGCTCGTGCGCCACGCCGCCGCCCTGGCCGACCTCACCGCCGCCCTGGGCGCGGCCGGCCGACCACCCGCTGCCGTCGCCACCCCCTACACCGCCGTCGCCGCCCAGGCCGGGCAACAGCTCTCCCGGCTCGCCGACCACCTCACCCGCCGTCGGCCGGCCACCACCCCCGACACCGCGCCGGAGTCCTCCATGGCCCTCCTGGAGGCCGCCTGCGACCGGATGCGCGCCCAGAGCGCCGCCGGCGCCGAGACCTACAGCGACACCGCACGCGCCGGCCGACAGCGCCGCCTGCTGACCCGTATCAACGCCACCGTCACCACTGCCGGGACCGACGCCCGCCGCCTCGCCCTGCTCGCGCAGACCCCGCTGTCCACGCCCCCCACCCCGGTGGCACGCCTCACGGCGGCCCGCCTGCGCGGCGCCATGACCCTGACCTCGAGCACCTTCCGCCACGCCCTGCGCGCCACCACGGTGAGCACCGCGGTCTTCGCACTGGGCCAGGTCGCCGCGCTGTCGCACGGCGAGTGGGCGACCCTGGCCGTGCTGCGGGTGCTGCGCCCCCAGTACGCCGCCACCCGCGAACGCGTCGCCCAGCGGGTGGTCGGCAACGTCGTCGGCGGCACGTGCGCCGCCCTGCTCATTGCGGCCGTGCACGCCCCGGCCGCCATCTGCCTCATCCTGTTCGTGATCATCACCGCGGGCTTCACCCTGCGGCCGGTCAACTACGCCTTCTGGGTCACCTTCGGCACCCCCGTCGTGCTGCTGATCGGCGACGTCTCCCACCCCGGCGACTGGCACGACGCCCTCGTCCGCATCGCCATGACCCTCGTCGGCACGACCGCGGCCCTGCTCGGCAGCCGCCTGCTGTGGCCCAGCTGGGAACATCCCCGCCTGGCCGCCGAGACGAACCAAGCCCGCCAGGCCACCGCCGCCTACCTGGACACCGCCCTGCGCTCCCTCACCCACCCCGGCCCCGAGCTGGAGCTGCAGGGCACCCGCACCACGGCTGAAAAAGCCGTCGGCAAAGCCCAGACCACAGCCCACCACGCCCACCGCGAACCCGGCCACGACAGGGCCGCGGTCGACCAGGAGGCCGCCGCGGTCGAGGCTCTGAACACGCTCGTCGCGCTGATCGCCGCCCTGTTGACGCACCGCACCGCACGCACAGCGCACATCCCCGCGCTCGCCCTCTACACCGACCACGCAGCACCGGCACTCGCCCCGCCGCACGGCGGGGACACCACCTTGCACACCGACGCCCTCAGCCAGGCCCTCGATGAGATGTCCCTCTACCTCGAAGATCTGCACAACAGGCGCCACCACGAACTGACCACCGGGCGCACCAGCGACACCCCGACCCGTGTCCTGATCCGCGAGACGGCACCCGTCATCGAACTCCTCACCACGATCGCCGCCACCCTCCACAGGGCCCGCCCGACCCCCTGACCAGGGCAGCGTCCCGACTCCGGGCGGGGCCTTTCCCTGGCCTTCCCTTTCCTGGTGGAGGGGTGTGTCAGCCGCTTGGTCCGCTGGTCGGGGGACGTACAGCGGGGGCCTGGCGGGCTGAAATGGATTTACCGAAAGGGGATCCACCCCACCAGGAACTACCTAGAACTACGAGGTTTCTCATGATCAACGCTCGACGTCACATGGCCCGCATCGCAGGCATCTCCTGCATCGCCGCTCTGGCCGCAGGAACCATCGGTGTGGCCAGCGCCGAGGCTGCTCCCATGATGAAGCACCACCCGGCCGCGCACTCCACCAGCGCGCACCACCAGAACCACCACCAGCAGCACCACAGCAACAACAGCAACAGCAAGAACAGCAGCAAGAGCAACTCGTCGAAGAACACCGCCATGCCCAAGGGCGGCAACACCCAGGGCGGCACGCAGGGCGGCGGCAACGGGAACACCCAGGGCGGCACGCAGGGTGGCGGCAGCGGGAACACCCAGGGTGGGACCCAGGGTGGCGGCAGCGGGAACACCCAGGGCGGCACGCAGGGCGGGGGCAGCGGGAACACCCAGGGTGGGACCCAGGGTGGCGGCAGCGGGAACACCCAGGGTGGGACCCAGGGTGGCGGCAGCGGCAACACCCAGGGCGGGACCCAGGGTGGCGGCAGCGGCAACACCCAGGGCGGGACCCAGGGCGGGGGCAGCGGCAACACCCAGGGCGGGACCCAGGGCGGCGGCAGCGGCAACACCCAGGGTGGCACCCAGGGTGGCGGCAGCGGGAACACCCAGGGTGGCACCCAGGGCTGATAGTTGATGGGCCGGCACCTCGCGGAGGCAACCTCCGCGAGGTGCCGTGTCTTTTGCTTTCATGCCCGACACTGCCACTCAGTGGGGCGCCGGTGTTTCCTATGCTCTGAAGGTCGTGGTTGGCCGACTGGCCGACGACCCGGCCATGGGCTGGCCCTCGGGACTGCCCGGCATCCTCCCCCTGACGAACGACGGCGGCGAGATCCGGTACGGCATCTGCCCATGGTTGCGGCTCAGTAAGATCCACGGCATGCCTTGGATACGACGGCGTGCGCGCGAAGTCCAGCCGCATGAGGAGCGCCTGCCCGACCTTGAGTTCCTCGCCCTCGTGAAAGAGAGCCTCGAGGAGTACGCGCCCGGTGTGACGCGAGGCGCCACACTCAAGGGCAATTCGCTGAGTAGCCCGCGCGGATGGGCAGTGGGCGTGGCTCCTCCCGGCCATGGGGGCGGACGCCATTACGACCTCGTCGCGCTGCCGGACGTGAGTATCCAGCCGGATGTGCCTTGCTTCATGGACTGCGTCGTGGCCATGTCCGGCGATCCCCGCAGGGCGGCCGATGCGTGGGTGCAGACGGCAGGCGCGTGCATGCTTGAACTCCTCGACCCACGCGGGCGCTTCGCGGACCACACTGACCCCGATCACGAGCGCGGCGTTCCCAGCTGGCACTCGATCACCTCCGGCGCAGTCGGCTTCGGGCTCGACGCCGCCGAGAACCAGCGCCTGCAGACTGTGCTACTCGACGCGAACGTGCTGCACCGCGTCGCTGATACCTTCACCGCGGATCTGGAATCGCCGTTTTTCAACGGGGTCAAAGTCTTCTACGGCGGGCGACCCGGCGCGATGCAGGTTGAGATCCGGGTCAATGGGGAGCGCCACGAAACTGCGTCGGCGGCGATGGCGAGACTGAACCTCCCAGAGCCGAGTGTGTTCACGGCTGTTCGCTACTACGCACTGTTGCTTCCGGTGCCGGCTGACGGCGGGGGGCCGAGCTCCCCTCCTCGGGCCGCCTCGGCGCCGCGATGACCGAGCCCCTGACAGGTCCAGTCCGCAGTCGATGCGTCGGGCGATATCGACTGGCCCGCCAACGTCGACTCCGGCGTGGTGCGAGCCGGAGTTCCGAGCCTAGGCCACTCGCTACGACAAGCGCGGATCCGTCTTCCTGGGAACCGTCACCGCCGCGGCTGCCCTCCTCGTATGGCTCCGCTCGTAACCGACGAACGGTACCTAGATGCAATGCCGTTGTTTTAGGCCTCGGACGTGGGTTCCTGGGTAGTGGTCCCGGGGGGTGGTTCGGGTGTCTGCGTGCGTGTCTGAGTTATCGGGCCT
>NZ_JBWKFL010000071.1:4009-29125 GCF_056434305.1 Streptomyces sp. NPDC044061 | reverse complement strand
CGCACGATCTGACAACCCGACGCGGTCAGCTCGGCGATCTGCTGCAGGGTGGCGCCGATGTCCGACGTACGGGTCGTCGTCATCGACTGCACCGACACCGGGGCTCCGCCCCCGACCGCCACCGGCCCGACCTGGATCTGCCGCGACCCGCGCCGCGGAGCGACCGGACGGGCCGGTACCTCGGGAACGCCCAGGGGGACGGCGGTCATCGCGTCACTCCCGGTTTCCGGAGACGGTCTCACGCATGGCCCGCAGGGACTCCTTCAGAGATCCCATGGTGGCGAGGACGGCGGTGGGCTCGTAGCCGCAGTGCGCCATGCAGTTGGCGCAGCGCGGGTCCTTGCCGCGGCCGTACTTGTCCCAGTCGGTCTCCTCGATGAGTTCGCGGTACGTCGGCACGTACCCGTCGCTCATCAGGTAGCAGGGGCGCTGCCAGCCGAAGAGCGAGTAGTTCGGGATCGCCCACGCGGTGCACGGGAAGTCGACCTTGCCCTCCAGGAAGTCCAGGAAGAGCGGGGAGTGGTTGAGCCGCCACTTGCGCCGGTTGCCGCCCGCGAATGCCTTCTTGAACAGCTCCCGGGTCTGCTCGACCCCGAGGAAGTGCTCCTGGTCGGGGGCCTTCTCGTAGGCATAGGCGGGCGAGATCATCATCTCGTCGACCTGGAGGTCGTCGTTGAGGAAGTTGAGCACCTCGACGATGGTCTGCGGGGTGTCGGTGTTGAAGAAGGTGGAGTTGGTGGTCACCCGGAAGCCGCGCCGCTTGGCCTCCTTGATGGCCTCCACCGCCTCGTCGAACACGCCCTCCTTCGCGACGGACTCGTCGTGCCGCTCGCGCAGCCCGTCGATGTGCACCGCGAAGGCGAAGTAGGGCGACGGTGTGAACTTGTCCATCTTCTTGCGCAACAGCATCGCGTTGGTGCACAGGAAGACGTACTTCCTCTTGGCCACCAACTGCCGCACGATCTCGTCGATCTGCGGGTGCATCAACGGTTCTCCACCGGCGATGGAGACCATGGGCGCGCCGGACTCCAGCACGGCGCCCACGGCCTGGGCGACCGGCATGCGCTGCTTGAGCACACCGGCCGGGTGCTGGATCTTGCCGCAGCCCTCGCACTTGAGGTTGCAGGCGAAGAGCGGTTCCAGCTCGACGATGAGCGGAAACTTGTCACGCCTGCGAATCTTCTGTTCAGCCAGGTACGTAGCGACCTTGATGGACTGACGCAACGGCATGGCCATCTGGCTCACCTCCGGGGGAGCAGCAAATTACGGTGCCATTCGAAAAATGCGGGAAGGATGGAACGAAGGACACGGAAGGCTGATATTCCACCGCGTACCGTGCCGATCCGGACGAGTTCATGTTCTGGAGCGTCCACGACCACCCGGACGGCCGCAACCGGGCGTTCGTCCGCGCGGACGGCGCTCAGCAGCGTGGCCGCCGACTCCATGTCGACCGCGATGGCGCCGGTCGCGAGCAGGTCGGACCGCTCAGGGCCGCGGACGACGTGGTCGGAGCCGGTGAGCGGGCCGGTGTGGACCGTGCGTCCGGGCAGGATGCGCACGAGTTCCTTGACCAGCAGGTCGGTTCCCACGCACGGGACGGTCCCGCGCGGGTCCCGGGTCTCCTCGGCGACGACCAGGTCGCCGGGGTGCATGCCGGGGTCGAGGCCGGCGCAGAAGCCGGTGGCCAGGACGGCGGCCTCGGCCAGGGCCGGGTGGGCCAGGTGGCCGCTGATGGAGCGTTCCGCCGCCTTGGGCCCCATCCCCGTACGGACAAAGGTGACCGGGCCGCCCGCGCCGCCCCGCTCGCCGGTGCGCAGGGCGAAGTGCTCGATGCCGAGCGCGCAGGCGATCAGCAGCGGGGGCGGGGCGGGCTGCGCGGTCATTCAGCTCCCCTTGGCCGCGGACAGCGGCTTCTTGGCCTCGGGGAGGTGATTCCTGGACGTGGCGAGCGGCGGCCGGTCGAAGGGGTCGCCGTGCAGGTACCGGCCGAGCGCGGTGAGCGGGAACACCTGCCGGTACAGGTGGTAGTTGATGGAGAAGTCCCAGGGGAAGCCGGTGCCCGTGAAGTACGGCTCGTCCCAGGAACCGTCCTCCCGCTGGGTCCCCGCCAGCCATCGCACGCCGCGCTCGACGGCCTTGGAGTCCTTCTCCCCCGCCGCGAGGAGCGCCATCAGCGCCCAGGCCGTCTGGGAGGCGGTGGACGCGCCGCGGCCGCTCCATTCCTTGACGTGCTTGTAGGAGCGCAGGTCCTCGCCCCAGCCGCCGTCGTCGTTCTGGACGCTCTCCAGCCAGGCCACCGCGCGCCGGATCGCCGGGTGGGAGCCGGGCAGGCCGGCCGCGGTCAGGGCGGGCACCACCGAGCCGGTGCCGTACACGTAGTTCACGCCCCAGCGGCCGAACCACGAGCCGTCCGGTTCCTGTTCGGCCAGCAGCCAGGCGATGCCGCGCCGGGTGCGCGGGTCGTGCGCGAGGCCCTCCGCCGCGAGCATCTCGACCACGTGGGCGGTGACGTCCGCGGACGGCGGGTCGATGACCTCGCCGAAGTCGCAGAACGGCAGCCGGTTCGGGAACGGGCTGGTGTTGTCGACGTCGAAGGCGCCCCACGCGCCGTTCCTCGACTGCATCCCCAGGTTCCAGCGGACGGCCCGCCCGATGGCATGGTCGACGCGCTCGGGGTCGTGGTGCTTGACCCGGCGCAGCGCGAGGGCGACCTCGGCGGTGTCGTCGATGTCCGGGTAGTTGTCGTTGTGGAACTCGAACGCCCACCCGCCCGGCGGCAGTTGGGGGCGCTTGACGGCCCAGTCCCCGGGCCGGACGATCTCCTCGCCGAGCATCCAGTCGGCCGCCTTGACCAGTTGCGGATGGTCCACGGGCAGGCCGGCGTCGGCCAGGGCGATGGTGGCGAGGCAGGTGTCCCAGACCGGGGACTGGCAGGCCTCGATCATCCGGGCGCCGTCCTCGCGCCACACGGCGAAACGGTCCAGCGACGCGAGGCCCTCGCGCATCACCGGGTGCTGGAGGTCGTAGCCCAGCAGGTGCAGGGCGATGACCGAGTACACGGCCGGGGGCTGGATCCCGCCCCAGCAGCCGTCGTTCTCCTGCCGCTCGATGATCCAGCGGGCGGCGGCGTTCATCGCGGCCTTGCGCAGTCTGCGCGGGGCGACCTTGCGCATCCGGTGCAGCGCCTTGTCCAGACGCTGGAAGGCGCCGTCCCAACTGGCCACCGGCGCGAGCGGCTCGGGCGGGTTGGGGTTGGCCGGGTCGGTGTGCAGCTCGTCCAGCGGGAAGGGTGCCGGGCGGACCGGGCGCTTGGCCGAGACGATGGTCAGCGGCACGATGGTCTGCCGGGCCCAGCATCCGAAGTCGTAGATGTTGAGCGGCATCCAGGTCGGGAACCAGATCAGTTCCGGCGGGAGTTCGGGCAGGTCCTCCCACTTCCACCAGCCGAACAGGGCGAGCCAGATCCGGGTGAAGACCCGGGAGGCCGCGATGCCCCCGCGCTCGCGGATCCAGGCCGAGGCCTTCGCCATGTGCGGGGCGTCGGGCGCGTCGCCGGCCAGGCGGAGGGCGACGTACGCCTCGACGGTGGTGGACAGTTCGCCGGGACCGCCGAAGAAGGTGGCCCAGGTGCCGTCCTCGCGCTGCTCGCCGCGGATGAACAGGGCGGCGGCCCGCGTCGTCTCCTCGTCGCGGATTCCCAGGAACTGACGGAGCAGCAGGTCCTCGGCGTCCATCGTGACGTTCGTCTCGAGGTCGCCCTTCCACCAGCCCTGGGCGTCCTGCCGCGCGAGCAGGAAGTCGGTGGCGCGCCTCGCGGCGCGTTCGGCGGCTTCTTGTACCCCGGCCGCCGCGGGGGTGGTGATGTCGGTTTCGCTGGCCGCGGCAGCACGGGGCGGCAGGGTCGCCCCGGTGCTTCCGTCGGTCGTCGCTGTCATGGCTTCCCCTTCGTGCAGTCGTGCGAGTCGTGCTGCTGTGGGTCCGCCGTCGGCCGGTGTCCGTCGTCTTTCGACACCGGCCGGCGACTACGCGAGGGCTGTTTCAACCGATAATGATCATCTCTTCCGTACGACGACGAAGTCGGCGAGCGCCGCGAAGGCGTCCCGTACCCGGTCGGGCATGTCGACCGCGTCGAGGGCCTCGACGGCGATGCTGTGCTGACGGCGTGCTTCCTCCGCCGTCCACTCGCGGCCGCCGGCCTCCTCGATGAGGGCGGCACGGGCCGCGAACTCCTCCTCCGAGAAGTTCTCGAAGTCGCTGCTCTTGGCGTCGGCGGCGAGGATCTCGCCGAGCCGCTCCGAGGCGGGGCCGCCCGCCGCGAGCGCGGCCACCACCGGCAGGGACTTCTTGCGCTGGCGCAGGTCGCTCCAGGTCTGCTTACCGGTGGCCTCCGGGTCGCCCCAGATGCCGAGCAGGTCGTCGACGGCCTGGAACGCGAGGCCGAGGTGGTAGCCGTACCTCTCCAGGGAGTCGGCTGTGCGGTCGTCGGCGCCGCCGAGCACCGCGCCGATGGAGCTGGAGGCCGCGAGCAGGGCGCCGGTCTTGTTGCCCTCCATCTCCAGGCACTCCTCGACGCTGACGCGGTCGCGGTGCTCGTAGGAGATGTCCTGCGCCTGACCGTCGATCAGGGCGCGGGTGGCCGTGGTCAGCCGGCGGGTGGCGCGGCCCGCCTCGACGGTGCCGAGCTCGAGGAGGACCTCGTTGGCGAGGGCGAACAGGGCGTCGCCGACCAGGATGGCCTGGGCGGGGCCGTGCACCTTCCAGACCGTGTCGCGGTGCCGGCGCTGCTCGTCGCCGTCCATCAGGTCGTCGTGCAGCAGCGAGAAGTTGTGCACGAGTTCGACGGCGACGGCCCCGGGGATGCCCACCTCGGGCGCGGCGCCGGTGACCTCGGCGGAGAGAACGGCGAGCGCGGGGCGCACGGCCTTGCCGCCGTCCCCGTCGGCAGGGTTGCCGGCGGCGTCGATCCAGCCGAAGTGATAGGCGGCGACGGTGTCCATGGGAGGCGCCAGGCGGTCGACGGCCGCGCGCAGCACCGGTGTGGCCAGGGTCCGTCCGCGCTCCAGAAGCGCGGTCACGTCCACCGCGGTCCTCCGAGCGGGCGTCGAGGCCGGGGGCACAGTGGGCACAGTCTCTCCTCTTGTTGCGATACCGGGGGTGCGGGGGCCTGCCGCGTGCCGATCGGGCATCACGCCGCCTCCTCGAGCGCGAAGAGGCGACGGGGGCGGGGCCGGCCCAGGGCGCTCAGCGCGGCGTCGGCCGCGCTCACTCCACTGCGGACCGCACTCTCCATGGTCGCGGGCCACCCTGTGGCGGTCCACGCTCCGGCCAGGTACAGGCCGGGGGCCTTGGTGCGGGCGCCGGGCCGCAGCCGCCCGACGCCGGGGGTGGGGGCGAACGTGGCCGTGCGCTCCCGGGTCACGAAGAAGTCCCGCACCACCGCGCCGCGCGTGCCCGGGATCAGTCGCTCCAACTCGGGCAGATAGCGCTCGCGGAGCGCGGCGACCGGCGCGTCGATCTCGCCCTGGGCGGCCGACTGGGACAGCGCCAGATACTGTCCCGCGCGCAGTCCGGAAGCGTCCGTCCGGTCGAAGACCCACTGCACAGGGGTGCCGAGGGCGGCGAGGAAGGGCCTGGCGAGCACCTTGCGGTCGTAGACGACGTGCACGTTGAGGATCGGCGCGGTGCCGATGTCCAGGAGCCGTTCGGGGGCGTCGAGGGCGCCGGGCGGCAGCAGGTCGTGGGTCTCGCGCTGGGGTACGGCGAGGACGACCGCGTCGGCCCGGAGCGTCTCGCCGGGAACCTGAACGTTCCAGCTCCCGTTTTCGTTGGTAGAGACGGAGGTGACGCGTGTACGGACCTCGGTACGGACGCCCGCGGAGTCGAGCGCCTTGCGGGCCAGCCGGTCGTGCAGTTCGCCCAGCGGGACGCGGGCCCAGCCGATGTCGGCCGCGCCCGGGTCGGACAGCAGGCCGGTCTTGAACACCATCGCGGCGAGCCCCAGCGAGGCGTCGCCCGCGACCGCGTTGAGGGTGGCGACCCCGACCAGGTCCCACAGGGCCTCGACGGCACGCGCCGACTGGCCGTGAGCGGCCAGCCAGCTGCCGAAGTCCTGGGTGTCCAGGGTCGGATCGGCGAGGTCGAGCCCCTTGAGCGCGAGCGCGGCACGCCCCACCGCGGCACGTTCGGCGAGCGAGAGGTGCGGATAGGTGGCCAGGCTGCGCCCCAGGTGGAGGGGGACGGGCAGCGGGTCGCGCCGCAGCCGGCCGAGCCGCCGCCCTTCGGGTCTCGCGACGTCGACGACGGGCACGTCAAGGCGGTCCTGCACCGGTGCCAGCTCCGCGCCCTCGATCCGGTCGAGGAACCAGCGGTAGGCGGTGCAGCAGCGCAGGTACACGTGCTGACCGTTGTCCACGGTCAACTCGCCGCGCTGGAAGGAGAAGGCGAGGCCGCCCAGCCTCGGCCTGCCTTCGAGCAGGGTGACCCGGACGCCCGCGTCGGCGAGCGCGAGCGCCGCGGTGATGCCGGCGAGGCCGCCGCCGGCCACGACGGCGCTGCGCACTGCCGGTGCCGCGGTGTCGGCATGCGTGGCCGTGTGGCGTGAGCCGTCGCTCATCGTGCGTCCTTCCGTGCGTGCCGAGCATGCTGGATGAACGGTGCACGGTCGGCCGTCGCAGTCAGGGACGCCACGCCGCAGCGGAGGGTTGCCCGCCGCATCGGGCCGTCGGAGCCGGATCCGTCCACGGGGTCCATCAGGCGCGCCTCCTGACGGTCCGACGGGACACGTGCCGGGTGTCGAGTCCGGACAGTCCGCGCACGGCGACGTAGGCCTTCTCGCGTCCGGGCAGCGAGACGCGTCCGCGCAGCACGGCCTCCGGGTCGCGCTCGATGCGGTCGAGGAGGCGGCGGTAGATCCCGGCCATGGCGGCCACGCAGGCGCCGCTGCGCCGGTCGAGCATGGGGAGCAGCCGGTAGCCCTCGGCGAAAAGGGCGCGGGCCCGACGCACTTCGAAGTGCACGAGGCCCGCGAAGTCGGAGCCCTCCGGTGGTGTCGGCCCGCCGAACCCGGCCGAGCAGCCGAACTTGGCCAGGTCGTCGGCGGGCAGATAGGTACGGCCGCCCGCGGCGTCCTCGCGGACGTCTCTGAGGATGTTGGTGAGCTGCAGTGCGAGCCCGAGCGTGTCGGCGTACTCGGGTGCGCGCTCGGCGCCGCGCGCGCCCGGTTCCGTGCCGAACACACCGAGCGAGAGGCGACCGATGGCGCCGGCCACGCAGCGGCAGTAGACCTTCAGGTCGTCCCAGGTCTCGTAGGTCTCCCCGCGCACGTCCATCTGGACGCCGTCGATCAGCTCGTCCAGGCCGCCGAGCGGGATCGGGAAGGCGCGCGAGGCGTGGGTGAGGGCGACGGCCACCGGGTCGGTGTCGTCCTCCTCGACCGCGCCCTCGCGCATCCGGGTGAGCAGCGCCCGGGTGTCCTCGAGGCGCGCCACCTTGACCTCGCCCGGCAGGTCGCCGTCGCCGATGTCATCGACGCGCCGGGAAAGCGCGTACAGCGCCGACATGGCGCGGCGCTTGGGCGTCGGCAGCAGTCGGATGCCGTAGGCGAAGTTGCGGGCCTGCTGTCCGGTGACGGCCTCGCAGTAGCTGTACGCGGCGAGTACCGGTGCCGACACGTGCGGCGGAGACTCCACGGTCCGGATCACCTCTTTCCTCGCAGGGTCACGCCCACCTCACGCAGCAACTGGACCTTGCCGGGTCGGGGCGGGCCGGGAAGTACGTCGTATTCGGCGGCGGCGATCGCGTCGATCGCCGCCCTTCCCCCCGCCACGAACCCTGCGAGCAGCAGCTTCAACCTGCCGTGGACGCTACCCACCAGGGGGGCGCCTTCATTCAGCAGATCGCGGGCGCGTTGCGCTTCGTATGCAACCAGGGCGCGCACCGATGCGCCTGTGGTTTTCTCGGCGAGATCCGTTTCCTGCACGTGAAAGCGCTTCATGTCCTCGGCGGGCAGATAGATCCGGTCGCGGCCGAGGTCCTCGGCGACGTCCTGGAGGTGTTCCACGATCTGCAGCGCAGTGCAGATCGCGTCGGAGAGGCGGATCCGCTCGGGGGACGAGGTGCCGGTGACGGCGAGGACGAGGCGGCCGACGGGGTTGGCGGACAGTTCGCAGTAGGCGAGGAGGTCGTCGTAGGTCTCGTACCGTGCGACGAGCTGGTCCTGGCGGTTGGCGGCGATCAGTCCGAGGAACGGCTCGGGGGTGAGCCGGCGGCGGCGGACCGTGGACTGCAGGCGGCGCAGCAGCGGGTGACGGGGAGTGGCGTCGAAGACCCGTCGCAGATCGGCCTCGAAGGCGTCGAGGAGGACCAGCCGGTTTTCGGCGTCCGTGGCCGACACGCCCAGCACGCGCGCGTCGGCTCCGCCGGGGGCGAGATCGCCGTCGCCGATGTCGTCCACGAGGCGGGCGAAGCCGTAGACGGCCATGAGGTCCTCGCGCCAGGCCCGGGGCAGGAAGAAGGGCGCGACGGGGAAGTTCTCGCTCGCGGCCTTGTCCAGTGTGGCGCGCTCCAGATCGGGCACCGTGTCGGTTCCCGTCACCGGACGCTGCCCGGGGCGGGGACGGCACGTGCTGCGTTGAGCTGGGGAGTTTCCGTAGCCATTGCCGTCACATCTCCCGTTCTACACTGCAGACCCAATACACACTATTTCGGACACGCCAACCGGCCCTCCGCGGGGCTGCCCGGCGCAGGGTGCCGTGCATTATGGCCCCACTTGCCGCTTTCCGGCACCGGTACAGCTTACGTTGTACAACGCGGCGTGGTCCGTCGGGGTGTCCTGCACATCACAACAACACACCGATTGGCGTCAAGATTCCTAAGCCCTACCGGAGTTGACGTTTCCTTTGCAGACGCAGGGCCCCGCCGGACGGTTGCCGGCGGGGCCCTGGCCGAAACCGGGCTACTTGCCCGTGAACTTCTCGTATTCCTTGAGGACCTCTTCGGTCGGGCCGTCCATGCGCAGCTCGCCGCGCTCCAGCCACAGAACGCGGTTGCAGGTGTCGCGGATGGACTTGTTGTTGTGACTGACCAGAAACACCGTGCCCGCCTCCTTGCGCAGTTCCCGGATGCGCTCCTCGGAGCGCTTCTGGAACTTGCGGTCACCGGTGGCCAGCGCCTCGTCGATCATGAGGACGTCGTGGTCCTTGGCGGCCGCGATGGAGAACCTCAGCCGGGCCGCCATGCCCGAGGAGTAGGTGCGCATCGGCAGGGTGATGAAGTCGCCCTTCTCATTGATCCCGGAGAAGTCGACGATGTTTTGGTAACGCTCCTTGACCTGCTCCCGGGACATGCCCATGGCGAGCCCGCCGAGGATGACGTTGCGCTCGCCGGTCAGGTCGTTCATCAGGGCCGCGTTGACACCGAGCAGCGAGGGCTGGCCGTCGGTGTAGACCTTGCCCTTCTCCGCGGGCAGCAGACCGGCGATGGCCCGCAGCAGCGTGGACTTGCCGGAGCCGTTGGAGCCGATCAGGCCGATGGCCTCGCCGCGGTAGGCGACGAAGGACACCCCGCGCACGGCGTGCACCTTGCGCACGCCCCGCTCCTCGTCGCCGGAGCCCCGCTTCAGGATGCGGCTGAGGGCGGCCGTGGCACTGCCCTTGCCGGTCTTCGCGCCATTGACCCGGTAGACGATGTGCAGGTCGTCGGCGATGACGGTGGGACGAAGATCCCCGTTGTTCTGCTCAGCCACGGCCGTACCTCTCCTCCGCCTTCCAGAAGTACACGAAGCCGCCGGCGAAGACGACCACGGCCCAGAACAGGGCGAGGGCCCACACGTGCGGCGGCAGGTTGGAGGCGTCGTACCCGTCGATCAGCGCGAAGCGCATGAGGTCCATGTAGACGGCGGCCGGGTTGACCTGCAGCAGGCGGACCACCCACTCGGACCGGCCCTCCATCATCTTGCTGATGGAGAACATGACGCCGGAGGCGTACATCCAGGTGCGCAGCACGAACGGCATCAGCTGGGCGAGGTCCGGCGTCTTGGCGCCCATGCGGCCCACGATCAGCGCGAGCCCGGTGTTGAACAGGAACTGCAGGACCAGCGCAGGGACGATCAGCAGCCAGGAAAGGCTCGGGTAGCTGCCGAAGCCGATCGCCACCACGAACATCACGATCATCGAGAAGAGCAGCTGCTGCAGCTGCTGCAGCGAGAAGGAGATGGGCAGCGAGGCGCGCGGGAAGTGCAGGGCGCGTACCAGGCCCAGGTTGCCGGAGATCGCGCGGACGCCCGACATGACCGAGCTCTGCGTGAAGGTGAAGACGAACACACCGGTGACCAGGAACGGGATGTACACGTCCTTGGACATGCCGCGGCTGGCGTGCAGGATGACGCCGAAGATGAAGTAGTAGACCGCCGCGTTCAGCAGCGGTGTCGCCACCTGCCACAGCTGGCCGAGCTTGGCCTGGCTGTACTGCGCGGTCAGCTTCGCCTGAGAGAAGGCGAGGATGAAGTGGCGCCGCCCCCACAGCTGACGTACGTACTCGACGAGGGAGGGCCGGGCGCCGCTCACGGCGAGCCCGTACTTGGCGGCGAGCTGCGCCGCCGTCAGTCCCTCGTCGGGCGACGGGGCCGCGGTCACCGCGACACCGCCGTCGTGCGTTGTCTCACTCACAGGTGGAAGCTTTCGTCCTCGGGTTCGTCTTCGAGTCTTCGAACGGGCGACCTCTCACGGTCGGGCCGGTCAGCCGGACCTTCACGGTCGAGCTTGTCAGATGACGGGGGGCCGGCCCAGTCGGGTCAGCCGCCACACCGTACGCCACCGCATGGGGCGGCGGGGTCCGCACGGGGTGGTCCAGCCCTCCTTGAAGCCGCCGAACCAGGCCTTCAGTGCCGGGCCCGACGGGCGGCGCAGCAGGGTGAGCAGCAGCCAGACCCCGAGGTAGACGGGGACCAGCGGCGCGGGGAGGTTGCGGCGGGCCAGCCAGACCCGGTTGCGGGCGACCATGCGGTGGTACACCGCGTGCCGCGAGGGCGCGGTCGTCGGGTGGTACAGCACCATGTCGGACCGGTAGTCGATCATCCAGCCCGCGTCGAGGGCCCGCCATGCCAGGTCGGTTTCCTCGTGTGCGTAGAAGAATTCGTCCGGGAGGACGCCGGCTTCGGCGAAGACGCGGGTACGGACGGCGTTGGCGCCACCGAGGAAGGTGGTGACCCGGGAGGAGCGCATCGGGTCGGAGGCGCGCAGCCGGGGCACGTGCCGGCGCTGGGTCTCGCCGGTCTCGGGATCGGCGATGCGGAAGCTGATGATGCCGAGCTTCGGGTCGGCCTCGAACGCGGCACGGCACAGCTCGGCGGTGTCGTGGCGGGCGAGCAGGCCGTCGTCGTCGAGGAACAGCAATATGTCGACGTCGCGGCCGCCGGGACCGAAGGCCTCTATGCCGACGTTGCGGCCGCCGGGGATGCCCAGGTTCTCGGGCAGTTCCGTGGTTCGCACGCCCTCGGGCACGTCCGGGACGGGCGAGCCGTTGCCGACGACGACCACCTCGACGGGGTCGCCGTCCTGCTTGGCGACGGAGTCGAGGAGGGCACGCAGCTCCTCGGGCCGGTTGCCCATGGTGATGATGACCGCGCCGACCTTCATGCCGCTCACCTCAGCCTGCTCGAGGCGAGGATGGACACCAGGTGCAGCACGGTCTGCAGCATGGCGATCCCGGCGAGGACGGCGGTGCCGAGCCGGGTGAAGAACAGGTCGCCGTGGATCTGGTCCGCGATCGCGAGGACCAGGATCAGCAGCGAGGCCTCGATGCCGAGGATCAGCCGGTGGAACTTCAGCGCCGAGGCGGCCCGGCGCGCCCGCGCCATGCCGGAGGAGCGCGGTTCGGCGGCGGCCTCCTTGACCGGCGCCATCCCGGCCTGGTGCCGGGCGACACCGACGAGGTCGGTCTCGGCCTTGATCAGGATCGCGCCGAGCGCGGCGAGAGTGCCGAGGAAGGCCCACAGCCAGTCGATGCGGCCGCTGCCCCACAGGTCGGAGGCGCGCAGACCGAGGCCGACCAGCACGGCCGCGTCGGTCAGGTAGGCGCCGACCCGGTCCAGGTAGACCCCGCCGAGCGAGTACTGCTTCTTCCAGCGGGCGATCTCGCCGTCGACGCAGTCCAGCAGCAGGTACAGCTGGGTGGCGACCACGCCGAGGACGGCGCCCGCGATCCCCGGCACCAGCAGCGCCGGGGCCGCGAGCACGCCGCAGACGGTCATCAGGTACGTGAGCTGGTTGGGCGTGACCCCGGTGTTCACCAGGTAGCGGTCGACGCGCAGGGACACCTCGCGCATGTAGAGGCGTCCCGCCCAGTGCTCACCGCTGCGCCGGTCCTTCACCCCGGCGGGGTGGACGACCGGCCGGAGTTCAGCTACCGATGGCCTTGACATAGTCGGCGTAGATGTCCTTGATCTGGGTCGTCTTGAGGTCGAGGTGTTCGAGGATCGTGTAGCGGCCGGGCCTGGTCTCCGGGGCGAACTCCACGGCGCGGACGAACTCGTCCACGGTGAAGCCGATCTCCTCCGGCAGCACCGGAAGCCCGTGCCGGCGCAGCACCTCGGCCATGAACGCCGACTCCTCGTGCGCTCCGCGCAGGTACATCGCGAAGGCGGCACCGAGGCCGCACTGCTCGCCGTGCGCGGCCGCCCGCTTCGGGTAGAGCAGGTCGAAGGCGTGGTTGATCTCGTGGCAGGAGCCCGAGGCGGGCCGGGAGTCCCCCGAGATCGACATGGCGACACCGGTGAGGACCAGCGCCTCGGCGAGCACCTGGAGGAAGTCGTTGTCCCCGATGCCGCCCGGGTGCCTGAGGACCGCCTCGCCGGCCTGCCGGGCCATCGCGGCGGCCAGGCCGTCGATCTTCTCGCCCTTGACCCGGTTGGCCAGCTCCCAGTCCGCGATCGCGTTGATGTTGGACACCGCGTCACCGATGCCGGCGCGCACGAAGCGGGCCGGGGCCTCCCGGATGACGTCCAGGTCGATCACGGCTGCGATCGGGTTCGGGACGCCGTACGAGCCGCGGCCCGCGTCGTTGTCGAGGGTGGCCACCGGCGAGCACAGGCCGTCGTGCGCGAGGTTCGTCGGTACGGCGACCAGGGGCAGGCCGACGCGCGCCGCGGCGAACTTGGCGCAGTCGATGATCTTGCCGCCGCCGAGGCCGACGACCGCGTCGTGGCGGTCGGCCTTCATCTCGCCGGCCAGCCGGATCGCGTCGTCCAGGGTGCCGCCGCCCACCTCGTACCAGGACGCCCCCGGCAGCGACGGCGCGATGCGCTCGCGCAGCTTGGCGCCGGAGCCGTTGCTCACCGCGACGGCGAGCCGCCCGGAGTGCGAGATGCGCTGGTCGGCCAGGACGCCCGCCAGGTCGTCGAGGGCACCCGGGCGGATGTCCACGACGACCGGCGAGGGGATCAGCCGGGTCAGTACTGGCACGCGATCTCCCGTCCGCGGGCGAGGTCGTCGTGGTTGTCGATCTCGACCCACTTGACGTCGCCGATCGGCGCCACGTCGATCTTGAAGCCGCGGTTCACCAGCTCCTGGTACCCGTGCTCGTAGAACTGCTGCGGGTCGGTCTCCCAGACGGTCTTCAGCGCGTCGGCGAGCTCCGGGGCGGCGTCGCCCTCGATCAGCGTGACACCGATGTACTCGCCGGTGGCCTCGGCCGGGTCCATCAGCTTGGTGATCTTCTGGACGCCCTTGGCGGGGTCCACGACGACCTTCATCTCCTCGTCCGCGAGGGACTTCACGGTGTCGAGCGCGAGGATGATCCGCTTGCCGTCGCCACGCGCGGCCAGCAGCGTCTTCTCGACGGAGACCGGGTGGACGGTGTCGCCGTTGGCGAGGATCACGCCGTCCTTGAGCGCGTCACGACCGCACCACAGGGAGTAGGCGTTGTTCCACTCCTCGGCCTTGTCGTTGTCGATGAGGGTGAGCTGGAGGCCGTACTTCTGCTCCAGGGCCTCCTTGCGCTCGTACACGGCTTCCTTGCGGTAGCCGACGATGATCGCGACCTCGGTCAGGCCGATCTCGGCGAAGTTGCCGAGAGTGAGGTCGAGCACAGTGATCGAGTCCTCTATGCCCGCGGGGCCCACCGGCACCAGCGCCTTGGGGAGGCTGTCGGTGTAGGGGCGCAGACGCCGTCCGGCGCCGGCCGCCAGCACAAGGCCGATCATGCGGGTTCTCCTTCATCGTGTACGGCGGGCGCCCCAGCGGACACCCAGAAGCGGATGCTCTCGACGAGCACCACCAGGGCGACGGCCACGGCTAGAACCGTGAGCGCGACGTTGAACTGTGCGGCGGTGAGCAGCGCGGCCAGCAGAGTGACCAGCAGCGTCCGCCCTTCCTGCCCCCCGATCGCGCGCACCAGCCAGGCCGGCGGCGCTCCGGCGTTCCCGCGGATGCGGTACACCGTGTCGTAGTGATGGTAGGCGACGGCGGCCACCAGGCCGAAAGCCGCGGGAAGGGCTCCGTTCACCCCCGCTTTGCTCGCGAGGACGAGGACGGTGCCGTACTCGGCGGCCCGGAACAGCGGGGGAACCAGCCAGTCGAGGGCGCCCTTGAGGGGGCGGCGCAGGGCCTGTCCCGAGGCGACGGTGTAGACGACGGCGCCGGCGACGGGCGCCCAGGTCACCCCGGAGAACCCGAAGAACCCAGAGAACCCAGAGAACAGGGCCACGGCGAGGACGGCGGTGCCGGCCAGGGCCACCAGCAGCGGGGCGCCGAGGCGGACGCGGGTGAGACGCGCCACGAAGGAGGCGAGCGGGCCGTTGTCCGCGAGGTCCGCCAGCGCCTGGGCCGCCCGGTCGGTGCGCCGCGCCTTGCGGGTCAGCGAGCGCAGCACGCGTCCCGCCGTGGTGTACGTCGCGGCGAAGGCGCAGCCGGCGAGCAGCACGTAGAACGTGATGCGCGGGGTCGTGGCCGCCGTGAGGACCGCGATCATCGCCCACCGCTCACCGATGGGCAGGACGATCATCCGGCGCACCCACACCGTCCAGCCGACGCTGTCGAGCTTGTCGGAGAGCGCTGCGGTGGGGCTGGTGTTGGCGGTGGCGGCGGCATCCCCGACGTTCGCTTCGTTGAAGGAGAAGTCCACGACGTGCCGGCAGGTCTGCAGGATCATCGCGCCGAGGGCGAGGGCCCACACGTCGTCGCCGCCGCGGGCCGCGCCGAGGGCGAGGCCGGCGTAGTAGGCGTACTCCTTGGCCCGGTCGAAGGTGGCGTCGAGCCAGGCGCCGAGCGTGGAGTACTTCAGGGCGTACCGGGCGAGCTGGCCGTCGGTGCAGTCCAGCACGAAGGAGGCGATCAGCAGCACGCCGGCCGCGATGAAGCCGCCGCGCGTGCCGGTCGCGGCGCAGCCCGCCGCTATGAGCGCGGTGAGCAGCGAGGCCGTGGTGACCTGGTTCGGGGTCAGGCCCCGGCGGGCGCACCAGCGGGCGATGTAGCGCGAGTAGGGGCTGATGAAGAACGTGGTGAAGAAGCCGTCACGGGACTTCACGGCCGACTTCAGGCGTACGGCCTCGTCGTCGACGGCGGCGACGGCCTGGCGTGCCTCGTTGCGGGCCTGCGGGTCGGCCGGGACGACGGCGACCAGGCTGCCCAGCTCGGGCCGGTGGACCTCGTTGCCGTCGGCGTCGAGGGCGGTGACGACGCGGTCGGCGACGCTGTCCACGACGAGCGCCGTACCGCCGCCCGCGGAGGTCTCGCCGGCCAGGGCCCGGCTCAGCGCCTGCCGGGCGGCCGGCTGGGCGGTGACGGCGCCGGGGACGGCGGCGAGCGGGAAGCGCGGGTCGGTCAGGCCGAGGCGCAGGGCGTGCGGATGACCGACGAAGCGGGCGTCGACCAGGGCCACGCGCCGCTCGGCCGGGACGGCCGCGAGCAGGGTCTCCGCCTCGGAGGCGTCACCGGCCACGCGCACGTCGAAGCCGAGGGACCGCAGATCGTTCTCGAGTGACGATCCGGGTACCGGCTGACCCGTGACGATGGCGGTCGACAACCGAACTCACTCCCTGGGTGCCGGCGCGGACGCGCCGGTCTTCTGCGTGGTGGGGCGCCCCTGCCTGCGGCACCCGGGCGGCATGTCGGCAGAGGTTATCGGATGACCGGAAGTCCGTGTTCACCGGCCGTTCACGGTCCGGCCCACGGGCGCTGCCCCGGCCTTTGCCGCGATCATCATCGGGGATCCGGGCCCGCCCCACAAACCGCGGGCGCGAACCGCGCGCACAGATTCGGGCATCCCCGGGCATGGGGGACACGTGGACGGCTCGGCATAGGGTGGGCGACCATGACGTGGCTGATCACCGGCGGAGCCGGATACATCGGGGCGCACGTGGCGCGGGCCATGGCGGGCGCCGGGGAGAGCGTCGTGGCGCTGGACGACCTGTCGGCCGCCGTGCCCGAGCGGCTCCCGGCGGACGTCCCTCTCGTCCGGGGCTCGACCCTGGACGGGGACCTGGTCAAGCGGGTACTCGCCGAGTACGGCGTGACGGGTGTCGTCCACCTCGCGGCGCGCAAGCAGGTCGCCGAGTCCGTGGCCGAGCCCACCCGCTACTACCGCGAGAACGTGGGCGGCCTGGCCACGCTGCTGGACGCGATCGCCGAGGCGGGCGTCCGCCGTCTGCTCTTCTCCTCGTCGGCGGCCGTGTACGGCAACCCGGACGTGGACCTGATCACCGAGGACACCCCGTGCGCACCGGTGAACCCCTACGGCGAGACCAAGCTGGCCGGGGAGTGGCTGGTCCGGGCGGCGGGCCGGGCCCACGGCATCTCCACGGTGTGCCTGCGCTACTTCAACGTGGCGGGCGCGGCCGCGCCGGAACTGGCCGACACGGGCGTGTTCAACATCGTGCCGATGGTCTTCGACCGGCTCACCCGCGACGAGGCGCCGCGGATCTTCGGCGCCGACCATCCGACGCCGGACGGCACCTGCGTCCGTGACTACATCCACATCGCCGACCTCGCCGAGGCGCACCTCGCGGCGGCCCGGCGGCTCGGCGCCGGTGACCTCACGGGCGACCTGACGCTGAACATCGGCCGCGGCGAGGGCGTCTCCGTACGCGAGCTGATCACGGTGATCGGCGAGGTCACCGGCGACCGTCGGCCGCCGGTGGTCGAGGGGCGCCGCCCGGGGGACGCGCCGCGTGCGGTCGCCTCGGCCGAGCGGGCCGCCGAGGCGCTGGGCTGGCGGGCCCGGCGCGGGGTGCGGGAGATGGTCGACTCGGCCTGGCAGGGCTGGCAGCTGCACCACGCGAAGTGAGTCGGCGGCGCCCTGACCAGCGGTTCGTTTCCGCAGGTCAGGGCACATGACAACGGTGTTCAGTGCCGCGTTGCCCGATACCCCCCACCCGTAGTTCACTGTGAGCCCGGACGCAACACGGAAGGGCGGTCTTCTCATGGGGGCAGGGCACGACCACGGGCACGCGCACACCCATGCGCCACGCACGGGGACGGCCGCGGCCGCCTATCGTGGCCGGCTGCGGGTGGCGCTGGGCATCACGCTGACGATCATGGTGGTCGAGATCGTCGGCGGTCTCCTCGCGGACTCGCTCGCCCTGATCGCGGACGCGGCCCACATGGCGACCGACGCGGTGGGCCTGTGCATGGCGCTGCTCGCCATCCACTTCGCGAACCGCCCGCCGAGCACCAACCGCACCTTCGGCTACGCCCGCGCCGAGATCCTCGCCGCGCTGGCCAACTGTCTGCTGCTGCTCTGCGTCGGCGGATACGTGCTGTACGAGGCGGTCCAGCGATTCGTCACGCCCGCGGACACCCGGGCCGGCCTGATGATCGTGTTCGGCCTGTTCGGCCTGGTCGCGAACACCGTCTCGCTCACCCTGCTGATGCGCGGCCAGAAGGAGAGCCTGAACGTGCGCGGGGCCTTCCTGGAGGTCGCGGCGGACGCGCTGGGCTCGGTGGCGGTGCTGGTCTCGGCGACCGTGATCCTGACCACGGGCTGGCAGGCGGCCGACCCGATCGCCTCGCTGGCCATCGGGCTGATGATCGTGCCGAGGACGCTGAAGCTGCTCCGCGAGACGCTGGACGTGCTGCTGGAGGCGGCCCCGAAGAACGTCGACATGGCCGAGGTGCGGACGCACATCCTGGCCCTGGACGGCGTCGAGGACGTGCACGACCTGCACGCCTGGACGATCACCTCGGGGATGCCCGTCCTGTCGGCGCACGTGGTGGTCAGCTCGGAGGTGCTGAACGCCATCGGCAACGAGAAGATGCTGCACGAGCTGCAGGGCTGCCTCGGCGACCACTTCGACGTGGAGCACTGCACCTTCCAGCTGGAGCCGGGCGGGCACGCGGAGCACGAGGCACGGCTCTGCCACTGACCCTGCGCACTGCTGTTCGGCGCACCCCCGGACGGTTCCGGGCGACGGGTGCCGGGCACGATGACCAACCGGATCCCACTTCGGCGCCGCACCGCGTGGGACATGCGGAGGTGCGGGGAAGTGCCGGGAGTGCCGGATTCGTACGGCAGACTTGGGGTGCGAAGACCGAGGCGAAGGATGGGTATGCCGATCACACCTGCCACCGAGACGCACAGCTCGTCGAACGGCACCGCAGAGGCGATTTTGCTGGAACTGGTCGACGAGAAGGGCGTGACGATCGGCACCGCGGAGAAGCTCGCCGCCCATCAGCCGCCGGGGCAGCTGCACCGGGCGTTCTCGGTGTTCCTCTTCGACGAGCAGGGCCGGCTGCTGCTGCAGCAGCGGGCGCTCGGCAAGTACCACTCCCCCGGCGTGTGGTCCAACACCTGCTGCGGCCACCCCTACCCCGGTGAGGCACCCTTCGCCGCGGCGGCCCGGCGGACGTACGAGGAGCTGGGTGTCTCGCCGTCGCTGATGGCGGAGGCGGGCACGGTCCGCTACAACCACCCGGACCCGGCCTCGGGCCTGGTCGAGCAGGAGTTCAACCACCTGTTCGTCGGCATGGTGCAGTCGCCGCTCGCGCCGGACCCGGAGGAGGTCGGGGCGACCGCGTTCGTGACGGCGGCCGAGCTGGCGGAGCGGCACGCCCGGGACCCGTTCTCGGCGTGGTTCATGACCGTGCTGGACGCGGCCCGTCCGGCGGTCAGGGAGCTGACGGGCCAGTCCGCGGGCTGGTAGGCACTACCACAGGGTGGCGGGCTTGAGAGGCAGCGCGGCCCAGATGACCTTTCCGCCGCTCGCCGTGTGCTCCACGTCGACCACCCCGCCCGCCTCCCGGGCGACCTCACGGACCAGCAGGAGTCCCCGGCCGCCGGTCTGGCCGTGGTCGGCCTCCAGGGCGGTCGGGCGGTAGGGGTGGTTGTCCTCCACCGACACCCGCACCCACTCGGCTCCGACGGCCACCTCCACCGCGAGCATCGGCGACAGCAGCGCCGCGTGCCTGACCGCGTTCGTGACCAGCTCGGAGACGATCAGCAGCAGTCCGTACACCAGGTCGTCGGAGACCGGTACGCCCTGGCGCAGCAGCAGGTCCCGCACGGCGCGCCGCGCCTGCGGGACAGAGGCGTCCACGGCGGCCGCGGTGAAACGCCACACCCCTTCGTACGGCAGTGGCTGCCGTTCAACGCCCCCCGCTGGGCGCGGGCCGTCCCCACGCCCGTGATCGTCCATGGTCCGGTCGCCACCCTCGCGCTCGATTGTCACCACACGTCGAGTGTTGGTAACGATGCGCTCCACTCCTTGCGACTGAACACAAGTCAGCTGGTATCGAACGGTTCTGACCATTGGCGTATGACATGGTCAGTTGTAGGACTGTTCCTGTCCCCCCGGCGCCGGTTCGCGAACTCTTCGTGTTGTACGTGTTTGGTGAGCGGCCGCCGGACGGCCCGATTCGCGCCCCCGATACCATCCCGCGCATGGACCCCCAGCTGTCGCACCAGGTCGCCGACGCCGTCGCCACGGTCGTCATCCGCCATCCGGCCAAGCGCAACGCCATGACGGCCGCGATGTGGCGGGCCCTGCCGCCGCTGCTGGACGAGCTGGCGGGCGATCCGCGGGTGCGGGCGCTCGTGCTGACCGGCGAGGGCGGGACCTTCTGCGCCGGCGCGGACATCTCCACGCTCCAGGGCTCGCCCGCCGAGGCGCAGGCGCTGGCCGTGGCGGCCGAGGAGGCCCTCGCCGCCTTCCCCAAGCCGACGCTCGCCGCGGTGCGCGGCCACTGCGTGGGCGGCGGCTCCCAGCTCGCCGCGGCCTGCGATCTGCGGCTGGCGGAGGAGGGCGCGCTGTTCGGGGTGACCCCGGCGAAGCTCGGGATCGTGTATCCGGCGTCCTCCACCCGGCGGCTGGTGTCGCTGGTGGGACCGGCCGCCGCCAAGTACCTGCTCTTCACTGCCGAGTTGATCGACGCCCAGCGGGCACTGCGCAACGGGCTGGTGGACGAGGTGCTGCCCGAGGGCGACCTGGACAAGCGGGTCGCCGAGCTGACCCGGGTCCTGGTGTCGCGTTCCCAGCTCACCCAGGCCGCCGCCAAGGAGTTCGCGAACGGCCGCACCGACCGGGACGCCCACTGGACGGAGCAGGCGCGCGGCAGCGGCGACACCGGGGAGGGGGTCGCCGCGTTCCTGGAGCGCAGGCAGCCGAGGTTCAGCTGGACTCCGTGAGGATGAAACGGCTGCGCGCCCGCAGCGTGTCGACGAGGTGGGCGGGGGCCTTGCGCGGGGATCCGGCGTCGTAGGGCGGCTGCGGGTCGTACTCGGTTGCCAGCTGGACGCCCTGGGCGAACTCGTCGCCCGCGATCCGGCCGAGCAGGGTGAGGCCCATGTCGATGCCCGCGGAGACGCCGGCGGCGGTGACGTACTTGCCGTCGAACACCACCCGCTCCTCCGCCGGTTCGGCGCCGAATCGCTTCAGCTGGTCGAGGGCGAGCCAGTGCGAGGTGGCACGGCGACCGTCCAGGAGTCCGGCGGCGGCGAGCAGCAGGGAGCCCGTGCACACCGAGGTCGTCCAGGTGCTCGTGGCGTCGACGGCGCGCAGCCACTCCAGCAGGGGCCGGTGTTCCATCAGGGCGCTCTGGCCGGGGCCGCCCGGCACGACCACGACATCGGGGCGCGTCACCTCGGCCAGGGACCGGTCGGCGACGATCCCGAGCGCGCCGGTGTCCGTGCGGACGGGACCGGGGTTCTCGGCGACGAACACCGTCTGCGCGTCCGGGAGGCGGGAGAGGCTCTCGTACGGTCCGACGGCGTCGAGAGCGGTGAAACGGTCGTAGACGACGATGGCGATCTGCATGGGACGTCCTGTCCTTTCAGCGGGTGGTGGCGGGTCAGCGGGTGGTGGCCGGGCGGAACCGGCGCCGGTACTCGGCCGGGGCCGCACCCAGGGCCTTGACGAACGCGCGCCGCATGGCCTCGGGGGTGCCGTAGCCGCTGGCGCGGGAGATCTCCTCGATGCCGTCGCAGGTGTCCTCCAGGAGCCGGCGGGCGTGTTCGAGGCGGACTCGGTCGACGTAGCGGCCGGGTGTCGTGCCGGTCTCCTCACGGAAGGCGCGGGCGAAGTGGCGGGGCGAGAGCAGGGCGCGGGCGGCCAGCGACTCCACCGTCAGGTCACCGGCGGGGTGCTCGGTGATCCACCGCTGGACCTCCCGCAGAGGTGCGCGCTGCGCGGTCTGGGCGGCGAGCTGTGCGCTGAACTGTGCCTGGTTGCCGGGCCTGCGCAGGAAGACCACCAGGTGCCGGGCGACGGCCAGCGCGACGTCACGGTCCAGGTCCTCCTCGACGAGGGCGAGGGCGAGGTCGATGCCGGAAGTGACGCCCGCCGAGGTGGAGACGTGCCCGTCACGGACGTAGATCGGCTCGGGGTCCACCCGCACGGCCGGATGGTCGCGGGCGAGCTTGTCGCAGTAGGCCCAGTGGGTCGTGGCCCGGCGCCCGTCGAGCAGGCCCGCGGCGGCGAGCAGGACCGCACCGGTGCAGACGGAGACCAGGCGCCGCGCGCGCGGGGCGTGCGTCCGCAGCCACTCGGTCAGCCGCGGATCGGGGCTGCGGGTGCCCTGGCCGCCGGGCACCAGCAGGGTGTCCGGGTCGGGCACCTCCGTCAGCGCCTCGTCCGGTACGAGGGTCAGTCCGCTGGAGGCGCGGACCGGGCCGCCGTCGAGGGACGCCGTGTGGATGCGGTAGGTCCCCGGCGTGTGCTGCTCCGCACCGGTGAACACCTCGAGGGGGCCGGTGACGTCGAGGCTCTGCACGCCGTCGAAGAGGACGAAGAGGAGTGTGCGCTGCCGCATGTCCTCGATTCTTCGCGGGCGGCTGCGTGGCCGCAACGACGAGTTCCCCACCTTTTCTGCCATGCGCGGTCGGCGGGCCGCCGGGCATGGCGGGCGCCCGGCGGGGACTGCGGCAGATCGGCGGGGCCGTCGCCACGGTGGTCACGCTGCCGTTCCGCGCCCTGGCCCGGCTGTAGGGGGCGCCTCGTCCTCCGCGCGCGGCCGCCGGGCCCGAGTCTCGGACCCGGCGGCCCGCCGAGGGGCCGACCTGATCCCCGGTTGTCGGTGTCACCTGCCACAATTGCCGCGCAACCTCTGGAGAAGGCGGTACGGGATCGTGACGACACCCGGGTCCCTCGAAGTAGGGTCCATCGAAGGCAGGATCGCCGGGGAACTCGGCGTACGGGAGCGGCAGGTGAAGGCCGCGGTCGAGCTGCTCGACAGCGGTTCGACGGTGCCCTTCATCGCCCGCTACCGCAAGGAAGCGACCGAGATGCTCGACGACGCGCAGCTGCGCACGCTCGAGGAGCGGCTGCGCTACCTGCGGGAGCTGGAGGAGCGGCGGACCGCGATCCTGGAGTCGGTGCGCGAGCAGGGCAAGCTCACCGAGGAGCTGGAGGCCGCCATCCGGGGCGCCGAGACCAAGGCGCGCCTGGAGGACATCTACCTGCCCTACAAGCCCAAGCGGCGCACCAAGGCGCAGATCGCGCGTGAGGCGGGTCTCGAGCCGCTCGCCGAGGGGCTGCTGGGCGACCCGACGGTCGAGCCGCAGGCCGCGGCCGCCGCGTTCGTGGACGCCGACAAGGGCGTCGCCGATCCGCAGGCCGCGCTGGACGGCGCGCGGGCGATCCTCACCGAGCGGTTCTCGGAGGACGCCGACCTGATCGGCGAGCTGCGCGAGCGCATGTGGGTGCGCGGGCGGCTGGCCGCCAAGGTGCGGGAGGGCAAGGAGGAGGCGGGCGCGAAGTTCGCCGACTACTTCGACTTCGCCGAGCCGTTCACCGAGCTGCCCTCGCACCGGATCCTGGCCATGCTGCGCGGCGAGAAGGAGGACGTCCTCGACCTCGTGCTGGAGCCGGAGGAGCCCACCGAGGGGCCTTCCTCGTACGAGGGCATCGTCGCCTCCAAGTTCGCCATCGCCGACCGGGGCCGCCCCGCCGACAAGTGGCTGAAGGACACCGTCCGCTGGGCCTGGCGCACCCGGATCCTGGTGCACCTCGGCATCGACCTGCGGCTGAGGCTGCGCACGGCCGCCGAGGACGAGGCGGTCAACGTCTTCGCCGCGAACCTGAGGGACCTGCTGCTGGCCGCGCCCGCGGGCACGCGCGCGACGCTCGGCCTCGACCCCGGCTTCCGCACGGGCGTCAAGGTCGCCGTGGTCGACGCCACCGGCAAGGTGGTCGCCACGGACGTGATCTACCCGCACGTCCCGGCCAACAAGTGGGACGAGGCGCTCGCCAAACTGGCCCGCCTCGCCAAGGAGCACGCGGTCGAACTGGTCGCCATCGGCAACGGCACGGCGTCCCGGGAGACCGACAAGCTCGCCGGTGAGCTGATCAGCAGGCACCCGGAGCTGAAGCTCACCAAGGTGATGGTGTCCGAGGCCGGCGCGTCCGTGTACTCGGCCTCGCAGTACGCCTCGCAGGAACTGCCCGACATGGACGTCTCACTGCGCGGTGCCGTCTCCATCGCCCGCCGGCTGCAGGACCCGCTGGCCGAGCTGGTGAAGATCGACCCGAAGTCCATCGGTGTCGGCCAGTACCAGCACGACCTGTCCGAGGTGAAGCTGTCCCGCTCGCTGGACGCGGTGGTCGAGGACTGTGTGAACGGCGTCGGCGTGGACGTCAACACCGCCTCCGTGCCGCTGCTTTCCCGGGTGTCGGGCATCTCCTCCGGGCTGGCCGAGAACATCGTCACGCACCGGGACCAGAACGGGCCCTTCACGTCCCGCTCCGAGCTGAAGAAGGTGGCGCGGCTCGGCCCGAAGGCGTACGAGCAGTGCGCGGGCTTCCTGCGGATCCGCGGCGGCGACCCGCTGGACGCCTCCAGCGTGCACCCGGAGGCCTACCCGGTGGTGCGGCGCCTGGTGAAGACGTCGGGCCAGGAGGTCGCCGCGCTCATCGGCAACACCGGTGTGCTGCGCTCGCTGCGCCCGGCTGACTTCGTGGACGACACCTTCGGTCTGCCGACCGTCACCGACATCCTCAAGGAGCTGGAGAAGCCGGGCCGCGACCCGCGTCCCGCCTTCAAGACGGCCACCTTCAAGGAGGGCGTGGAGAAGATCTCCGACCTGTCCGCCGGGATGGTCCTGGAGGGCGTGGTCACGAACGTGGCGGCCTTCGGCGCGTTCGTGGACGTCGGCGTCCACCAGGACGGCCTGGTGCACGTCTCGGCGATGTCGAGGACGTTCGTCAAGGACCCGCGCGACGTGGTGAAGCCCGGCGACATCGTCAAGGTGAAGGTCCTCGACGTGGACATCCCGCGCAAGCGGATCGCGCTCACCCTGCGCCTGGACGACGAGGCCGCCCCGCAGGGGCAGGGCGGTGGCCGCCAGCAGCGCGGCGGCGCCCGCCCGCCCCAGCAGCGGCAGGGCCAGGGTCAGGGCCAGGGCCAGGGCCAGCGGCAGTCCCGTGGTGGCGACCGGGGCGGCCGGCAGGCACCGGCACCGGCCAACAGCGCGATGGCGGACGCGCTGCGCCGAGCGGGTCTGCTGAACCCGAAGGACGATCGCCGCTGAGCCGGGGCTCAGCCCCTGGCTCGTCTCCCACCCGCCTTCCTGGCTCGGCGGGCTGAGAAGCTCCGTCACGGGGCTTCGCCCCGGACCCGGGGGGGGGGGGGGGGGGGGGTGGGGGGAGGGGGGGGGGGGGGGGGGGGGTGGGGGGGGGGGGGGGGGGGGGGGGTG
>NZ_JBWKFL010000071.1:0-3999 GCF_056434305.1 Streptomyces sp. NPDC044061 | reverse complement strand
TTTCCTCCCCCCCCCCCCCCCCCCCCCCCCCCACCCCCCTCCCCCCCCCCCCCACCCCCCCCTCCCCCCCCCCCCCCCCCCCCCCCCCCCCCGGGTCCGAGTCGCGCCGGCTTCACCGCACTCAGCCGCGAGTCGCTTTCCCCTCCCGCGCGAACAAACCCCTGTGTCGGTGCCGTCGGTTCGGAGGCGTCCCCGCCTCGCGCCGTCGCGGCGCCGCCTCCCCACGGGAGCGGTCCCGCCGTAGACCCTGGCCGTTCACCCGTCCCCACCGAGAAGCCGGAGTCGATCCGTACGGGGGCGGCGCCCGCTAACGGCCGATGTGCCGGCCGAGGAAGTGGGCGGTGCGGGTCACCTCGGCACCGACGCCGAAGCCGCCCGCGGCCGCCTCCCTGGTCAGCTCCGCAGTGCGGATTCCCTGGGTCCGCTCCGGGTCGTGGCGCCAGTCCACGGCGTACGCGGCCACCCGCTCGGGCGGCGGCGCGATGACGCGTTCCGCCGTCTCGTCGAGCGCCATACCACTCTCTCGACCTCCTTGCGGGGCTCCGCCCTCCGGGTGGTCAGCCGTTCCACCCAGGATTCCGTCCGCTGGCGCCGAGCGCCCGCTGGAAGGCCGGGGCGTCGCCCGGTACCGGCACGGCCGGACCGTATCCGCCGTTGCCCCGGACCTGCTCGGCGATCTGCTCGACGACGCCGAGCGCGATCCGCCCGGTCTCGTCGCCGACGCCGAACGGCTGACCGGTGGCGCGTGCCAGGTCCCAGCCGTGCAGAGCGAGTTCCTGCAACGTGATCGAGGCGGCGACGGTGGCCGGCAGCTCACCCGGGCCGAACTCCGTCGTCCCCTCGTAGGCCGCGGGGTCGGACCAGGCCGCCGCGGCGAGCCCCGCGGAGTCGGCCAGCGCCCGCGGTGAGACGGCCGCGACGGCGCCGACACCGGGCTGTGTCTCCTTGCGGGCGGCCCGCGCCGCGGACTGCAGGGTCGAGCCGAGGTGGTCGACGAGTTCGGCGACGGTGAACTTCTCGCACGGTGTGCGGTCCTGAAGCTGTTCCTCCCGGATGCCGGAGGCGATCGCGGCGACGGCGTCGGCGCACTCCCGGATGGCGGGCTGGAACGCGCTGTGCTGGGTGCTCATGGGTCTCTCCCTGGGGTCCATGCTCGTTTTAGTCCACACTAAAATGACTCACCGGTTCTGGCAAATTCAAGTGGCGACTAAAATGACCCGCATGGATGCGGTACGAGCGGTCGCCGAGCCCCGGCGGCGCGAGATCCTGCGGCTGGTGTGGGACGCGGAGCTGTCCGCCGGCGAGATCGCGGAGCGGTTCGACGTCACCTTCGGGGCGGTCTCCCAGCACCTCAAGGTGCTCAGGGAGTCCGGCCTGGTTACGCTGCGCCAGGACGGCAAGAAGCGCTTCTACCGGGCCGACCGCGAGGCCCTCGGTCCGCTGGCCGCCTATCTGCAGTCCATGTGGGCCACGAAGCTGGACACGCTCGCCGAACTGGCGGAGGCGGCGGAACGGGCGGAGCGCGCCGAAGGGACGGACTCGTGAGCAATGACGCGGTCACCGTGGAACGGCACATCGCGGCACGCCCCGAGACGGTGTTCTCCTTCTTCACCGACCGGGACAAGTGGCTGTCCTGGATGGGCAAGGACGGCGAGTTCAGCTTCGAGCCCGGCGGCGCCTACCGAACGCTGGTCAACGGCGAGAACGTCGCCGAGGGCCGCTTCGTCGAGATCGACCCGCCCAGGCGAGTCGTCTTCACCTGGGGCTGGGCCACCGGCGAGATGCCCGTGCCGCCCGGCTCCTCGACGGTCGAGATCACCCTGGAGCCGGTGCCCGAGGGCACCCTGCTGCGGCTCGTCCACCGGGACCTGCCCTCCCCCGAGGCATGTGCCGCGCACGAGGAGGGCTGGACGCACTACACCGGCCGGCTCGCCGTCGTGGCGGCGGGCGGCGATCCCGGTCCCGACCCCTGGATGTGAGCCGGCGTCACACGTACCCACGACGCTGGACGAAGCCGAGGGCCAGCGCGCCCAGCGGAACGTTGAGCCAGAACGTGAGCAGCCGGTAGACCAGGACGGCGGAGGTGGTGGGCGCGGCCGGCACACCGAGCGCGGTCAGACCGGCGATGAGTCCGGCTTCGAGCGCGCCCAGGCCGCCGGGGACGGGAGCCGCGTTGGCCAGCAGACGGGCCGCCATGTAGGCGGCACCGACCTGGATGAACGGGAGGTCGCCGCCGAGCGCGTGGACGCTCAGGGCGAGACCCACGACCTGCACGAGGGGCAGGCCGAGCGCACCCACGCTGCCGAGGGCGATCTTCAGGGGGTCGGTGGCGATGCCCTTGACGGTCGATCCAGCCGAGCTCAGGAACGGCCACACCTTCTCGTGCAGAAAGCGCCGGCCGGGCGGGGTGAGGCCGATCAGCCCTCCGGCGGCGAGCGTGAGCGCGATGGCGGGCAACGCGTACCGGCCGACGGGCACGTCCAGATGCACTCCGGCGTGGTGCCCTCCGGCCCAGGCGAAGAACACCGCGGCAACCACGGCGTTGGCGAGGGCTCCGGCCAGGCTCTGCAGCCCGACGGAGGCCGTGGCCGCGCCGGTCTCGATGCCCGTCTTCTGCAGATAGCGCAGGTTCAGCGCCATACCGCCGACGTTGTTGGGGGTGATCCGGTTCAGGAACGAACTGGCGAACTGCACCTGGTAGGTGGGGCCGAACGGCAGCCGGTCGGGGATCGTGCCCAGTTGCAGACAGGTCGAGAGCGCCTGCGAGACGAAGGTGACGGGCACGACGGCAAGCAGCCACCACCAGTTCGCGTCGCCCAGAGCGCGGAGGGCGGCCGGGGCGTTGGCGAACTGCGGGAGCACCAGGTGCAGCACCAGGAACCCGCCGAGCAGGCCCAGGACGCTCTTCCAGGTGAACCGTGCCATGCGGGCCGGCGGCACGGACGGCACCTCACACGCCGTACGGACCTCGGTGGCGAGGTCGTGCATCAGGGTGGGGCGGCCGCCGGGGCGTCGCGCCCGCCGCCGGACGCCCTCCCCGGCGGCCCGGGCGCGCTCCTGGTCGTGGCGCGCGACCTCGCGCCGCGCCGGGCCGATCAGCGCGAGCGGCTGCAGATACGGCAACGCGCTCGCCAGCACGTCGGGGCCGAGCCCCGCCAGCGCACCGGCAGTGGCACGGCGCGGGCCGACGCGTACGGCGGTCGTGGCCAGCAGTTCGGCGATGTCGCTCCCGAGCACCTCGGGCGGGGCGTTGAGCCGGGCCCAGGCGAAGGCGGTGAGCCGGGGCGTGCCGTCCGGTTCGACGAGGACGTGCTGGGTGCGTAGCGCGCGGTGTGCGAGGCGGTGCTCCTGCAGGCGGGCGACGGACTGCCACACCTGGCCGAGCAGCTGGTCGGTCAGGTCCTCGGCCGCATGCGCGGACACCGGTCGGGCGTCCTGCCCTACGGTCACCAGGAGCGCGCCCCCTCCGTCCACCGGGTAGGCGATCACGGGTTCGTCGACCCGGGCGCCGGTGCGGGCGGCGAACACCAGCATGAGCAGTTCGTGCTCGACGGCGGTGAGCGGCGTCTGGGCGCCAGGGTCGTCCGGGTGACGCAGCAGCGTGCGGCGGGCGAGCCGGTGGAACAGGCCGCGGCCCCGGTCCTCGGCGGCGACGGCCCGCACCGTCAGCCGCGCGCCGGCGGTGGTCTCGGCACGGTAGCGGATCCCCTCGCCGGGAAGCTGCTCCTCCGAGGGCAGCTCGCGCAGGGTCGCGAGCGGGATCCCACAGTCGGCCAGCGCCTCGGCGACTGCCCTGACGGGCGGCCGGTCCGGCGGGCCGCCAGCCATGAGCAGGACCGCGGAGCCGGCCGCGGGGGGGGGGGGGGGGGGGGAGGGGGGGGGGGGGAGAGAGGGGGGGGGGGGGGGGGGGGGGGGGGATAGTCGAGGGACGGACTGGCATCAAGCGGGAAGGCGTGCGCAACATACTCACATAATGGGCGAACGAAGTGGCGCAGAAGG
>NZ_JBWKFL010000070.1:0-30315 GCF_056434305.1 Streptomyces sp. NPDC044061 | reverse complement strand
ACAGGAGGACCCCACATGACCACCCTTTCCGTGCACACCGACCCTCCCCTCCGCCCGGACCGGACCAAACGCACCAGCCTGCTTCATACGGCCCTGGGGATCCTGCTCCTGGCCGTCATGCTGTTCCCCGTCTACTGGATGGTGAACACATCGCTCCAGCCCAACGGCACGACGATCCAGGCCACATGGCTCCCCGTCAAGCCCGACTTCTCCGGCTACACGATCGCCCTGGACCAGCAGGGCAAGAACCTCATCACCAGCCTCATCGTGTCACTCGGGACCGTCGCAGTGAGCCTGGCGATCGCTGCGCCCGCAGCCTACGCACTGGGCCATTTCAAGGTCCGGGGAACGAACCTGGTGCTGTTCGCGATCCTCATCAGCCAGATGATCCCCGGAATCGTCGTCGCGAACGCCCTCTACACCGCCTACAACAACCTCGGACTACTGAACTCCATCAGCGGACTCATCCTCGCCGACTCCGCCCACGGCATACCCTTCGCCATCCTCATCCTCCGCGCCTTCATGAGCACCGTGCCACCCTCGATCATCGACGCCGGACGCGTCGACGGAGCCGGACACCTCAGAGTGTTCTGGTCCATCGTCCTCCCCGTCTCCCGCAACGCCCTCATCACCGCCGGCCTGTTCACATTCCTCTTCGCCTGGAGCGACTTCCTCTTCGCCCTCACCCTCACCACAACCGACACCGTCCGACCCGTCACCCTCGGCCTCTACCAGTACATCGGCTCCTACGTGACCGACTGGAGCAGCGTCATGGCCACAGCAGTCCTCGCATCACTACCCGCCCTCATCCTCCTCGTCATCGCCCAAAAATTCGTCGCCGCCGGCACCGCCACCGGAGCCATCAAATAACCTAAGGAACCAATACATGACACCAACCAGCAGACCACACCCCCACACACTCGACCATCGACGCACTCAGCACCCGCGAACCCGAACTCCCCAATCAGCCGACTGAATCCACCCAGCCCAACACCGTCCCCCACACCATCGTCACTGAGCTTGTTCAGTGGTGAGTCTCGAGGGTGAGGATGGCTTTGACGATTGACGTCATCGTGTTGGGGCTGCTGCGGGCTTTGCGGAGGATCCGCCAGGTCTTGATCGACGCGATGGTTCTCTCGACGGGCCACCTGAGGCGGGAGTGGGCCCGGTTGACGCACCTCTGTTTGACCGTGAGGTCCTTCCCGGGCCGTCGCCTGTGGGGAACGGCCACCATGGCACCTGCTCCCTGGTAACCGCGGTCGGCCAGGACCGGGATGCCCAGGCGGATGCAGGTGGCGATGATCCGGTGCCGGCGGGCCGCGGGCAGGTCGTGAGTACGGCCCGGCAACGCGGGTGAGATCCACACCAGGGTGCCGTCCGGAGCGGTCACCACCTGCAGGTTCACTCCGTGCCGGCGGTGCTTTCCCGAGTAGTCCGCTCGGCCGTCACCGGACCGGTCGCACTCGGCGAGGGTGCCGTCCAGCCGTACGTACCGGGCTCCCGCGGATCTGAGGGCGGTGGTCAGGCCGGGCGCGAGCGCGGCCAGGTGATCGACTACCGCGTGGACGTGGGCGTGAGCGGTGCCCAGGCTGATCCCGAAGCCGGCCGCGAGCTGCCGCAGTGTGTCGCATGCCGGGGCACGGTTGCTGGCGGATCTCGCTGATGCCACCGGGCTGAGTGCCGCGTACTCCGCCGCTCTCGGGTCGCTTCGGCCGCGCGGGACCGGGCATGATCCGGGCCGGGTCGCCACCGACCTGGAGGTGATGCTCGCCGACGGTGGTGAGGCGATCGCGGATCTGGCCGTGCTGCGGGACCAGGCAAGGGTGTTCGGCCCGGTCGCCTCCACGCCCACGGCTTGGCGGTTGCTCGCCGACACCGACGAGGCTGCACTCGCTTCGCTGCGAGCGGTCCGCGGTTCAGCCCGGGAAGTCGCCTGGATGCAGGCCGCCGAGACCGGCGAGGGCATACCTGCTGCTCGGGCCGGCGGACGAGAACTTCCCAGCCTGGTTTTGGACCTCGACGCCACGCTGGTCACCTGCCACTCCGAGAAAGAGCAGGCCGCACCCACCTATAACGGCGGCTTCGGTTTCCACCCGCTGCTGTGTTTCCTCGCGAACACCGGCGAGGCCGTGTCGGGGCGGCTGCGGCCCGGGAACTCCGGAGCCAACACTGCCGCCGATCACATTGCGGTGCTCGACCAGGCGCTCGCGCAGATCCCCGACGCTCACCGGCACGGCACCGACATCCTGGTCCGCGCCGACAGTGCCGGATCCGCGAAAGCCTTCCTCGCCCACGCCGCGACCTGCGGAGACGCGGAATTCGTACCTTCTTCTCGGTCGGATACGCAATCACCGAGCCGGTCCGCCGAGCTGTCCGGGCCATGCCTGACCGCCTCTGGCATCGGGCCCTGGACCAGGACGGGACGCTGTGTGATGGCGCCGAGGTAGCCGAGCTGACTGGCATGGTCGATCTGGGCGGCTATCCGACCGGCACCCGCATCATCGTGTGCCGGGAGCGGCCGCACCCCGGAGCCCAGCTGTCCCTGTTCGACCAGGACGAGGGTCTGCGCCATCAGGTTTTCCTCACCGACACCCCATACTCCGGTGGCGGATCCGCACAGTTCCTGGAGGTCCGCCACCGCGGGCATGCCACGGTCGAAGGCCACATCCGGTACGGCAAGACCACCGGCTTCGGCCGCTTCCCCTCCCGCGACTTCGCCGTCAACGCCGTCTGGCTCGAACTCAGCCTCGCGGCGATCGATCTGCTGGCCTGGACGCGCGTCCTGCTGCTGGACGGGGAGCTGGCCACTGCCGAGCCGAAGAAGCTTCGCTACCGGCTGCTGCACGTTGCCGCCCGCCTCTATATCGAGTCAAGCTGCAGCATGAAGATCCTCGAGACTCGTCCCGCTGCCGTGGCTGGGGTGTTCGAGGATCTTGAATAGCTGGCGGCAGATGGCTCGCTTGAGGCACCGTTGGGCGTCGCGGGAGGTCTTGCTCTCGGCGGCCCGCCGGGCGACGTACGCCTTCGTGGCCGGGTCCAGCCGCATTCGGACCAGAGTGATGGTGTGCAGGGCTCGGTCGCGCTGCCGGTCGCCGCTCCGGTTGAGCCTGTGCCGGTTGGTCAGCCCTGAGGAGGCCTAGATGGGCGAGACGCCAGCGAAGGAGCCGAAGGCCGCCTCAGAGCGGAACCGGCCCGGATGGGGCGGTGAGTTCAGGCGCTGATGGTCTCGAAGTGGTCAGTCCACGGCAGCGTCCCTCCGGCGTACTTGGCGGCCCGGACGTCGCCCGAACGGGCGTGGCCCTCGAACAGCTCGACGCGGGCCGCCCGGCCGCAAAGGATGCCGAGGTCGGCCGACGCCTTGGGGTCGCGGACCTCCTGGTAGGTGACGGTGCGCAGGTACATGCCCACCCACAGCCCGCCGGTGTAGCGGGCCGCGCCGCGAGTCGGCAGCACGTGGTTGGTGCCGATCACTTTGTCGCCGTAAGAGACACAGGTGCCTTCGCCGAGGAACAGGGCGCCGTAGGCGTACATCTTGTCCAGCGCTTCGCGGGGGTTTTCGGTGAGGATCTGAACATGTTCGAAGGCGAACCCGTCGGCGACGCGGTAGGCCTCGTCGAGGTCATCGACCAGGATGATCTGGCCGTGGTCCCGCCAGGCCTGACCGGCGATGTAGGCGGTCTGCAAGCCGGGGAGGATCTCGTTGATGTGCCGCTGCACCTCATCGGCGACGCGTTCACTGGTGGTCACGAGCACGGCGGGGGAGTCCGGGCCGTGCTCGGCCTGCGAGAGCAGATCGACGGCGACGACGAACGGATCGGCGGCGTCGTCGGCCACGATCAGGATCTCCGTGGGTCCGGCGAACAGGTCGATGCCGACCTCGCCGAAGAGCTGTCGTTTGGCCTCGGCCACGTATGCGTTACCCGGCCCGGCCAGCATGTCCACCGGCGTGATCGTCTCCGTGCCGACGCTCATCGCGGCGATCGCCTGGACACCACCGAGGATGTAGATCTCGTCCGCGCCGGCCAGGTGCATCGCGGCGACAGTTGCGGCGGGGATCTCACCATGGATGGGCGGCGTGCAGGCGACCACGCGGGGCACGCCGGCGGTCTTGGCGGTCACGATCGTCATGTGCGCGGAGGCGGTTAGCGGGTAACGGCCGCCGGGGATGTAGGCACCGACGGACTGGATCGGCACGTGCCGGTGCCCGAGGAACACGCCCGGGGCCGTCTCCACTTCGATCTCCGACATGGACTGCCGCTGCGCCTCGGCGAAGCGGCGGACGTTGGCCTGAACCGTCTTGATGTCCTCGATGACCTGGGGGGCGAGTGTGCCGATGATCTCCTTGAGTTGCGCGTCGGTGAGGCGGAATGACTCCGGCTCCCAGCGGTCGAAGCGCGCGGACAGCGCGCGGACTGCGTCGTCACCACGGCTGCGTACGTCCGCGATCAGTTCGCGGACGGCCTGACCGACGCTGTCGTTGCCGGATAGTGCGGTGGACGAGGCGGTGGCGGCCTTGATTTTGCGGGACACGCCCAGCTCCTTCACTCCGAGTGGATACGTATCCATTGGATACGTATCCACAGCATGAAGGCGAGCTGTAGGTCAGTCAAGGGGGGTCTCGGAGGAGCTTCAGGCCCGAGCCGTGGTCGAGCGCCTGATGAACTCCACCGGCAGCACCTCGCGCCGCGGCGGCGCGTCCGGGTTCTCCAGCCGGTCCAGCAGCAGTTCCACGCCGACCTGTGCGATCCGCTCCAGAGGCTGGCGCACCGTCGTCAGGTCGATCCGCTCCCATGCCGATAGCGGTACGTCGTCGCAGCCCACCACGCTCAGTTCGCGTGGCACCGCCACGCCCGCCGCCGCTGCCGCGTTCAGCGCCGCATAGGCCATGACGTCGTTGTGGCAAAACAGTGCGGTGGGCGGCTCGACGCCAGCGAGAAGCGTGCGCACCGCGTCGTAGGCGGTGGCGTAGTCGAAGGCGCCGTCGATTTCTGTCAGAAGAACGTCCGCACGGGCCCGCGCTCGTTCGCGAAATCCACGGCCTCGCTGCTGCGCTGTGCTCGCCCCGGCCAGGCCGCAGACCATTGCGATGCGGCGATGCCCCAACTCCAACAGGCGCTCGGCTGCCAACCTGCCGGCGGTTACGTTGTCCGCCTCCACTTGGTCGGCGGGGAAGTTCTCGAGTGTGCGATGACACAGCACAACGGGAATTCCGTGACCGAGCATGCGATGTGCCAGCGGCTCCCCCTGCAGCGCCGAGGTGAACACGACGCCCTCCACGCCCTCGCGCCGCAGCAGCGCCAGGCCCTCTTCGGCGGTCATCACATCCGTGACCAGCGACAGGCGAAGGCCTTGCTCGTGCAGAACCCGCTCCATCGCCTTGACCATCACCGGATAGAACGGGTTCGTCAGGTCCCGGATGACCACCCCGATGAGCCCCGTGCGTGCGCCGACCAGGCTGCGAGCCGCCTGGCTGGGCTGGAAGTCATACTTGGCGACCACCTCGAGCACCCGCCGCCGGGTCTCGGGCGCAACGCTCCCGCCGTTGAGGACACGGGAGACCGTCGACTGTGCCACACCCGCCTCGCGGGCGATCTGCACGCTCGTGACGGTTGGCCGCCGTGCCATAAGTACCTCCGGGGGTCTTGAAGCAAGAATACGACCGGGAAGCTGGAGGTGAGCGTGCCGCAGAGTTTGCTCGGACGAGGAAGGCCCAGGTGTCCTTGTGGTAGATCAGCTGGGCTGAGCAGATGGCGGCAGGCCAGTAGGCCCCGCAGGTGTTCCGAGCCCGCACTGCCTTCCTTGGCTGTGGTGGAGGTGTCCTCAGGGGAGCCGAAAGCACTGCAGTCGTTTGAGGGGGCTGCTGCTCGCTGGCAGACTCAGCCATGCCATCGGTCGGCGCCGGATCCTGCGCAAGGATTGTGGTGTGTGACTCCGCGGGGATTATGACGGCGCGTACGACAGAGCGAAGGAACGCTGCGGTGACCTGTCCGTGTGTGCGCTTGCTGTGTCGCCCGGTGTGGACCGTATTGTCTGGTGAAGGGTTGGGTCGCGGCCGCCGATGATGTCCGGCGCAGACTCTTCTGGCATGGGTGCATCGTCCTCCGCACATTGCAGCCCACGTCCTCGCTGCCCGGCTTTTGGAGCCGGCGTCCCGGTCTGGGACGCCACCACTTGCTCAGCTCAAGCGAAGTTCCGGGGCTGTGCGGCAAACTGAGGGTGTGCACTCAAGCCTGCGCGATCGCCCGGCGTAACCCCTCCACTGTCGCCCCGACCTCGCCGGGGTCACTGAGCATCTTCTCCTGTCGGTCCCTCAGCTCGCGGTTGGCTTCGCCCTGGTGACCGTGCGCGTACGGATGGGTGTGCCTGCCCTGGCAGGCCTGACTTCGATCGGCGGGCCCATCGCCGCATCCGACCGGCTTGTTACCCCAGGTCGGCCGGTGCGAGTGCGGAGGTCATGAGGAGACGTGCTGTGCCGGTGCCGTTGGCGGGTGCGGTCCATAGGTCGGAGCCGTAGTTGCCGGGGAGGGCGTAGACGAGGGTGGAGTCGTTGACCCACAGCGCCTGGTCGTCGATGTTGCGGTGTTCGGAGGTTGAGGTCTCCTTCATTGTGCGCAGGTCGAGGACGTACAGTCGCCAGGGGGCGTCGGGTGAGGCTCCCTTGACGCGTTTCTTGTAGGCGATCCGGGTGCCGTCGGGTGAGAGGGAGGGGCATTCGACGTTGCGGTGCAGGGTGGTGAGGGTGCGTGCGGCGATGTCGCCGCGGACCAGGTAGGTGTGGCCGCCGGTGGCGAGTGTGGCGTAGAAGCGGTTGTCGTCGGCGAACGTGACGCCCCAGACGTTGGTGTCCGCGGCCTGGTAGGGCTTGCCGTCCTTGATGACGTGGAAAGTCTCCAGGTTGTCGTCGAGGGCCCAGGTGCGGGTGTCGACGATGGAGGTTCTGGTGGAGAAGTTGGTGCCAGCGTATGAGTCTCCGCTGACGAAGACCGTCCAGGCGACCATGTGTCCGGAGGGAGAGACCCGGGCCCGGGTAGGGATGCCCGCTGCCGGGAAGTGGTGCAGCTCGTGCAGGTGCGAGTCGAGTACCACCGCTCGGTAGGTGTCCGTCAATGCGCCATGCACGGCCTGCAGGCAGATGCCAGTACCGGCCGCCGCGTGGAAGCGCAGGCACTTGACACCCGACACCGTGCGCGGCCCCTGCGGATCGTCGGCGGGCACGGTAGCGATCTCGTCACGGTGCGGGCCCCAGGCCAGGTTACGCACCAGCAGCCGACGGTTGGCCGTCCGCCTCAATGAGACGGTACCGGCGCGCACGGTCGGTCCGTTCGCCTGCTGCTGGTCGCGCATGCCCGACCGGTGGGCGGCATGCAATACCGCCCCGATGCCGACGCTCCCGAGCAGGAACACGGCGGCCAGCAGGATCACCAAGCGGGCGGTTCTGGTCATGCGGGCACCTCACCGGCGGGACGAAGGACGAACGATGCCGCGACGGCGCTGACGGCCAGTGCAGCGGCAGTGACGGCGAGCGCCGTGTGACCGCCCCACAGGTTCCAGGCCGCGCCGAAGGCGAGCGAGCAGGTGAACCGGGCCAGCGCCTGCCCGGTGCCGACCAGCGCCTGCCCAGCACCTTGGTGCTGTGCCGGCACAGCGTCGGCAGTGGCGGCCGCGAGGACTCCGTCGGTGGCCGCGTAGAAGGTGCCATGCAGGACGAGAACGGTGACCACAGCGAGAACTCCGTGCCATGGGGAGAGCACCAGGCCGTAGCCGAGCAGCAGAATGCCATGGCCGGCCAGGAACAGCCGACGGCGGCTGATGCGGTCGGCGAGTGCACCGAGGGGGACGGCAAGCAGCAGGAAGACGGCGGCGGTGCCCAGCGGCAGCAGCGGGAACAGATCGGCGGGCAGATCCCCTTCGCGCTGAAGCAGCAGATAGAGGAAGGCGTCGCTGACGGTGGTTAGACCGAGCAGGGCCGCGCACAGGGTGAGCCGTCGCAGCTCCGGGCGGCGCAGCAGCCCGAGTGAATCACGCAGGGCCGGCCGCTGCGGCTCGGGCAGCTGTACGGTACCGGCGGCGGTGATGTGGCGGGGCACGAAGAGCACCAACACCAGGACCCCGACCACGGCGACGCAGCCGCTGACTGCGAAGACGGCGTCGTAGCCGTCGACGGTGGCTCGCAGCACGGCGAAGGCGACAAGCGGGCCGAGCAGCGCGCCGGTGGTGTCCATGGCGCGGTGCACCCCGAACGCCCGTCCCCGATGCTGGGGCTCGGAGGCCAGCGAGATCATGGCGTCCCGGGGCGCGGTGCGCAGTCCTTTGCCGCTCCGGTCGACCGCGAGCACGGCGCTGAGCACGGGGAGGGTGTGGGCGAACAACAGCAGCGGCTTGCACACCGCCGACAGGCCGTAGCCGAAGCCTGCCACGATTTTGTGCCGACGGCCTCCTCGGTCGGCGAGGTGACCGCCGGTTAGACGGACCAGGGCGCCGACGCCGTTGTTGATGCCGTCCAGGAGACCGAACCCGAGTGGCGACAGGCCAAGGCCCACGACCACGTAGAGCGGCAGGACGGCCGTGACCATCTCCGAGGAGATGTCCGTGATCAGGCTGACCGCACCCAGCGCCAGCACGGTGGAAGGCACAGCGGCCAGCCGCCGCCCCGGACGGGTGTCCGGGGCGACAGCAGGCTTGGTGCTGCGGGAATCCGCGAGATACACGAGGCGTCAGTTCCAGATGCCGGAGATGTCGGACGCCGAGGCGGCGTTGCCCGCGTGCGCGCTCAGACCGGCCAGGTCCTCCACAGTGCGCAGCACGTTGTAGTGGTTGTAGGTGGTGGAGCTGGAGCTGCCGGGGGCCACGTGCTGCCCGTAGAAGACGGTAGGGATGCGGTTGCCGGACTGCTTGTTGTCCTCGTCGAAGGTGACGGCGAGGATGCTGTTGTGGGTCTGGGCCCAGGTGGCGTACGCGCCCAGGTGGTTCTGGATCCAGGTGTCGCCCGTGGCAACCGAGCAGTCGTGCATGTCACTGCACAGGTTCGGGACGACGAAGGACACCTTGGGCAGGGTGGTGTAGTCGGTGGGGAACTGAGCCATGGTCATCGCGGTGTTCGTCGGCACGTTGGAGAAGCCGAACCACGGGTTGTGCTTCTGCGCGTAGTTGCCGCTGCTACAGACCGTGGAACCCTGGCTGGGCAGCGACTCGTTGTAGCTCTTCCAGGTCTTGCCCGCAGCGATCAACTCGGAGGCGAGGTTCGGCGCGGAGATAGAACCGACCGGAACACAGCTGTCGTCGGTGCGGCCCTGGTTGGAGCCCGAGAACAGCATGTAGTAGTTCGGCTCGCTGGGGTGGGTGAGGCCGTAGGACTGGGTGAGGTTGGCGCCACCCGCCTTGAGGGTGTTGTTGATGTACGGGGCGCTGGAGCTGCCGATCACCTGCGAGTAGGCGTGGTTCTCCATCACCACGACCACCACATGGTCAGGGGTCGGGAGGGCCGCAGCCTGAGCGGTGGAGCCTGTGGCTGTCCACAGCCCGATCGACGCGGCGGTGAGGGTCACAGCGCCGGCGAGCGCGGAGAGCGGGCGTCGGTTGAGCTGGGGAGCCTTGACGGCGGTCATAACTGTCCTCCGGACAGGAGTGACGGACACACGGGGGGCGCCGCAACCATAGGGGGCGTCAGGGCACTCGGCCGCGCGTCGTGAGTGAAGATCCTACGAACGATGGGCGGCGTTAGGCAGAGCCCAAGTTAAGTGAGGCGTCATCTGAAGCGAAGCCCAACTGTGGGAGTTTACTTAGCGGTTGTTGTGGGACGTTGTGAGCTACTTGGGCGGCCGGGGTGATTCGCCTGGGAAGGCGATGTCAACTTGACCCGGTCCTGCAGGACTTTGTTGGCGGATTCGGTGACCTTTCTCGGTGATCTGGAGTCGATACGCTTGCCATAGCGTTCGAACCACTGCGGCGCCGCGACCTGCCGCAGCCAGGCGGGCGCCGCCACGGCCAGGGTCTCCAGCGCAGCGCGGCAGAGTCTCGCCGACGAACTCCATCCGGTTCAGCGTCCGCACGTGGGCCAGCGCGTGCGTGGAGTCGGTGCGCTGGTGGCCTCCCGCCCGCAGCATCGCCACCCATGAGGGCCGGGCCTGTCAAGCGCAGAAGTGCCCCCGACCCGCGTAAACCGACATTGAGGGCCTCCTTCCCGAGCACGTGCGGGACCCGGAACCAGCATCCACCGGGCTGTGCAGGGAAGGGGGCCCGGCCCTCATAGAGTCAGCTCACTCACTCGTTCCAGCAGCCGGTCAAGGACCAGCTCCTCCAGGCCGTGTGCGATCAGCCGGCCCCGAAACTCACTCAGCACGGAGAAGTCGAACCCGGGATCGTCCAACTCCAGGCCGAGCGCGTACTTGACGTCGATCCGCCCGCGCACCGCGTTCGCAGCCTGCCGGTCCGTCAGACCCTCCGCGAACTGCAGCACGCTGACCATCGCTAACTGGCCCGGCGACCAGGCCGGACCACCCCGGCGTGGGAATGCCCGAGCGAACTGCTCGTCCTCGAAGAGCGGACCGAGTTCATCCCGGATCCGCATGGCCAGGCAGCCCTTGCTGGAACGCAGCCCGCGCCACCCGCGCGGTGGCCTCCGGGACGGACGGAGCAGGCACAGGGCGAAGCGACATCGCAGCCCCCTCCTTGCCTCCCCGCACGACGGAACCGAACCCCACCAGACTGCCCGATCAAACAAGATCACCGAGGAGGGTCACCGAATCCGCCAACAAAGTCCTTCAGGCGGGGGATTCGCGTCCGGCCTTGCGGCCGGACGCCCCTGGCGGGGCGCCTTCGGGCGTGTGTGGGGATTCCAGGCTGAGGCAGCCTGCCCTGCTCGGCAGGAGTCCGATTCCTCCCCGGCGTGAAGACCGGGGCATCCTCGGAGGACCCGGTGAGACCAGCCTGCACTCTCAGCACGGTTGTTGCTCGACACCGCGCGCGGGTTGGCGCCGCACATGTCCGAGGTGTGATCAGATCTCGGTCACACCGCGCTGCTGAGCAGCCCGTCCTGCTGTAGGGCCGAGACGTAATGGTCCAGCAGGACGCTGTTGACGGGCGGGCAGGACTGGGCCCAGGCGGGCCAGATCTCGTCCGTGCGGGTGCGTGCGACCTGCGGGAATATGTTGTCGAAGTACATTTCCTTGACGCTGATTCTCATCTGGTTTGCCCGCATTGCGAAGAGCGGGGCGAACGGTGCGATGGGTGTGGCTGAGTGCTCGCGTACGTGGTCGACCAGGAGGTTCACCCATTCCTTGTAGCTCACGTCTTCGATCTGGTATCCCGCGGCGCGCAGCCGGTCAACCATGTCGCCGAGCAGGCCTGGTTGGGGGTTGGTCAGATGTACCACGCCGCCCAGGTGGGGAAGTCGGGTAGCTATACCGGTGATCGCGTCGGTGACGGTGTCGACGGGTACTAGGTCTAGTGGAAGCGGAATGTTGGGGGCCGCTTGCAGTCGGGTGATGGCGTCGAAGACGGCGCAGATGGCGCTGGTGGTGTTCCATGCGCCGGTACGGCTGTCACCGGTGACCTCGTATGGCCGGTAGATGGTGACCGGCAGCCCAGCCCGCGCGGCGTGGCCCAGCATGCGTTCGGCTACCCACTTGGTCTCCGCGTAGCCCATGCTGATCAGCTCGGGGTGGCTGAGCGGGGTGTTCTCGTTAGCGTGGCGGATGCCGCCCACGCCGCTTCCGGCGAGCACTGCCGTCGTCGATACGTAGTGCAGGGGTATGCGGCGTCGTTGGACGAGGCCGATAAGCGTGCGTACGGCGTCGACGTTGGCTTCCCGAAGCTGCTGGTAGGGGTAGAGGAAGTTGACGTGTGCCGCGTTGTGAATGACGAGGTCAAGGGTGTCGCTCAGGTGTTCGATGTCGCTGGGGGCCAGGCCTAGAGCGGGTTTGCTCAGGTCGGCCGGGACGGCACGTATGCGCTCGGGGGGAGGCTGGGGCAGGCCGAAGCTCCGCATCGCCTCGTTGATCCGCCGCAGGGCATGCCCGGAGTCCGTGGCCCGTACTGTGCAGTGCACGGTGGCGTCGGTCTTCCGAAGCAGTCGTTCCAGAAGGAACGTCCCGAGGAAACCGGTGGCGCCGGTGAGTAGCACCTCGCGTGCCTGGGTTGGCTGTGGGGCGGGGGAGGACGCTGGGGGGAGGTCCAGCCGTAGGCGGGCTTCGGCGTTGAAGTCTATCGTCGCTGCATGGCCGATGCCGCTTTCGTCGGGCGGCAGCGTATGGGTCGCGGCACGGTAGGCCGCCAGGGTGGGCCCGCTGAGCAGCCGGCGCAGCAGCGGCCCGAAGTTGGTCATGTCGAGCCCCAGGGCGCTGATGGTACGGGTGACCGCCTCGGCGGCGAGCAAGGAGTTGCCGCCAGCCGCGAGGAAGTCGGTGTCCTCGAAGACCGGCGTGCCAAGGACAGCCGCCCAGATACCGGCAACGGTGTCCTCGCTGGCCGAGGCGCCGGAATGGCCGTTGCACTCACCCCGGTTGGCGTGCTGGATGCCTGCCACTGGTGTGCTCGGGATGCTGGGTGCGGTGTTCGCCGTGGAAGCGGCGGTGTGCAGGGCGGAGTAGTCGATCTTTCCGTTGTCGGTGAGCGGAAAGTGTTCCAGTTCGATGATGGGTGCTGGTATGGCGTGTTGGGGTAGACGGCCCTGCAGGTGGTGGCGGAGGTGTTCGGCGTTCACCGGGTCTGCGGGGTCGGCGGAGGTGACGAATGCGCTCAGGCCCTTGCCGATCCCGTCGTTGCCGCGTACCAGGACCGCCGCTTCGGCCACCTGGGGGTGGGAGCGCAACTGAGCTTCGACCGCTTCCAGTTCGATACGGAAGCCGCGGATCTTGACCTGTCGGTCGACGCGGCCCAGGAACTCCAGCGTTCCGTCGCTCCTCCAGCGTGCGCGGTCGCCGCTGCGGTAAAGGCGGACTGTACCTCCGTGGCCGTTGGGGCGGGAGAGGAAGGCGCGGGTGGTCTCCTCGGGGCGGCGAAGGTAGCCCAGGAACAGGCCGTCACCGCCGATGCAGATCTCGCCCTCCTGGCCGGGAGCGGCCGGGCTTCCGTCGGGAAGCAGCAGGTGACACTCGCTGCCTGCGACCGGCCGGCCGATGGAGACCGAGGTCTCGGCCGGTGCCAGTTGGCGCACATCGTGGGCAGTCACCATGATGCCGCCCTCGGTGGGGCCGTATCCGTTGATCAGGTGCTTCGGGCGTCCCGCCTCGCAGACCGCCGAGGTCAGGCCGGGGTCCATGGCTTCGCCGCCGATCAGCACCATGTCCAGGGAGCCGAAGATGCCGGGTTTGTTGCGCACCGTGTGGTGGAACAGGCTCGTGGTCATGAAGGCATGGGTGATCCGTTCGCTGTCCATGAGTTTTCGCAGCGCTTCGGTGTCCATCAGCACGTCCCGCTCGGCCACCACCAGGCAGCCGCCGCCCAGCAGGGTGGCCCAGGTCTCGAAGAGGGAGCCGTCGAAGGAGAGGCCGAAGGTCTGCAGCACGCGTTTGCCCGGCCCGGCGCACCATGGAGCCTCCTTGTTGGCCAACCGGGCCACGGCGCGGTGCGGGAGGGCTACTGGTTTTGGGCGCCCTGTGGTGCCGGAGGTGAAGAGCACATAGGCGGTGTCTTCGGGTGAGCGCTCCACTTCAGCAGGCGGATTGAGGCCAGCAGCGCGACCGCCGGACTCGTCGGCCGCCGTCTTCAGGAGGGAGTCGAAGGGAACCCAGTCGGTCGTGTCATCGTCGTGGCCGATGACGGGGGCATGGCCGGGGAGTGCGATGGCCAGCCGTGTTTCGGCGTCGGTGAGCATCTCGGCCGAGCGGGCCGAGGGGTACTGCGCATCCACGGGAACGCACACGGCTCCGGCCTTCAGAATTCCCACCAGGGTGACCGTGGACTCCCAGGAACGCACACCGAGGACGCCCACGGTGTCGCCTGGGCGTATTCCCCGGAGTAGCAGGCCCCGGGATATGGATTGGGACCACTCGTCCAGTTCGCGGTAGGTGTGGCTCCGGCCTCTGTCCCATACCGCTACCGCGTTGGGGGCCAGCGCCGTGCGGTGGGCCAGGGCGCCGGAGAGCGAGACGGTACGGGCCATGGGGGCGGGCGTGGCATGCGGGTGATCAATGGTGTACGTGTTGGCGTTCATCGAATACTCCGCGGGATCAGACAGGCCTGATGCGCGCTACGGCCACCAGAGCTCCGTACGGGCGACAAGGAGTAAGGCATAAGGAGGAGGGGACGGGGATGGAGGTGTGTAGCTACCTCATCCGTCACGGACACTGGCTGACAGCGTGGACGGGCCCCGGCGGTTCAGCTGTGCGCCGGGGCTCCGTGTCGAAGGACTGTTGCTGCACTGCACCGTCCGTGGCAGCTGCTCACCTGCTCCAGAGCCGGATCCTCAGCTTCCACGACGGCCGATGCGCCCGGGAGTCGCCCGTCGCTGGCACAGGGCCGGCGGCGGCCGGACGTGTTGGCTGCGGCAGGGGAAGGACGGCCCGGCCCCCGCCGGATACGGCGCCGGAGCCCGCATCCGACGTCCCAGCGGCGTGCCTCGTGCCGTGCTCTGGCGAGAACTCAACCGGCAATGCCTTGAGTCGCCGGAACATGAGCGAGGACGCCCACTCGAGCTCCTCTTGGGCCACGGCCAGGCGTACATCGGGCAGCCGGGCAAGCAGGGTGTCGATGGCGGTTTCCGCGATCGACCGTCCAAGGTGCTGACCGGGGCACTCGTGCGGTCCGCCGCCGAAGGCCAGGTGTGAGCGGTTGCCGTACACGGAGGCCGATGGGTCCGGACGGATCGCCGGGTCGCCGTTTCCGGCGGCCAGCCCGAGCAGCAGCATGTCGCCGGTCTTGATGGACCGTTCGGCGAGCACGGTGTCGCTCGTCGCCCAGCGCCCGAGCAGCGTCATCATCGGCGGATCGTCCCACATCACCTGCTCGAGGGCGTCCGGGAGCGTCATGTGCCCCCCTGCGAGGTTCGCTCTGAAGCGGGGGTCGGTGAGCAGCATCCGCAAGGCGTTCGCGATCAGGTTGACGGTGGTCTCGTTCCCGGCCGTCATGAGGAGCCGGAGATGCTCCCGGACCTCACTGTCGCTGAGATCTGCGGGGTGTTCGATCAGCTTGGACGGCAAGTCGTGGCCGGGGCTTGCCCTTTTGCGTTCCACCAGCTGGGCCAGCATGTCGGTGATGTAGTCGTTGCTAGCGGCCGCGGTCTCGGAACCGTTGAGCATATCCTGTACGGCCTCGACGAGCGCAGGTCCGTATTCCTCGGGCATGCCGAAGAGCTGGGTCATCACCCGCAGCGGCAGCTGTTCCGCGAGCTGTCCGACCAGGTCGGCGGCTCCCCTGCGGGCGAACCCGTCGACCAGCTGGTTGGTGAACCGGGTGACATAGCGCCGTATGCCGCGGGCAGCGAACCGGTCCAGACTGTCAGTGACCGCGCCGCGCAGCCGCTGGTGTTGGGCACCTTCGGTGAAGATACACAGGGGCTGCCACGCGGTGATCGGAAACAGCGGGTGGTCGGCCGGGACCCGGCCCTCTGCCATGTGACGCCAGTGTCGGGAGTCCCGGGAAAAGACGGTGGGGGTGCGGACGACCTCGAGGTTCTCCTGGTGGCCGAGGACCAGCCAGGCGGGGAGGTCGCCGTGCACCAGTACCGGAGCGACGGGGCCGTGTTCGGAGAGCAGCCTTCGGAAGAGGCCCATCGGATCGGCCTCGGCCTCACCCCCGTACAACCGCTGCAGGCCGTCGGGGATCATGCCGTGGGCCGGGCAGCCCGGCGGCGGTGTTGCGGTAGTCATATCGCCTCCGAGGCGAGGGCGAGGGAGCGCAGGTAGCGCATCAAGATGATCAGGACGTCCCGGCTTGACTGGCGTTCGCGCGCGTCGCACACCACGATCGGCACGTCGTCCGGCAAGTCGAGTGCGCCGCGCAGCTCCTCGGTGGGGTAGGAGGCGGCGTCCGGGAAGGCGTTGACGGCGATGACGAAGGGAACGTTGGCCTCCTCCAGCCGCCCGATCACGTCGAAGCTGATCTCCAGCCGCCGCGTGTCAACCAGCACGACGGCGCCCAACGCCCCTTCAAACAGGCCGTTCCACAGAAACCAGAATCGCTGCTGGCCCGGCGTGCCGAACAGATAGAGAACCAGCTCCTTGTTCAGGCTGATCCGGCCGAAGTCCATCGCCACGGTGGTCGCCGTCTTGCGTTCTACCCCGACTGTGTCGTCGACACCGGCCCCGGCCTCGGTCATCGTCTCCTCGGTCGTCAGGGGCCTGATCTCGGAGACGGACCGGACCAGGGTGGTTTTGCCGACGCCGAAACCGCCCACGATTACGATCTTGACCGAAGAGGTGACCGACGCCGGCAGCCGATCCTCGGCCCGGGGCTCGGCGGCCGTGTCACAGCTTTTGGAGACCATTGATTACTGCCTCAATCAGTGCGATGTCGGGAAGCGACGGGCTAGGCGAACGGGCCTCAACCCGTCCCTCTGCCAGCAGATCGGCGAGCAGTACGTTGATCAGGCTGGAGGGCAGAGACAGGTAGGCGGAAATCTCGGCGACGGACAGCGGTGACCGGCACATCCGAAGGATGGCGGCAATCTCCGGCTGCATGCCCAGGCGCGGCTCCTCCATCGACACGATCAAGGTGATGAGGTCAAGAGCTACCTGCTCGGAGAGTTCTATCCGGCCGCCTGTGATCACATAAAGCCGCTCAGGCCCGCTGTCCTCCCAATCCTCGCCGGATTCGCTCACACCACCCCTCCGTCACTGCGTGGCGGGCTGGTGAGGTGCGCGCCGATACGGGCCACCAGGTCGCGCATGCACTGGCCGATCAGGCCGGCGTCGACGCCCTCGTCGGCCAGCACCGCCAGATGGGCACCCGCGCCCGCCGCCATCAGGTACATAAAGCCACCGCTGACCTCAATGACGACCATCCTCATCCGCCCGTCACTGTGCGGGAACTCAGTCGTGACCGCGACAGAGAGACTCTGCAGTCCGGACCCGATCGCGGCCAGGCGATCAGCGCAGTCAGCGTCGGTGTCGTAACTGGCTATGCACAAGCCGTCCGATGACAACACCACGATGTGGCGGGTCTGCGGGACACTCTCCGCTAGATCCTTGAGCATCCAGTCCATGTCCGCGCGCTGATTCATCGCCTACTCACTCTCGTCCAACATGTCACTACTGCCACGGTTAGGTGTCGCCTTCGGCCCCTCGTCAGACAACCCGCTCTGCAGCGCGGCCATCCACATTCCCGGCGCGGGATCCTCCGCTGCCGTCGGCTGAGGCGATGCAGCGGTCCGCATCGGCCTGGACGCTGGACCGGCTGCCAGGTTGGGACGGCGGCGTCGGCGCTGCGGCAGCCCACTGGGCGTCTGACCCTCCGCATCCGACCTCGCGACCGGCGACGTTGCCGCGCCCGTCGGGCGCTCGGCCGGGGTCGTGCCCTGCGGCTCTATCACCGCCCGGTTATGGGTATCCGCGACGCTTACGCCAGGCGATGCGTACGTGGCTGGAGCGGGGCCGTCCGGATAGGAGCGCGGCACTGGAACACCACGGGACGGGGAGCTGGAGCGGGTCGGTGCAGCGGCGGGCAGGGGGCCCGCGGAGACGCCGATGCCGTGTGCCCTACCGGTGGCGGGCGCTGTGGTGATCAGGTTCTTCGGTACGCACAGCACCGCGCGCACGCCGCCATACGCGGAGGGCGGCAGGGAGACCTGGAGGTCGTACGCCCGGGCGAGACGCCCGACCACGGCGAGGCCAAGCCGCGGCGACTCCCCGAGCTCGTTCAGGTCGATACCGGATCGTGCGTCCTTAAGCACCCGTTCGGCCCGCGCCCGTGCCTCCTCGCTCAAGCCGACGCCGCCGTCCTCGATCTCGATGGCGATGCCCAGGTGCACCTCTCCCGCCGTGAGGTGCACCTGCGTTTGGGGCGGCGAGTAGCGAGTGGCGTTGTCCAGCAGTTCTGCCAGCGCATGGATCAGCGGTTCGACGGCGGCGCCGACGACGGCGACGTTGGCGACGGAGTGCAGTTCCACCCTCTGGTAGTCCAGGATGCGTGACATGGCGCCACGTAGCACGCTGTAGAGCGGCACCGGCTTGTTCCACTGACGACCGGGCCGGGCACCGCCGAGCACCGCGATACTGTCCGCCAAGCGGCCGATCAGCGCGGTGCCGTGGTCCAGCCTCAGCAGGTCAGAGAGGAACTCGCGTTGATTGCCGTGCCGGTCTTCCATCGCACGCAGATCCGTGGCCTGCCGGTGCACAATAGCCTGCACACGCCGAGCGATGTTCACTACGCCACGCTGGGCAGAGTCGCGGATGCTCTCCTCCGCCTGCACGGCCTCCACCACCGAGCGCAGCAGAGTTTGGTGCGCTCGGTGGAAGTCCGGGGCGAATTCGGCCCACTCGTCACCCAAGGACTGCAGCACGTCTTCTGCGAACTCCCCCTCCTGCAGCCGGATGACGGCCTCTGGCAGCTGCTTGCTCGCCAGCCGGACCATCGCGGCCTCCTGGCGCTGCAACTGCTGGATCAAGCAGCGCTCCTGCTCGGTGCTCACCGCCCGCAAGTCAGTCAACATCCGTTTACAGCGCAGGAGTCCAGCAGAAAGGAAGGCGACCATAACCGTTGTGACGGCGCCGCACCAGACGACCCAGACCCGTGCGGCCGGCGGCGCCAGCACAACAGCGACCCCCGCGGCCACTACCATGGCGACAGCGGGGACCGACCACGCCGCGACGGAGCCCGATCGCTCGGCCCTGGGTGACGACGCAGTGCGTACCATGAAATCCTCAATCATCGCGATTCACCTGAGCACAACGGATGAGCGGACAGGCGTCTACAATTCGTAATCAGGACGGGCGTAGCCTGCGGCAGCCTCGAGACGGCCAATCGACGTTGATCTTGAGTCAAAGCGTGTCGGTACGAGTCGCGTCTGGACGTGACCGTATCCGCCCAGCGGGTCCATTACGTCAAGAGTTGGCGTACCGTCATCGACTTCACGCCCGGGCACTCGTTCCGCTACCCACAAAGCCTGATGGCCCTGCGCCGCCGCCCACGACAGGATTGGGAGTCGCGTTACATCACGACAGGATAAAAATCGTCCAATTCCATGCGACGTATTGAACACCTGCACACTCGCCTGCGACGTGGTCACCCAATTGTCAGTCATCATCTTGGCCACCCCTCATGTGCTCCCGCGACCCACAACCTGTCCAGCATCAGACGCCGCAGCACACCACAGGGTGTCGTCAAGCTGCTTGGAATGTGGGAGTCTGATGGCACGTCGGAGCGGACCGGGGTCTGGATGTCGGCTGGGCGCTCAGGCAGCCGAGGGCTGGCCCGATCTCTCAAGGTGTCGTCGGGGTCGCCAGTGGGGCGAGGTGCCGCTGAACGCGGACACGAACCGCCGCTAGAGCGGAAACCTTTTCATGGCGCTTTTCGCACTACGTCGTGGGGTGCTGGCGGTTCTCGGCTCGCTTGTTTCAACCCCTGGAACGGAGCTTGTCCGCGACGATCACCCGCGGCACCGCATGCGTCTCCTTTGGCATCGCCCCGGGAGGTCGGAGATTCCGCTCGGGTTCGAAGGGCGGGGGCCGCAGCATCGGGTGAGCCGGACGATCTGCGGTCCTGCACGTGACGCCAGCGTCGCTGGCGGCAGTGTGCCGGGCCGCCGGTACGCGGGCAGCGAAGACGTTGCAGAAGGCGGTCCCGGTCTCGCGGCGCCGAGGGCCGGCCGTGTACGCAATGTGCGGCGGGGCGATCAAGAGAGGGTGTGGATCAGCCGTGTGCAAGGACCATCCACAGAGCAAGCCGGTCTACCCGGAGTGCGAGAAGAATGCCAGGGTTCAACGCCGCGGAGCGCCGGGCCGCAAAGCAAGAGACCAAGGCGGCCAGCCGAAGCCTCGCGCTTTGCCTCCCAAGGTGGAAGGACAATGCCGCGATGAGTCAGACGCCGAAGCCCGAGCGTGACGTGTGCCCTGACGGCTTCGCCGGCCTGCCCCGGCCAATGCCTGACATCGGGGTCGGGCTGCCGGTGGAGATCTGGCACACGGCCGACTGCCCGCAATGGACCATTGTACAGATCAACTGGAGACACACTTCCGGCGCAGCCCGCCTCCCATGCCTTCTTCCACCGATTATGATTTGCAAGAACTGCTTGCACGGGTGCTCGCTTGTAGACGTAAGATGTCATCAGCTTCACAACCCGGCGGGTCGTGAGCTGGGACGGCAGCCTAAGCGCCCCTAGCCGGTCCCAAGCTCGCCGAGCGTCGGTTGGGGTGCAGCGCCAGGGGAGTGTGGCGGAACGGGCAGACGCGCCGGATTCAAGTCCCGGTGCCCTTGTGGGCGTGAGGGTTCGAATCCCTCCACTCCTACCATCATTCGCTGTTGCCATGCCAGCGGCCCATCTGCCTGGGGCGATGCGGACGAGCGCCCTGCGCTTCCGGCGGAGTAGCGCTCAGCATGCTCCTCGCCGGGCTTTCAGGCACAGTGGCCGGGCATGGCCGGTGATCAGCAACAGCAAGGCTCCGCTGAGGCAGGGAGGCGCCTGGTGGCGTTGATGGATCTGGCGGTCCGGCAGGCCCTGCGTTCGGCGTGCCGTTACCGAATGGGTGCGGTCCTGGCCGCTGGCAACCGCGTGCTGGCCGCCGGGCCGAATCTGCGCCGCAACAACCCGATGGTCGACTTCCGGCATGCCACATTCCACGCAGAAGAGGTGGTGCTTCGCCGGGTGAGGGCCGCGACCGCCGGCGCTGAAGTCTTTGTCGCTCGAGTCAACCGGGCCGGCGTCCCACTGCTGGCCCGGCCCTGCCCACGCTGCCAACGGGCCCTGGCTGCCGCCGGAATAGCCCGTGCCCACTACACCACCAGCCACGGCACAGTGGACACTATGACCATCCCCATCAGCCACCATCGGCTTCACCTTGCCCCGGCGAGCTGACCTACGCTCAACACTGCTGCAGCGGGACGTCTTGCACTGCTGTCTCCGGCCGCCGGTCCCGGCGGCAGTCGAGTCAACTCGCCGCTTCTTTGCCTCGCGCCTTGTACGCGGCCACATGTGCCGGTTGCCGCACGTCCGACTGTCACAGAACCGCCGTGAGCGCTACGGGAGAGGTCGACGAAGGTACGCCAGCAGCCGGGCACCTCGCAGCGGCGCAGCCACTCCTGCTCCCCGGTGTGGCTTCTCGACCTGCAACAGTGGGCGGAGATCCTGGAGCGGCAGGGCAGCTCCAACGTTAATCTCTCACCCATTACCTGCTGTTGGATCGAAGTCCTGGCGGCACACCAACGTAGGTCAGAACTCATACAAGGTGGGCACCAGCCTGCAACTTTGGCAATCGATTCTCAGGACGATGTCGGTCAGGCCGAGCAGGGGACAACAATGTTGTGGCACCTGTACCGGTCTTTGCTGTCCGGCACCACAGGCAGCTGAGGGGCGCACGTTAGGGCGCGGGGGATCCGGAGCCCGATGGAGGTCGGCGTCTTTGTCAGGACCGCGCCGGGAACAAGCCGTCCCACATCCAAGGGGGACGCCACAGCCGACCACGACCGCGGGCGCCGCCTTCCGACGCGCTCCCTACGCCCTCCGCGTGGCCAAGATGGTCAAGGACTCTGCGGTCAGCGCCCGCACGCAGGCCATCAACCAACTCAAAGCCATCCTGGTCTGCGCTGATCCAGCCCTGCGGGAGTCACTCGAACCGCTGCGTAATCCAGCGCTGTTCGCCGCCTGCGCCCACCTCAACCCCGAGCACGGGGCCGTGCACCAGGCCTTGCAGCTCCTGGCCTTGCGCATCCGCCACCTGTCCGAGCAGATCACCACCTTGAAAGGGCAGATCACTCTTATGATCCGTGCTCTCAACCCCGGCCTGCTCAAGGTCTTCGGCGTGGGGCCCGACAGCTCGGCAGCCCTGCTCATCGCTGCTGGGGAAAACCATGATCGCCTCACCAGCGAGGCGTCGTTCGCTGCCCTCTGCGGCGTGAGCCCGGTCGAGCACTCCTCCGGAAAAAGCCGGCATCGCCGCCTCAATCGCGGCGGCAACCGTCAGGGGCGCTCTACCGCATTGTGCTCACACGCCTGCGGCGAGAAGAGCGAACCCGAAACTACCTCGAACGACGCACTGCGGAAGGCAAGACCAAGCGCGAGGTCATCCGGTGTCTCAAGCGCTACGTGGCGCGGGAGATCTATCACCACATCCTGGCCGCGCCGCTGCCCCAGTCGAAGATCAGGACTGGTTGACGCAACATAGGGGCGTCAATCTCAACACTCATCGGGAAGCCGGGATGCGTGACTACGCCGCCGAACACGACTGGCTGACCATCGTGCAACTTTAATCCTATGCGCCCGACTTGAACCCAGTCGAGGGCGTCTGGTCACTGTTACGGCGTGGCCCGCCGGCCAACACCGCCTTCACCGACGACGAACACCTCGAACGCACCCTCCGCTGGGGCCTACGTCACGTCCATCTCCGCCCCAACCTCATCGACGGCTGCCTCACCGGCACCGGACTCAGACTCGCCCGCCGACCGACAACAACCCGAACAGTAGGGCGACGCCGCTGGGTCATCGAACGCACCATCTCCTGGCTACCACAGGTTCAGCCCCCGCTACGAACGTCACCCAGCAACTACCTGGCCTTCTCGGCCTCGCCGCAGCCATCTGCTGCTACAAGCGACTACTCAAACTAACCACGTGGACACGGTATAACAGGGTGACAGCCGGACCATGATATGAAGTATGCCGTGTGGTGATCAAGTCACGTGGCACAGTGCCGGGTTACCCATGACCCGAGACGCTACAAGCCGACATGCGACGTCCTCCGTGCCGGCCAAGAGCACGTCCGAGCAGGCGAAGGCCCGCTCGCACGTACAAGACCTGCTGAATTTGTGCCCCGACGGATTCCCGTGGGTACGCACCAACGGCCGCCCCGTAGCCAACTGGACGGTATTGACATCGACGCCTCGTTCGTGCTGGCGCATTCCGGCGGGAGTACAAGCATCGACCCGGCAAGAGGGGAAGAGCCGCAGCGGCTAACAAGCATGGAGATGTAGCTGATCCACATCATCTGGTTGCACCAGGATTCCTCAGAAGATTTAGCTAGACCGCTTTCGAGGCCGATGGGCAGTCTCGTACTCGAGTAGCAGACAACCGCAATCGTCGCGAAACGACTCAACATAACAGAGGTAACATCGGACCTGTTCGATTGCTGCAGCATGAAAATGGGGTAATAAGCTGGCGGCAAGGGATGGTATGGAAGAAATGGATGAGATCAGCGGAGACGTGGCGGTAGGCCTCGGAGCCATGATGCCCCATCTCCGCGATCTGATACCCCTCACCTCGCTGAGAAGTCCCGCTAACCGTCAGTCCGGTGCGGCTTGCGCAGCCGAGAGAACGTCGGGTGCATGCTCACCGTCACCTAGATCACGACGTCCGCAAATAAATTAAAAGAAGAACCGATTTCAGTAACACAATTTCCCACACGGCCATCTCGCTGTTCTCCTTGACAGGAACTCCATGAGCGACGTCTTCTCCCCCTACGATTTCGAGATCACGCGGCGGGGATACGACCGTAAACAGGTCGACACCCACGTCACTCAGCTCACCGCCGATCGCGACAGCGCCTTGATCCGTATCAACACGCTGGAAAAGCGGATAGAGGAACTAAATCTCGAGTCTCAGAATACTCAGGCACAGAGCAACGATGCCGATACGGCATACGGCAGCCTCAGTGTCCGCGTCGAAAAAATCCTTCTCCTCGCCGAAGAAGAAGCCAGGGAGCTACGCGAACAGGCCCATCAGGACGCTGAACAACAACACCAACTGGCCAACGCAGCCGCCAACCGGGCGCGCGCGGACGCCGATTCGTATGCCACCAAGTGCAAAGCCGAAGCGGAACGTACAAGCGCGCAGATCATCGATAAGGCCCAAAACAAGGCCAGCCAACTGCACGACGCCGCCGCCAACAACGCGGCAGCGAAACGCCAGGAAGCATACACTCACTTCGAGGGCACACGCGCCGCAGCTGCCGAGGCCTCAGCCGACTTCGACACAAAGCTCGCTAAACGCCGAGCACAAGCCGAAAACGACCTCGCTTCCCGACAGGCTAAAGCAGAAACGCAGCTGACTCAGATCGAACACCGTACCCAGGAACTCCGCATCGAAGCTGAAAAGCAGCGCGCCGACGCCGAACGCCGCGCCCGTCAGACCGTGGAGACCGCCCAACACCAGGCCAAAGACGTCGTCGCCGAAGCCAGCGCAAAAGCCGACCGGATCGGCAACGAGAGTGAACGTGAAATCGCCGCACTCGCTAACCGCCGTGACAGCATCAACGCTCAACTCACCAACGTCCGCCACATGCTCGCCACCCTCACCGGCACCGCATCAGTCGACACCACCACAACCGCGGCCTCCAACCAACCCACAGTGTCGTAAACGCTGACGGAGTCACCGTCACACTCCGCGTGGCTCAGTCAACTGCCCGGCCCTCAGAGGACGTTTGAAGTAGGCAGATTGCCCTTGATGCCCTAGTACGTTCCTCGCTAGGTGAGGGTGGTTTCGTCTCTTATGCGCCTGGTGAGGTTGTCGACCGAAGCAATGTGGATCATGGCTTCGGAGCTGGCGGTGAGGGTCTCGTAGTCGCGGGCCAGACGGCGGTGCATCATGATCCAACCGATACTCCGCTCGACCACCCAGCGTCTTTTCACGACGTGAAACCCGCGGGTATCTGGGTTTCTGTTGACGACTTCGACATCGATTCCGAGGCGGGCGCCGTGCTCGACGACGGCGTTCTTGAAGCCGGTGTCGACCCAACTCTTGGAGATGGTCGGGTACTTCTCCTTCGCCTGGTCGAGGAGGCGCATTCCCAGGGCGTTCTCCGAGAGGCCGGCGGCGGTGACGGTCACGGCAAGGATGAGGCCGATCGTGTCGGTGAGGATGCCGCGTTTCCTTCCGACGATCTTCTTGGCCGCATCGGTTCCCTGGCTGGTCAGGGGTACGTTACTGGAGGTCTTCACGCTCTGGGTGTCGATCACTGAGGCGGTCGGCTCGGGCTTGCGCCCCTCCTTCACTCGAGCCAGTCCCGTCAGGTCGTAGTTGAGCTGGGCGAAGATTCCTTCGTCCCGCCACGCGGCGTAGTAGGCATAGAGGGTGCCGTGGTTCGGGAAGTCGTGCGGGAGGTATTTCCAGGGGATTCCGGTGCGGTTCACGTAGAGGATCGCGTTGAAGACGTCGCGTAGATCGACCTTGGCCGGCCGTCCGGTCGGCCTGCGGTCGAGCCGGGCCTTTCTCCAGGCCGTCAACGTCGGCTCGATCAGGGCCCATCGGGTGTCGGACAGGTCGCTGGGGTACGGCTTGCGCTCGCTCACGGCGTAGCGTGATCACGAGTGAGCCGGAGGGCGCGGTTCCGCTACCCATCAGGCGGTTCCGTGGCATCTTCAAACCAGACGGACTTCCAGGTATAGAAGCGAACGAGACGGATGACCAAGCATCCGCCTCAGGGAAGGCCATTCGACGCCTACGGGATGAAAGCCATCAAAGTAGGGCAGGGGCGAGAGCCTCATATAGGGCCTGACCTGCATAAACGCCCTCTAAGGACCAGGCTCGCGGGTAGGGCTTCACTGGGTGGGGATGCCTCCCGCGTCTGAGCCGTTCAGCCTCGTGGCTGGCGGCTTGGACGGGTGACTCACGCCCCGCAGTCCACACGGTTTCGCCACGGTGCGAAAACGTGGGAAGCATGTCGGTCGACGTGCGCAACGACGCCACACGACCGGCATGCGAACTTGGATTGGGAGATCCGGTTACGCCGGTCCATGTGTCCCAGTGCGCACGTTCCTTCAAGGAGTACGCGGGATCCACGAACACGAGCGGAACTCCGGCCCGCCGTGCCTTGGAGACGATGAAGTGTCCGAGCTGGGCAAAGGCCCGGAACTCGTCGTTGGCCACTCTGCGCGAGAGCAGCACCTCGCCCGCACTGTCCAAGGAGTGGTGTGGTGGTGAGCATTGCCGATGCCGGTCCCTGCCCAGTTCCCGGCCACAACGGCCTCCGGTCGTTCCAGCACACAGCGGCTCCGGAAGACCCCGCAGACATGGCCTCAGCGATACACTCCCGGCTCGCAGCTCCTGATCAGCGGTCGAGTCGCCGTGCAGTCCCCAGCGGCCACGTGTCACGGAACCATCGAAGGCAACCACCCCCGCAAGCGATACCCGGGACTGCTGGACCTTCCCGACAGTACGACAGCCCATCCGGCCTACCAACAACGTAGGACCACCCCCAGGTCATGCCTTCGACAGGGGCAAAAGTCACGCCGTGCCCGGAGGCCGGGAGCCCGACCCAGGATCACGAAAGAAGGTAAATCGGGGCCACAACTCCGCAAGGCCCTTGCTACCGGCCGTCGGCGGCTATGCGGAAGCCGATGTTGCCTGTCGAGCTGTCGGGGGTGTTACGGCTGCGGGCTGCGACGCGGTAGCGGTTGCAGTACGAGTCGTGGCACAGGTAGGAGCCGCCGCGCATGACGCGGGAGATGTCCGGGACGAACCAGTCGGCCGTCCATTCCCACACGTTTCCCACGGTGTTGTAAAGGCCGTAGCCGTTGGGGCGGTAGGCCTTCGCGGGTACGGTGCCGGGTCCGCCGGAACCCGTGTAATGGGCGGGGAAGTCGCCCTGCCAAATGTTGAGCATCCTCCGCCCGCGTGGGGCCAGATCGTCACCCCACGGGAAACGGCGCCGTTCGAGCCCGCCGCGGGCCGCGTACTCCCACTCGGCCTCGGTGGGCAGGCGCGTGCCGGACCACTCACAGAAGGCATGGGCGTCGTTCCAGGAGATGTGGACAACGGGGTGATTCTGACGAGATTCGATGGACGACCCCGGGCCTTCGGGATACCGCCAGGTCGCGCCGGCCACCGCCCGCCACCACGGCACTTCGGCAACGGGCTCCGCTGTGTCCGCGAGTTCCTCGGGGAGGAGGCCGTAGAAGACGAAGGAGCAGTTGAAGCTCTCGGCCTCGGTGATGTAGCCGGTCGCCTTGATGAAGCTCGCGAACTGGGCGTTCGTCACGGTCGTGGGGGCGATCCGGAAGGGGGGGACCTTGACCTCGCGGACCGGGCCCTCGTGGTCGGCCGCGATGCCGTCGGGATCATCGCCGCCCATGAGGAACCGGCCGCCGGGGAGGTCGATCAGCTGCTTGGCGATCCTAAGTGCCGTCTCGGAGCGGGGCGGTGCCGTGGACGCGGCCGGCGCGATCGTGAGGGTGGCCCGGCCTGGTGTGCAGCACGAGGAGGACATGACATCTCCGATATTCGAAGGAGCCGGCCGGGTGCCCGTGAGAGACGGGCACCCGACCGGATTGGTGCGGACCGGCCGGCGCGGTGCGGCCGGTAAGGCTAGCTCACGCGGTCGGCGGCGAGCCGGTCCCTCAGGGCCGGGATGCCCAGAGCCTGCTCGTCCGCGGAGGTCGCCCCGTAGAGCTTGTTGGTGAGCTGGTACGGGTCGTTCGTGAGGTCGTAGTACTCGCGGAACGCCACTTCACCGGTGCCGACCACATTGCCGCCTGTGTCGGTGTGCAGCTTGTAGTACTCCGTGTACTGCTTGTCCTTGGCGACGTACGAGGACCACGTGTGCGGGCTCCCCGTCTGGTGGACGCCCGCTTCCCACCACTCGGTCAGCAAGTGGTCACGGCTGTAGGTGCCGAGCAGGGACTTGCCGTCCTGCGGGGTGTTCGGGCTGATCCCGGCCGCCTGGAGGATGGTGGGCGCGATGTCGATGTTGGCGACGATGCGGTTGTCGGTGGTCCCGGCGCCCAGGCCGCCGGCCGGCCAGGACAGGTAGAACGGCACCTCGATGGACGGGAGGTAGGGCACCGACTTCTTCTGCCATCCGTGGTCGGCCCAGGTGTAGCCGTTGTCGCCGAGGTAGATGACGAGGGTGTTGTCGAGCTGCCCCAGGGACGCCAGCTTGTCCTTGAACTCCTGCACCGCGGCGTCGACCGACAGCAAGGTGCGCAGCTGACGCTGCCGCAGCGCCTGGGCGTCAGAGAGGTTCGCGTTCGCGCTCTGGATATAGTCGGGCTTGTCGCTCTTGTCTGTCTCGAAGACGGACGGGCGGCCATTCCAGTCCGGCGTGACGGTGTTGGCGTACTGCGTCTCGGGGGTGTTGGGCTCGTGCGAGGCCTTGGGGGTGACGACCGCGAACCAGGGCCGGGTGTCGGTCGCGGCCTTGTCGAGGAAGGCCAGGGTCTTGTTCTTGATGATCGTGGTGCTGTAACCGGAGATCGTGCGGACGGTCCCGTTGTCGTTATAGGTGCCGTCGTTGTAGACGACCGGGTCCTCCAGCACCCACTCCTCAAAGTGCGGCGGGTTGTCGGCGACGTGCCAGGCGTTGAGGTACTTGCCGAACAGGCCGGTGCGGTAGCCCGCCTGTTTCAGGTAGCGCTGCACCGTGGTGTTCTGGTCCAGCTTGTACGGGTGGCCGTTGTCGAGCACACCGTGGTTGTGGGCGTAGCGGCCGGAGAAGACGGAGGAGCGGGAGGGGGCGCACAGCGGCGTCGTGACGTGGCCGTTGGTGAACTTCACGCCCTGGTTGACGAGCCAGCTGATCGTCTTCGGGGTCGCCCAGTCGGTGTGCTTGGGCTGGTCGTCCGTGATGATCAGCAGGATGTTCGGGCGGGTGGCCGCCGAGGCCGGAGCCCCGGTGGCTAGCTGGGCGGCCGCGGGGACGGCGACCGCCGCGGCGACTGCGGCCGAGCTCGCGAGGAAGCCGCGTCTGCTTACCTGCGATTGCTCGTGCTCACTCATTCGGTTTTCCCTTTTCTGCTTTGGGTACGGTGAATCCTGCTCGCCAGGCGGGCAAAAAAGGCGCGCAGAATTTCCGGAAGCCTGCTTTGGGATATGCGGGGACTGCGAATAAGAAACGGGACCGGGGGACTGTGGCCCAGTAGAGGCGTGATCGGCCTGGCTGGCGGGAGTCCGGATGTCTCGTTGAATGATGAGGCGTTGACCTGCCTGCTCAGGGCTCGGACGAGCGGTTACCGAGCCCGGCGGTCACGCCGTGGCGGCCTTACAGAGCGTACTCGCCAGCCGTCCGAAGTCGACGTGCCGACGAGCAGTGAGAATCACTGCTGCCATGGCTGTGAGAGTAAAGGGTGAGTGAGTTCTGGGCAATGGGACCAGGGTGAACATTGTAGAACTCAGCCCTATTGTTGCGCGGATATTGCTGGTCCAGACCTGGACGGCGTCGACGACCGGTTGCTGCCAGCGATATGGTCGCGGGTGCCGCTCTCCCCGCCCGCTGATCCCGGCCGGGACAGCAGTTGAGGCCAGCTCACGTGGTCGGCGGCGAGCTGGGACTTCAGGGCCAGTATGCCCAGAGCCTGCTCGTCTGCAGAGTCCCTGGCAGAGCTGTTTGGTGAGCTGCGAGGGGTCGTCAACCAGGTCGTAGTACTCCCGGAAGGTGTCGGACTCGGAGCCCTCGGTGGGCTTTCCTGCGGCGGGGCGGTCTGGACGTCGGAGTACCCGGTGTAGCGCTTGGCCGGGGTGGCGTAGGAGGAGAAGGTGCCCGATGTGCCCCGGAAAGGCGACAGCCCGCAGTGCCGGCCTGGCAGTGCCCCTGTGACTAGCGTGATCGACAGAGCAGTCGTGGTTCCGAAAGCGTTCGCCCGCGGTCACCTTTGCCCGCGGGCGTTTTGCTGTGCAGTCCTCTCCGGACCAGGCGATGACCTCCGGTCCCGCACCGTGCGGGACCGAAACCCCTTCGATGGAGACAGACATGGCCAAGGGCACTGTGAAGTGGTTCAACGCGGAGGAGGGCTTCGGCTTCATCGAGCAGGAGGGCGGCGGCCCGGACGTCTTCGTCGCCCACTACTCCAACATCGCCGGGCAGGGCTACCGCGAACTGCAGGAGGGCCAGCACGTGGAGTTCGACGTCAGCCAGGGCCAGAAGGGCCCCCAGGCGGAGAACATCCGGGTCATCTGACCCCAACACCCGAACAGGCCCGGCCCCGTTTGGGTGGGTCCGGGCCCTTCGTGCCTGGCCGCTCACGCATGACGTCGAGGGCACTTCTTCCCCGGTTCTGGTTCGCTCCCACCACGCTTCTGCTGGCTCCCAGCGGTACGCGCTGCCCGGCGTCGACGCGGTCGCCTGGCATGTCGCCCCACGCCTCACGCCGCCCCGCCCGCCGCCTGGGTTGATCACGGCGGCCTACGGCACGTTTTCGGAGCATTCCGGCTAAGCTTGAAATTAAAGGTTTCCCCTCGGTCCTCAGGGTCGAGGGGTGTCCTTTTTGTGCTGGTGTTTGCCGACGGGGTGGCGGGGTGCTGGG
>NZ_JBWKFL010000069.1:0-30387 GCF_056434305.1 Streptomyces sp. NPDC044061 | reverse complement strand
CGCCATCCGCATCCTCGCGCGCTCCTGGCTCCGCGTCATGTGGGCCTGCTGGCGCGACGGCACCTGCTACGACCCAGCCATCCACCAGGCCAACACCAAGATCAAGACGCCCCCCGAGGAGCCGATTACGGCATAGAGGTTGACTCAGGGAACTGATGGGTTGAGGACTTCGTGCCGTCTGCCTCTGATTCCCCGAAGAAGGCGTGGGGGCCGGCGCCTCCACCAGACCATCGCCCGCTCCTGCCACCGCCGTACCCGCGCGCGATGGCGCATGAACCATCCCGTATCCCACGCGACGCCAGAAATGCCGCAAAGACCATGATCTACAGCAGAGGGGGCAGACTCACCTGCCCCTCGTCGACGCATAATTGCCAGGACTTGGAAACAGCCCTGCACCAGGCGCTGAACCCGCGTCATCATCTCCTGCGACTCCTTGGTCATCGCCAGGCAAAGAAATGCCGGTGTATCCCTGGTCGTATTTCCACAGTAGATTTCCGTCGCTAGGCTGCCCGTGGCTGCTCGAAGACTGCGATTGCGCGGAAATTCGAGGAGTTTTCAGAACAGTGAACGCGGAACAACGGTGGGGTGAACATCAATGGTCAGCACTGCGAAAAGTGCTGTCCGTCTCTTTCGGGGTGCGATTGTTCCGCGCGTGACCGGCCCAGTGGTCGTCGACTATCTACTGTCGCATCTGGGTTTCTTCGCGGTCCTGCCAGTACTTCCGCTGCTTGTCGAGCGACTGCATCCCGGGACCAGCCCCGTCTTCATCGGTGGCGCCCTGTTCTCCCTGAACTTCGCCGCCCGGGGCGCATCCCTTTTCTGTAGTGGTGTGCTGCATCACACCTCCGTACGCCGGGCCATGGCCGGTGGTCTGTTGCTGACTGCCGCCGGTTTCGCCCTGCTGCCGGTGGTGCCGGGTCGGTTCGGGATAGCTGCCTGTCTGCTGATGGCCGGTACCGGCATCAGTGTCAACGGGTTGATGGCGCGGGTCTACGTCGTGATGGCGGTATCGGCTGTCTCCGCCCGCAACACGGTGTTCTCGGCGGTACAGGTTGTAGTGAATGTCGCCGCCTCACTCGGCCCCATCGTCGCCAACGTGATGCTGGGCCGCAGCCTTGACGTGCAGTTGATGTCCGGTGTCGCGATGATGTATGTGCTGGCCGCCGTGGCCGTTGTGGTGGGACTGCCATCGGGTGTGCGGCCGGGAGACCACGATGTGCGGCCGCCTCTCAAGCTGGGCCTGCTGCGCGTGGTCGTCAATGACCGGCATGTGCGCCGGGTTTCGGTGATGACCGCGGTCGGTAGCTTTCTTTATGCGCAGTTCTTCTCCGCCGTCGCGCTCCAGATCGATGAACTGACGGGGTCGGCAGTATGGCGCGCGAGTTTCTTCACCGTTAATGCGGTGTTGGTCGTTGTGATACAGATTCCCGTGACCGCTTATGTCAGGCGGAAACTGAACTCCGGCGTCACGCCGTTCGCGTTCCTGCTCGTCGGCGTGGCGATGTTCTCGGGAGCCTTCGCTGTCATGGGCGTCAGCGGGGCGACCTTGTCCGGCTCATTCGTCGCGGTCGGGGTGTTCTCGCTTGCTGAGACCTTCTTCACTCCGATGGCTTACACCGCCTTCACCGATATCCCTGGTGACCGGCCCGCCGTCGAACTGTTCAACTTGCGGCAGGTCGCCGCCGCTACGGGCGAGTCGCTTGGTGCCTTTGCTGGGGGTGCGCTGTTCCTGACCGCGGTCGCGCACCAGATCCGCCCGTTGTACTGGGGAGCGCTCACGCTGGTGGGTGTCCTCGCGGTGCTGCTCTATCTGCGTTCCAACATCACGTCGGAGGTCGGCTGACATGCGCGTGCTCTTGATCGGCTACAACACGGGCGTGCTCACCGCGCTCGGTTCCTGTCCCGGTGTCAGCGTGGTGGTACTGGAGGAGCAGGACCTCTGGGAGGGTAAGAACCTCGCGGCCAAGGCGGGCGCCCACTCGCATCTGGCCGAGGTCCGGTTCGGTCGCTACCAGCAGGACGAGCAGTTCCTCGATGTCATTGCCGACTTGAAGGGGATTGACGCGGTGGCGCCGTGTCTGGAGTACGCCGTGACCGGTGCGGCGCGCGCCGCCGAGGTTCTCGGCCTGCCTGGCGCAGGCAGCAAGGCTGCCGCGGTGCTTCGGGACAAGCTGCTGTTGCGGGAGGCCACTTCGGCGGCGGGCATGGCCGGTCCGGCGTTCCGGGAGGTGGCCTCGGCCGCCGAGGTGGAGGCGTTCGCCCAAGGCCGTCCTTGCGTGGTCAAACCGGCAAACCGGCAGGCAAGCCTGGGGGTGGTTTTGCTGGACGCCGACGCAGACGTACACGCGGCATGGCAGGAGTGTTCCAAGGCCGACGAAGGCAACCAGATCGCCCATCGCCCGATGCAATGGCGGTACATGGTGGAAGAGCGGTTGTACGGTCCGGAGTTCAGTACGGAGTGCCTCGTCCAGGGGGGCGAGGTGGTGTTCATGAACGTCACCGCGAAGCGGACCGTTGCCGGTCCGCGGCCGGTGGAGGTCGGGCACTTGGTGCCTGGCGACGGCGGTGACCCCGGGCTGTGGTTGGGGGTTGCCCGGCAGTTGGTTGACGCCGTCGGCTTCGACACCGGCATTCTGCACGCTGAGTGGGTGCTCACCGCCGCAGGCCCGATGCTCATCGAATGTGCGGGCCGCCCGCCCGGCGACAAGATCATGGACCTGATCGACCTCGCCTATGGCACCAGCATCACCGAACTGTGGCTGCGCTCGCTCACCGGTCAGGCGATCAGCCCGCCGGACCGGGCGCGGACCGGGGCCGCGATCCGGTTCCTGACGTCGAAGGCCGGTGTCATCGACCGGGTGGATGGTGTGGAGCGGGCCGGCCGGATGCCAGGCGTGCGGTGCGTGGACGTGCTGCGCAAGCCCGGGGACCACGTTGGGGATCTGCGTTCCTCGTGGGACCGGGTCGGCTCCGTGATTGCCGTCGGCGGTACCCCCGAACGGGCCGAGCGAAATGCGGAGGAAGCCGTGCGCGAGATATCAGTGCGGATTCACTGATCGGAGCGGTTCCGTACCCATATAATTTCCGTACCCATGGAAGATTTCAAGTGCTCAGGCGAGCCCTGCAGCAATGCAGATTTGCAATCGTGCCGGTTTTTGCGGCCGTGCAAATTTCTGCGGTCTTCGAGGATTTCTCATGGAGTGGGAACGGCATGGGTATCTTGCAGTCTGAGGGTTTTCCTGTCTTGGTCGCGAATATCGCCGAAGAGGCTTCCCGGCATACGAGCGTCGCAGGTGCTGTGCGCTACGGAGCGTCACTGGGCGGACGGATTCCGGTGGAGATCGGCCTGCACGCGCTGACCCGGACGGAGCGTGGGCTGCTCCAGGCGGCGACCGACGCGGGCGCCGTCCTCAGCGAACCGGCCGAGCGGGGTGAACGGATCGTCCTGACGCATACCGGTCGGCTGCGGCTGCTCCGCGCTGGCGAGGAGATATCGGAGGCAGCCCACCCGATCGGCGTGGCCGAGTGGCCGACCGGGCGGTCCGATAGCCTGGATGCGTACTTGGAGCGACTGGGCGAGCAGGACGCGTCCGAGCACGAATCGATCAAATCGTGGCTGGTCGGGCTGCCTGCCGAGCGGGTCACCTCGATGATCGAGCGGATACGCTTCTCACTGCTGCACATGGCGCCCGTGTTGCTCTACACCGGAACACGCCATTACACGAACCTGGGCAGGAACAGCAATCTGGTCGGCAAATCATTGCGGCCCGATTCACCGCGCTGCGTGCTCACCTCGCTGTCCGCCACGCCGGTAGCCGAATGGGATGCGGAAGACGCGTCCTTTCTCGCCTGCATGCACGCACTGATCCTTTCTGGTCCGGCGGTGCGGGCCGAGGAGTTCGGCGGCACCCAGCTGCGCCCCGACCGCCTGGAGGAGTTCCTCCGCGAGCGGATCGCGAGCTACCGGGCGGCCGTACCGGACACCACCGGGCTACCCGCGGGCGAGCGGCTGCATCTGCTGGCTGAAGCGTGTGCGGAGGGCAGGGCCTCGGCGATGGCGGCGGGAGGCAACGCGTACCGCGTCATCCAGGGCTTGAACCTCAACAAGCGCGAGTTGCTCGTGCAGGAGCCGGTGACCCTGGCCGACGTTCCGGCCGCCGTGGTCGAAGCCCTGGGGGCCGAGCTGGGCTGCCCGGCGCCGACCGACTTCGACGAGGTGCGCGCGGCGTGCCGGGAAGCGATGCCGTACCTGTTCAAGCCCGCCTCCGACGGCTTCTCCACCCGGTTCGAGGAGGTCCTCCACGAACTAGTCTCGGTGGCCACCGAGGCGACCGGATCCGAGGTCGGCATGTCCCGCGGGCCCAGGCGCGTCGGCGAACTCATCCGGCTGATCGAGCAGGACAGCCTGGAGCCCGTCGACTGGACGACCGCCGAGTTCTACTGCTGCGTCACTCCCAGCCGGGCGTTCGCGGAACGCTTCGCCGAGATCAACGCCCAGCTGGTGCAGGCGTTGCGGGCCATCAGCGCCCGGATGCGCTACAACGGGTGGCACTACCTGCCGCACAGCATCGGCGTGCACGAACGCAGCGGGGACCGGGACTGGTTCTTCGCACCGACCATGTCCGATGTCACCGACTGGTCGGACCAGCACCACACCGGACACGTGACGTACGGGGTGCGCTACGCGCTCCGGGTGCCGTTCGGCGTCGAACTCGCCGGTTCGCACCGCCCCGGCCTGCACGACTTCCGGCTCATGCGGACGGCCGGAGAGCCCTACACACAAACCGACCTGCGGGGCGCGGTCGCTGTCGGTGAGTTGCTGCGCCTGCTGTACCAGGCGCGTGCCGACCTGCTCGCACGCAGGGGCGAAGATTTGAAGATCGTGGACTTCGGCAACACGTGGTACCAGAGCAGGTACCAGGCCGAGGCCGACATCGCTATGAATCAGGAGTAAGACAATGCCGCAGCCGGTCGTCATCTATCTCAACCTGCGTAGAACGCAGCTGGAGCACGGCGCCGCCATCGAGGCGGCCCACCGCCAGGGATACGGGGTCGCGCTGATCGCCGACACCGTGCCCGCGGGCCTGCCCGGGCAGGTGGTGCGCGCCGTACACAAGGTCGACACCTACGATGCCGCCGCGGTAGACGCCGCTGTCGACGCGATCGTGGCCGAGCACGAGGTCGCCGGCGTGGTGACCTGGTCGGACCGCGACGTGGAGACGGTCAGCCGGATCGCCGGGCGGCTCGGACTGGCCGCGCCGTCACCGCAGGCCGCCAGGATCGCACGCAACAAGTACCTGATGCGTCAGGCGCTGGCCGGGCACCCGGACACCATCCCGAAGTTCGCCCGGATCACCGACTGGGCCGGGCTGACCAAGGCGGCCTCCGAGATCGGCTATCCCGCGGTGCTCAAGCCGACCTCGGGCTCGGGCAGCAAGGGGATCTTCGTCCTGCACGGAGAGGACGAGTTGCGCGCAGCGTTCGACGAGTTGATCCGCTACACCAGCCCCGAAGTGGACCGGGTCTTCCAAGACAACCCCAACGAGCTCATCCTGGAGGAGTTCCTCGTCGGCACCGAGCACAGTGTCGAGGGCTTCGTCGTCGGTGGCGAGGTGCTCATCGCCGGAATCACCGACAAGCAGACCACCGAGCCCTTCCGGCTGGAGCTCGCGCACACCTTCCCCAGCAGTCTGCCGGCAGGCGCATCGGCCGCGGTCCGGCGGTTGACCAGCACCGTGGTGGAGGCGATCGGTCTGGACAACTGTGTCTTCCACCTGGAGTGCATGGTCCACCCGAACGGCACGGCCAAGCTGGTGGAGGTCGCGGCCCGGGTCGGCGGCGACTTCATCACCTCGCATCTGGTCGGACTGGCGACCGGGCTGCCGTTCGCGGAGAACGTGATCCGGGTGGCCACCGGAGCGCGGCCGGTGCTGTCCTTCGAGAACGGGCTGTTCGCGGGGGTCCGCAAGATCATGGCTGAGCAGAACGGTGTGTTCGAGGACATCGGCGGCCTGCACGAGGCCTTGTCCGTTCCGGGCGTCCGGCACGTGGTGGTCGAGCGGGCGATCGGGACGAAGGCGCAGCTGCCGCCCGCGGACTACATGTCCGGCACGCTCGGCGCGGTGCTCGCCGTCGGTGACTCAGCCGAAGCAGTACATGCCACGCTGGCCAAGGCGGTCGAAGCAGTGGACGCCCGCATCGGCCAGGCAGCGGGCTGACGCCGATGGCCGGACAGACCGTACTGGTGCTGGGCTGCGCCTCGGGCACGCCGCACGGGCGCGACCAGATGCGCAGGCTCAGCGACCAGGCCCGGCGGCGGGGCCTGCGGCTGCTCGGCGCCGATACCCCGGCGAACCTGCGAGCGATGCCGGACGAACTGCGCGACAGACTCGACGAGGTGGTGGCGTTCGACGTCCACCAGCCCGACGCCGCGCGGGAGTGGGCGTCACGCCGCCGTCACACAGGCGGCGTCGACGCGGTGCTCACCTTCCGCGAGATGTGCGTCGAGCCGGTCGCAGCGGTCGCCGATGAACTCCGGCTCGCCGGCAACACCCCGAAGGCCGTCCGCACCATCCGCACAAAGGACCTGTGCCGCACGGCATTGCACGCCGCCGGCTTCGCACAACCGCGCTGCGTCGTGGCCACCAATCAGAAGTCGGCGGAGAGGTTCCTCGCGCAGACCGCGCCGGGACCGTGGATCGTCAAACCCCGCGACGGCATGGGCAGCGTGGGGGTCTCGCTCGTCGACCGGCCAGCCGCACTCGGGGCGGCGATCGACCGGCTGACACCCGGCGTACCGTTCCTCGTCGAGACCTATGTGCAGGGGCGGGAGTTCTCGGCGGAGGGCGTACTGCTGGGCGGGGTGCCGACGGTGCTGGCGCTGACCGCCAAGACGACCGGCACCGGCTTCGTGGAGACCGGCCACCGCACGCCGGCCGACCTCGACGAGGCCACCGCATCGACGGCCTGCACCGAGGTGGAACGGGCGCTAGTCGCCCTGGGAATCACCCGCGGGGTGTTCCATGCGGAGTTCTGGGTGGACGGCGAAACCATTGTGCTGGGCGAGATCCACGCCCGCCCGGGCGGCGACTTCATCCACGCAATGACCGAGCATGCGCGTCCCGGTCTTGAGCTGTACGGCATGCTGATCGACGACCTGCTGGGCAACACACCCGCGCCGATCCCGCCGCAGACCATGGCGGCTGGGGCTGAATTCCTGCTGCTGCCCCCCGGAGCAGTGCACGCGGTGCGCGGCTGGGACGAGGTGCTCGCCGAACCGTCGCTCATCGCCTCCGAGTTGGCGACGCGTCCGGGCGACCGAATCGCAGAGGTAGGCGGTTCCGCCGATCGGCACGGGCTACTGGTCGTGGGCGCAGGCAGCACGGAGCAGGTGGACGTGACGCTGCACCAACTACTGGACACGCTGCGGATCGACGTGGTTCCTCCTGCTACCGCTGCCGAGAGATGACCCACCCGCGTCGGCACACCCCAGGCGGGGGCGCACCTCCTGAACAGTGTCCGGCCCGCCACCCAAGCCAACGGCGCCGCATTTCGCTCCAGTCAGGAGGTGAGGTCCAAAACGCGGACCGGCTGGCCCGAGCGAGCACTCAGTGGCGGTGGCAGCGATGATCGCGCCGCCGGGGCGATCCGGGGTCGGCTGCTCGACGTACTGGTCGTGTGCCGCGGCCCACATGTCCTGCTGGGCGGCGGGCAGGTCCAGGTCCAGGTCCAAAACAGTGCTGCCGGGCAAAGGCCGCCGACGTCGGTACGGGCCGCAGTCGAGACCGGACCCGACTGGAGCAAGGCCGCGGGCCCCTCCCCGTCGCCCTTGCCCGGCAGCCCAACCTCTACCGCGAACTCGATGAACGCCATCCAGGTCGACGGCGGGAAGGCCAGCATCCCGCCGTCACGGTCCTTCGTGTCCCGGACCAGAACTTTCGTCGGATCGTTGTCAGCCACCTCGACGCAGCTATCTGATTTCGTGTACAAGCTGGTGCGCCAGTTAGGTTCCACGGTCGTCTCTTCTAGTCGGTAGGCATCCGATCAAAGTGCTGAATAGCGGCCAAGATGAGGTCTCGAACAGCAGCCCCGTAGACCGCCGACTGTTGCAAGAGGGCGAACGCCTTGGCGTACAGCTCGATCTCACGCGGTTGCGTGACCGAGAACTCGGCCGAGTACGTCTCGACGAGTACGAGCTTGTCATCGAACATCGAGAAAGAATTGCCAGGCCAGATGCGCATGGGGGCAGAACGGGGGACGATGCCCAGGCTCAATCGAGCTAGCCGCATCACCGCCAACAGGCGGTCGAGTTGCCCCTTCATCACTTCCGTACCACAGAAGTTGGTGTACAGCGCTTGCTCGGCGAGCAGCACGTTGAAGATTCTTTCGCCCTGGTACAGGTACTGCTGACGTTCGAGCCGCTTGGCCGTGGCGGCTTCGGTGTCGTCCGGGATCTCGTAGTAGTCGCGTACCTGTTTGAAGGTCTCGGCCGCATACTCGGCGGTCTGGAGCGTCCCCCAGATGACCGTCGGGTGCCAGATCCGGAAGATCTTGGTCTTCGAGTAGACCGGCAGGGCTGCCTTCTGCCTCTTTTCTGCGCCGGTTGCCAGTTGTCGGCGCCACTCAAGCCACAACTCGTCGATATGACGTACTGTGGCGATCAGGTCATCCAACTGGTCTTCGCGACTGGTCTGCCGGCACCAGGCGCGGATGTCCTGCTCGCTGGCGTTCTGCTTCCCGTTCTCGATGCGGGAAACCTTGGACTCCGCCCACCCTGTAGCCAGCGCGAATGCCCGGCCGCTCGCGAACCCCGCATCCTTGCGGAATCCGCGAAGCCGGGCACCCAGCGCCTCTCGTGCCTCTTGTGCTTGGTTGCTCATTGAAGGGTCAGGGCTTGTACTCGGCGTGGGGGATGGCGACGGCCCAGAGCAGGTCGCGCAGGCGGATGCACTCGGCCACAGTGTCGGGATCTTCGACCATCTCGGACCCGAGGACGCACCCCTCGGAATCGAAGTGGCCCACGGCGAGAAGGCGATCGTCGTACAGCCACCAGTCATTCCCCTGCACGGGGAAGGTGATCCCTTCGGGCAGCAGGTGTCGCGGCAGCCAGCGGATGTCTTCGCCAACCTCGATGTTGAGGCGGGTAAGCGAGTGCTCCCAGGTGACGTACTGGCTGTGCGGCTCCGTAACCACCCGAACGCGACGAACCGTCTTGCCTTCGCCCGTGACGTGCTTCATGAGCGTCTTCCACTCGTCGAGCCAGGCGTAGTCGTCGGGCTCGCCCCTCTTCCACTGGGTGTATGGCGTGTCCTCGATGGGCGACCCGTAGTTGTCCCTCAGTTCCAAGTGGAAGGCGTCCCGTTCGAACTGGTTGAACAGCTCGTCACGCTGTCCCGGGGTGATCAGGTCCACTGTCTTCCTCCAGTAGGGCCGTGATCGAGGACTTGGGGACCTCGATGCAGCTCTCATAGTCGGGCATGCGCATCTGGCTCAAAGCTTCGGCGTCGTGCATCTCAGGGCCTTGAAGGACGCACGTTCCCTGTGCGGTGACGAGCATGATCGGGTCGATGAACTTCTTGATCTCGCCGGACGCCTGGCCGTCCTTGGTCAGGTGCTCGAACAACTCGGTCGGCACCTCGATGACGGTCTGGTCCGCCAGCACGTCGAGCTGCATGAGCAAGTCGTTCGCGTACACCTTCCAGCCTTGGATGACGTAGGTGTCCTGGTCACTGGCGTACAGGGTGGGGCTGTCTCCGGGGGTGGAGTTCTTCCCCAGGAACGTTAGCTGCATGGCTGCTCTCCCGTCCGCTGTCTTGCACCGGATTGCGTGACATGTTGATGGTCGCGAGCCCATTCGAGGCCGTCAATCGACTTGCTGCAAACTCGCGCAATCTGCTTGGGACTTGGGCTAGGACCGCTCTACGTTCATCTACGGACCCAGACCCGCTCAGGCGGAACCGAGGGGAGATGCGTGGTGGCGAGCGTGATCGAGGAACGTGTAATCACCGAGGCCGAAGCGGCGAGCTTGCCCATCGATGTGCAGACGATCTCCGCGACCGTCGACCTGGCTCTTGGGATGAGCCTTAGCACATCGAAGCGCGTGGACATCGACGCGAGCGTAGGCGAGCTGACCGGGTTCTTGAACCTGCTCAGGGGTCAGTGCCTCGGTGAGGACGAGGACCAAGACGTATTGAGGCTCTTGGGCATGGTGAACCGGCACTTGGCCCTGAGCAATCGGCCGACGAGCCGTTCGCAGGTCTACGAGGCGTTCAACTACATGCGCGACGCAGCAGTGTTCGCCAGTGCTCTGTTGTCGGCCTACACGCAGCGGAATGGGAACGACCCCTCGTGAAAGCTGTGCTGCGGATCGTGGAGTACACGACCACCCGAGATCCCGGAGGGGAAGTCACCTACAAGGCGCGGTGCGTCTCGGGAGACGAAAAGGAGTGCGGGGTCGAGTCCCTGATGGTCGCCCGCAACCGGCGCCGTACTGACGTGGACTCCAATCTGGACCGGCCCCGGAACGTCGGCCCGCTGTGTTTCGGGGTGTCCAAGGCCGACGCACGTGTATGGGCAACAGCCCACAACATCGGCTCGCCCTTCCAGCGCGCCCGCAGGACCACCGTCACCACCACGGGCAAGCCGCTGCAGCACAAACGCGGCACCAACGAGAGCGTCTACGTCCTGCCCGACGCGAACGTCCAGCAAGCCGCCGTGGACGTGATCGCGGCCGGCGCCGAGGAAGCCCTCGAACAGGCCCGCGACTACACCTTCAAGGGGCGGCTCTCGGACGCGGTCGACGCGGCCCACCAGGAGACCGCGACAGCGGACTGCGCGGACCAGGAGACCAGCCCCTGGCCGGACCCGAGCGGCGGATGCGGCGCCGACTTCCTGCTCTGCCTGTCCTGCGAGAACTCCCGGGTCCACACCGGACATCATCCGCGCCTCGCCCTCCTGCGCCGCCAGTTGATATCGCTCCGCTCCACCTGGCCGGAGAGGCTCTGGCGCAAGCGATGGGACGAGCATCTTCAGCGTCTCGATGACCTGCGGGCAAAGGTCAACGAGAGGACCTGGGACGCCGCTCTGGCTCGGATCACCGATCGCGACCGCATGATCGTCGACCATCTACTCAACGGGGACCTCGCCTCATGACGACAGCTCTGACCCTCGAGGCCGATCCCTACATCCTTCCCCTGCCGGGGCCGGAGAGCCCGGTGGTCCTGGACCGGTGGATCAGCGCCGGCAACACCCACCCCAACTCCCGGTACAGCGAGGACGTCTGGTCGATGGGACCGCTGACCGACAATCCCGGGGAGAGCATCCACAAGATCAATTTGAGGAGGTGCCCCGCCACCCTGCGGAGTGAGTTCCGGCGCCTCATCTGGGTCCTGATCAACGGCGAGCTGCGCCCCACCTACGTACAGGAACGGGGATTTCAGAACCGGTCACGTGACGGCGTGATCAGCATGCGCGACAACATCCTGCAGTGGATGAAGTTCGCGCGCTGGCTCGACCGGCAGGGCGTGTCCCAGGTCAGTGACTGCACCGTGGAGCACTGGAAGGCGTACGCCGCCAAGTGCACCAGCGGCTGCACGCGCGTTCATGCGCAGACGGTCTGCGCTGGCTCTCGGACCTGTGGGCCTTCGACCAGCTGTCGGCCAGCCCCTGCGGCGTTACGCAGCCGCCCTGGGAGAGCGAGGGCATCGACGACTACCTGCCGGCCGATACGGGAGAGGCGGGCGGGGAGAACAAGACCGAGCCTCTGGACCCGACCGTGATCGGCCCCTTGCTGACCTGGTCGATCCGCATGGTCGAGGACTTCTCCGCCGACATCCTGGCCGCCTGGGCCGAGCGCCGCCGCATGCACGCCCGCGTGGAGGCCACCCCGAGCACCCGCAGGGGTCTGGCGGCCGTCAAGAACTATCTGCAGCCCCGGGTCGATTCTGGGGCGCTCCTGCCCGCCACCGTGAGCCGAAAGCACGGCATCACCCTGGCCCACCACTACGTCGCGGCGGTCACGGGAGCCAGCTGGAACCAGGTCCACGACTTCGCCACTCGGCGCGGCCTCCGTGTGCTCGTCGCCCGGCGGCCCGGCCCCAGCCCGATGAAGGTGCCGGTGACGGGCCGGATCGAGGGGCGCCCCTGGCGCGAGTTCATGGACTACGAGGAAACACCGATCCTGGTGCGGCACCTGGCCACGGCCGCCGCTCTCGTGATCTTGTACTTGACCGGGATGCGCCCCCAGGAGGCCAGGTCGCTACGGTCTGGCTGCTGCCCGGACCCGGAACCGAACCCCGATGGCTCCATGCCGCGGCATCTGATCCGAGCCCACCACTACAAGAACGTCCGCGACTCCGACGGCCACCACGTCTCCGCTGGTGAGGAGCGCGCCGTCCCCTGGGTCACGATCACCCCTGTCGTCAACGCCATCCGCGTCCTGGAACGCATCGTCCCCGCAGGCGAACTCCTGTTCAGCTCCACCCACCACGATGTCATCGGCCAGCGTAAGCACCACGGCGCGCTGAAACGGGGCACCCTGGACCGCCGCGTGGAGAATCGCCACCGACCAGGGCCTGCCGGACCAGATGGTGCCGGAGGACCCGCACGGCAACCTTGGGCTGAGCCGCCTGCGCAGAACTTTGGCTTGGCATATCGCCCGCCGCCCCGGCGGTCTGGTCGCCCTCGCCATCCAGTACGGACACATGCGTACCGCCTTGGACGCCCGCACCTCAACCGGGTACGGCGACCGCGGTCGCCGAGGGTTCCACGGGGAGCTCGACGTCGAGACCGCTCTCGCCGCCGCGCAGACCCCAGCACGGCTGCGCGACGCCGCGGCGGCCGGCGAGAAGATATCCGGTGCCGCCACGCGGCGGGCTCTCATCGGAGCCACCTCGATGCCCAGCTTCGAAGGTGCCCTGACCACACCGAAGGCCGCTGCCAAGTTCCTCTCGCGCGACGGCCTTGTGCTCTTCGACAACCCGGACGCGTTCCTCATCTGCGCCTTCAAGCGCGACACCGCCCTGTGCGACCCGGATCCGGGGGCGACGGCACCCAACCAGTTCGCCTGCCAGCTCAGCTGCGGCAACGCGCTCCGCACCGACAGCCATGCGCAGGCGGCGCGAGAGCACGCTGACCGACTCGATGCGAAGGCGGCCCTGATGCCCCAGCCCCTGGGCGACCGGCTTCGGCTGACCGCCGACCGCTTCCGCGCTCTTGCCGATGCCCACGACGCCGCCGCCCAGTCCGCCGAGGAGGCCATCGCATGAACCAACGGCACGAGGACGAACGTTCCCGCATCCGCGCGGCCATGCACCGCCTCCTGGCCGGCGAGCCCACCTGCTCCAACGGCAGCCTCACGGCCGCCGCGCTCGCCGCAGAGGCTGGCGTCCACCGTATGGCGCTGCAGAAGCGCCACGCCGACCTGAAGGAGGAGTTCTACGCGCGGGTGCGTACCGAGACGCACCAGACGCCGGAAGTCGAAAGGCGGCTTCGCAAGGAGGTTGTCCGCCTGAAGGAAGCTCTCAAGGACTCCCGTGCTACCGAGGCTGAGTCCCGGCATCGAGCCGAGCAGATGGCCCTCGCGGCAGCCGTCCTCATCCTCCGGCAACCTGACATCCGGGAACCTGCCGCCGAGAACGTCATCCCGCTCCGCCCGGCCGGCGACTGACAAGCAGGGGCCGCGAGGTCGCGGCATCGGGGCCCGTCATCACGCGTGCATCACGTCAGTCCAGGGCTGGTCGTACCGGACAGCCGGGGGTACTCGCCCAGCTGAAAGGGAGTCGGACCTCATCCCATGGGCGCGTCGAGGCCGTACGGCGCTGTCGATGCGTCGCACCGGAGCTGGAGAGGCGAGTCTGAGGCCGTCCGTGGCCGAGATTGGCAGGTTTCACACAGGGCGATGAGCCAGGTGTGGTGCTGGTCCCCGTGGAAGCGCGGTCGTCCGGGCTGGCCGCACAGCTCGCAGGTCCGTTCGGCAGCGGCCTCGGCGGCGTCGGTGAAGACTGCTGCTCGGTCGGCGAACTCCCCATCGAATTCGCCGTCTTCGAAGCGATCGGCGACGGTGGTGCGCAGGCCGCCGAACTTCGTGCTGAATGCCTCGATCCGGTAGGCGGGGTCCAGGGCGGACAACTCGTCATGGAGGTGTTCGAGCAGGTCGGCCCAGCCTGGCCCGACGGTGGAGGCCCAGGCGGGGATCTGCCGTTCGCTGTTCGGGGCGGGATCCGTCGTCATGCCCGCCATGGTCGCGCAGGGCACTGACAGTCGGCCTGCGGTGGCGGCCACCGGCAGACGAGCCCTGGGTGCGACGCGCCGTACGCCCCCTACCGTAGCGTGATGCGGGGCGGGCGCCCTCGGTTCGGAGGGGATGGTGGGGGAAGATTGCGACGGCGGCCGACCCCACTAGGCTTGGGGCCGGCCGCCGCCTTCTTGTCGGTCGCGGCTTCTTCGGGCCGCGGGGTGCGGGTTATGCCAGGTGGTCGAAGTTGCCCTTCTTCGCCCCGGCGATCATCGCCGCGATCTCGTCGCGGGTGAAGACCAGCGGGGTCTGGCCCGGTCGCTTGGAGTCGCGCATCGCGATCAGGTCGCCGATGGCGCCGAACTCCACGCAGTTGTCGTTGCCCCCGCTGAACTCGCTCTTCTCCCAGGTGACGGCGGAGAAGTCGAGGTCGGCGGGGTTGGGCTTGGTGTTGCTCACTTACAGCTCCTTGAGCATTTTCTGGATACGGCTGCGGGTCTCGGGTGGGCCGAGGGCCGTGGCCCGCAGGTGGTCAAAGACCTCGGTGTAGCGCCCCACATCGCTGGATCCCTCGAAGTACACCGAGTTGGTCAGATTCTCCACCCAGACCACGTCCGGGTTGGGTTCGGGGAAACCCATGAGCATGAACGAGCCGTACAAGCCGGGGTGGAACCCGGTGTCGAACGGCAGAAGCTGCAGCGTGATGTTCGGGTTCGGCTCGACGTCCAGCAGGTGCTGGAGCTGTTCCTTGAGGACGGCTGGCCGCGATGCGATGCGGCGGAAGGCGGCTTCGTCGATGACCGCCCACAGTTTCGGCGGTGGGGAGTCCTCGCGGGCGAGGATGGCCTGGCGGTTGATGCGCACGTCCACCAGGGCCTGGACCTGCTTGGCGTCCAGGTCGACACGCATGGCTGTGATGACCTGCCGCGCGTACTCGGGCGTCTGCAGCAGGCCGGGGATCAGCTGCGGCTCGTAGGAACGCAGGGTCGCCGCGCTCTGCTCCAGTTCGAGGTAGCCGCCGTACTGGGTGGTGTTGATGACGGCGGAGTACTTGCGCCACCACTTCTTGCGCTGGGCCTGGTCGGCGCGGACCAGATCCAGGACGTCCTCGCGGACGGCGGGGTCGGTGACGCCGTAGCAGTCGAGCATCGCCTTCACCAGGACCGGGGTCGTGCCGCGGTCGCCGTTCATGATGCGGCTGAGCGATCCCTGGTTGACCTCGATGACCGCGCCGACCTCGGCCAGCGTCTTGCCCGACTCCTCGTGCAACTGCTTGAGCTGGGCGGACAGTTGGCGGCGGTAGACGGACTTGGGGGCAGGGTTCCTCTTCCAGGCCATGGATGACAGTGTGTCGCTTGCCTGCGGCATGGACAACCAATCTGAGGAATCCGAGTTGGGCATGTTGCCCAACTCGATTGCCCGAGGGCATCCTGACTCTCGTTGCAAAGTGTGATGGAGTCATCGCGCTTCGTGTCATATGCCATGCCTTTGCGCCGACTCCCGGGCCGATGGCCCCGGAAGCCGACGTGCCGACCAACAGCGCGGGCCGCCTTCCGGTGAGATCCGGAGGGCCCGTGCTGCCGACTGGGGAGCACGCGATGCACGAATCCAGGGTCCTTGCCGGGCCCCAGTCTCATCCGCCGCAGGCATCCTGCGGCTTCTACCTGGCCTCCCGGGGCGCCGGGTTCGCGCTGCACATGAGCGCGAGCGAGGAACATCTGCGGGAGATGCGCCAAGTGGTGTTCAAGGCGGTCGCGGGGGCGGGGATAGGCGAGGAGGTTGCCGAGTCGGCCCGGCTGGTGGCCAGCGAGCTGGTCGGCAACGCGGTGCGAGCCTGCGGCCCGTGGGCGCCGGTCGTGGTGCAGGTCCATCCCGGCGAGTACGACGTCCTGGTCCAGGTGCACGACCCCGAGCCTGATTCCCGCCCGGTTCGGGGCGAACAGGCGCCGGACAACGCCGAGGAGGTCACGGGTCGGGGCCTGTGGATCCTCGACCCCGTCGCCCCGGGCTGGACCGTGGAGACGACCCCGCTGGGCAAGCAGATCACCTGCATCCTCCCTGCCGGACACGGCAGCTGACGTACATCCTTCCGGCTGGCCGCCTTCCTCCCCGAGGGCGGATCGCCGGAGCCGCACCACATCGCTTCCGGCGCCCCGGGAGACAGGTGCGGCGGGCACCGCCCTTCCCCTCCTCCTTGGGGGCGGTGCTGCTCGCGGTCCAGCCGCTGTCACCGGCGGCCGGACCGCCCCCGGGAGGCACCCGCGCTCACCCTTGACTCGTCTCGTGCACGTCCTGGAGGTCGTTGATGACGCTCGCCCCCACCCGCGTGACCGGCAAGGATGCCACCGTCACCGTCCGCCCGGGCCGCCCGCTCTCCGGCGCGGTCGGCATGGACGGATCGAAGAACGCGGCCCTGCCGCTGCTGGCCGCCGCCGCGACGCTCGGCCGCAACGTCCATCTGTCCGGCGTCCCCGCAAGCTCGGACGTCCAGCTCATGCTCGGTCTGCTGCAGCAAGCCGGCTACCACGTCGCCCACCCGGTCGCCGAGCCGCACGCCGTGGTCGTGCACCCCAGGAGCGGCGCGGTTCAGGCGGGCGTGCTGACGGAGGCCGCCCGGATCAGGGCTTCCTACTATCTGGTAGCGCCGCTGCTGGCCGCCTGTGGCCGGGCCGAACTCCCCTGGCCGGGCGGCTGCCGGATCGGCGAGCGCGGGATGGAACAGCACTTCAAGGTGTACGAGGCGTTCGGCGACACCGTCACCGTGGACGACGGCGGCTACCGCGTCCGGACCGGGGACCGCCGCGACGCAGTAGCCCTCACGCTGCCGTTCCGCTCACGTGGCGCCAGCATCGCCGCGATTCTGAGGGCGGTCGCCGCGGGCAGCCGCCTGCGGCTGGGCAACCCCAACCTCTCCCCGGAGACCACCGGGGTGCTGGCCGCTGTGAAGACGGCGGGCTGGCAGGCCCACGCGAGCGAGGAGACGATCACGCTGGCGCCGCCGCCCGGCATCCCGGCCGGCACCGTGTCCCTCGCGGTGCCCGGCGACAAGATCGAGGCGGGCACTCTGGCCTGCGCGATCGCGGCCAGCGGCGGCGAGGGGCGGATCGAAGGCATCCGCGGACCAGATGTGAAGGTGCTGGCCGAACTGCTGGACCGGGTCGGCATCCCGGTCACGCTCGCCTCCGACGCCCTCACCGTGCACCGGGCGACCCAGCCCAACAGTCGTCCGCTGCGGGCCCTGGCCTCCCTGGACCCCGGCGGCCTGGACGCCGACTTCGAACCGCCGCTGATGGCCCTGGCCCTGACCTTGTCCGGGACCCACCTGTTCGCCGACGCCATCAACGCCGGCCGCCACAGCAATCTCCTGCCTCAACTCGCCCGGCTCGGCGCCGAGATCGAGGAGATCACTCCCACCCAGTGCCGTCTCACCGGTCCGCAGCGGCTCACCGGTGCCCCGGTCACCGCGACCGACATCCGCACCGGCTCCTCCCTACTGATCGCCGCTCTGAACGCCCGCGGCACCACCACGGTGACCGGCCTGGACCAGCTGCGTCGCGGACACGCCGACCTGCCCACCAAGCTCCGCACGCTGGGCGCCGACATCACCGAGGGGGCGCGATGACCGAGCGCGCCGTCCACCAGATCGTCGCCACCACCGACGTCCACTCCGCCCTGGACGACGCCGACGGCATGCTGGCCCACCTCCACCAGCTACGGGACACCACCCTGATCGCCGACTGCGGGGACTTCTTCGAGGGCACCGGCTACTACCGGCTCGGCGGCGGCAGCATCGAGCGAGAGATCCTCACCACGCTGTACGACGTCCTCGCCCCGGGCAACCACGGCTGGCCGCACTACTTCGAGCCCGGCCTGCGGGAGATGACGGTTTGCGCCAACACCGTGGACGCCAACAGCGGCAAGCCGCTGTTCGACCGCCTCCGTCTCGTGACCGTGCACGGCCGGCGCGTCGCCGTCACCGCGGTGATGGGCCTGCAGGCGTTCAACAGCATCCCCGCCGGCCAGCGGGCCGAGCACCGGGTCACCGACCCGGCCGCCGCCCTGCGCGAGCTGATGCTGGAACACCACCACCGGGCGGACTCCTGGATGGTGCTGTCGCACTCCGGGTTCACCGAGGACCTGGGACTCGCCGTGGCCTGCCCGTTCCTCGACGTCGTCTTCGCCGGACACTGTCACAGCGATACCTACGGCCCCCTCCCCGTCGGCGACACCCTGGTGGTCAAGGGCGCCGAACTCGGCGCCGGATACGCCGCCGCCGAACCGGTCGGCTCCGGCTGGGCCGCCCGCACCGCCGCCTTCCCCGCCACCGGCGCCATACCCCGCCCCCTCGCCTCACTGGCCGAGAAGATCGCCGGGCTGCGCTCTTGGCTCGCCGCCCCACTCGGTCACGTCAACGAGCCCTTCCGGGGCGGCGAGCTGGACCGGAACCGGCTTCTGACAGACATCGCCTCCCGGCTCCACACCGGCCTCGGGGCAAGCGCCGTCGTCCTGAACGAGACGGTGCTGCGGACCACTCGCCTCGGCGACGTACTCACCCTCGCCGACCTGCTGGCCATCGAACCGTTCAGCAACCAGCTCGTGCACGCCTTCGTGCCCGCCCCCTACGACCACGACCCAGCCCGCCTGACCGCCTATCTGACCGAACAGGCAGGCCCCCTGGTCACCGCCCCCGTCCCGCTGCCCGACCGGCTCATCAGCGTCCTCACGACCGACTACCTCGCCGACACCTACCTCGGCGGACGTACCCACCAGGCCGGACTCCACCTCGGCCACGCCGTCCGCCGCACCCTGGCCACGTCCTCGGAAGGGGGAACCCGATGATCCTCACCGGCCCCGAGATCACCACCGCCGCCCACGACGGCCGGTTAACGATCACCCCGTTCGAACCCGACCAGGTCAACCCCAACAGCTACAACGTCCGCCTCGGCCCCACCCTGCTGACCTACACCGACCCCGTCATCGACGCCCACCAGCCCAACCCCACCACGGCCGTCGAGATCGGCCCAGGCGGGTACGTGCTGCAGCCCGGCGAGCTCTACCTCGGGCACACCCTGGAGGAAGTCGGCTCCGACACCTTCGTCCCCCTGCTGTTCGGCCGCAGCAGCGTCGGCCGGCTCGGCCTGTTCGTCGAGATCACCGCCCCCATCGGCGACATCGGCTTCCTGGGCCAGTGGACGCTGATGCTCTCCCCGATCCGCCCGCTACGGGTGTACGCGGGCATGAAGATCGGGCAGATCATGTTCTTCGTCTCCAGCGGCGACATCGATCTCTACCACGGCAAGTACCAGGCCGCAGCCGGTCCGCTGCCCTCCCGCTACTGGCACGACGCCGCCCGGATCCGGGCGGTCGCCTCGTGATCCTCACCGGCCCCGCGATCGCCGCCGCCGTCGAGACGGGCGAGATCACCATCGATCCCTTCGACCCGGACCGGCTCTCACCCAACGCCTACGACTGGCGGCTCGGCGACACGATCCGCGTCTGCGACGGTGACCTGGACGCCGCCGTCCCCACCATCTTCACCGAGCAGACCATCCCCGCCTGGGGCATGCTCCTGGTCCCTGGTGTGCTCTATCTCGGCGTCACCTTGGAGAGGACCGGCTCGGAGAAGTTCGCGCAGATGCTCAACGGCGACCGCACCACCGGCGCCCTGGGCATCTGGGTGCACGTCTCGGCCCCGCTCGGCCACCAGGGGCACGCGATCCGCTGGACGCTGGAGATCCGCGCCGCCAGGCCAGTGCGGATCTATCCCGACATGACCTTCGGCAAGCTCGTCTTCCTCACCGCCTTCGGCGCGTCCGACAGCTACCAGCAGCGCATCGCCAAGTACGCGGCCAGCACTGGCATCGACATCTCCCGCCTCTACGAAGAGATCGGAGGTGGACTGTGAGCCCCCTCGTGAGCCCCTCGCCCGGGCCGCTGGCCGCGACCTTCCTGGACCTGCCCGCCGGCAGCCCCGGCGGCAGCGTCGAGCTCCTCCTGGACCTCTACACCGGCGACAAGCCCCTCATCCCCGCCCGGGCGTTCATGCTCGCCCCCGCCGGGCCGCCGCCCCGGCTTCCGGCCGGACTCGAGCTGCTGTCCGTGCCGGGTAAATGCCTGGAGGGACCGGCCTTCGGCCGCTACGTCGCCGCCTTGTGGAAGGCCCTGACGGCCGCGCTCGACGCCTCCCAGGTCGACGTCCTGCACCTGCAGCACCTCACCTTCGGCGCCACCCCCGCCCTCGTGCGGGCTCTGCCCGCGCATCCCCGGATCGCCTTGGTCCACGGCACCGACCTGCTGTTCGCCGAAGGTCACCGCGACCAGCTCCAGATCCTGCGGGAATCCGCGCGGGCCGCCGACGCGATCGTGGTGCCCACTGGCGCGATGGCCGACCGCCTCCTCCGGCTCGCCCCGCAGACCGACCGCCGCAAGATCACCCTCATCCCCTGGGGCATCCCCGACCAGCTCCTGACCACCCCGCCGATCCGGCTGCCCCGCACTTCGACGAGTCATCTGCGGCTGCTGTACGCGGGGCGGCTGACCGCGGAAAAGGGCGCGGAGACCCTGGTCAAGAGCCTGGCCCCAATCCACGGCGTCGAGCTGTCCATCGCCGCCCCCAGAGCCCAGTTCCATGCCCTGGCCCCGCTGCTGAAACGGTCCGGCGTGACGGCCCGCTACCTCGGCTGGCTGCGGCGCCCGCAGTTGTGGAAGGCGTTCTCCGAGCACGACGTCCTCGTCATGCCGTCCACCACCCTGGAGGCCATGGGCCTGGTCGCCCTGGAAGCCCAAGCCTGCGGACTGCCCGTGCTCTACCAGCCCGTCCCCGGCCTCAGCGAGGCCCTGGCCGCCTCCGGAGTCGCCACCGACTTCACCCACACCGCCGCCCTGGCCCGCGAGATCGACCGCCTGCGGACCGCCCCCGGCCTGCTGCCCGCCCTCCGCCAGGCCGGATACGACAACGCCGCCCGCTACCCCCTCTCGGCGACCGCCCAGGCCCTGGACGACCTCGGCCGCCAGCTCACATGAAGCGCGCCACTGCACGATCCGACCCACCTACGTCACTACGCTGACCGGCGGGATGCCCACGACGAACAGGGAGACCATGACGTACGCGATCGACCGCATCGAAGCCCTGCTGGACGAAGGCGTCCGCGACAAGGTCTACCCCGGAGCCGTGTGGGCCGTAGGCACCGCCTCCGGCATCCACGCCTCCGGCACCGCCGGCGTCCTCGACCCCGACCAGCCGGATGTACGGATGCGGCCGGACACCGTCTTCGACGCCGCCAGCCTCACCAAGATCCTCGCCGTGTGGTCGTCCATCGGCGACCTGTGGCAGGACCGCGTCCTCGACCTCGACGCCCCGCTCGGCACCTTCTGGAGCGAGGTCACCGGGCACCCGCTCGGCGCCGTGACCGCCCGGCAGCTGCTGACCCACACCGCGGGCGTCCCGCTGCGAGCCCAGTTGAAGAACCTGTACGGCACCGACCCGCAGGCCATCCGCGACGGCGTCCTGCACGATGCCCTGCACCGGCCGCCGGGCGAGGCCGTGGAGTACACCGACCGCGCCGCCCTTATCCTCGGCTACCTCGCCGAACATCTTTCCGGGACGCCCCTGGACCAGGTCGCGGCCGAGCGGACCTGGCGCCCGCTGGGCATGGACACCACCCGCTTCGGCCCACTGCCCGCCGGCCTCGCCGCGAAGTGTGCCCCGACGGAGCTCGACCAGGACACCGACACCCATCTCAAGGGCGTCGCCCACGACTTCTCCGCCCGCCTCCTCGGCGGGGTCTGCGGCATCGCCGGCACCTTCACCGTCGCCGACGACCTCGCCGTCTTCCTGCGGCACATGTTGGACCCCACGATCGCTTCTCCCGGGGCCGGCTTCGGCAGCGAGTGGACCGCCCACTCCCTGACGATCCAGACCGGCCACCTCCAGCCCGAACGCGGTCTGTTCTGGCACCCGGCCCCCGGCACCACCACCGGGCAGGACGTCTGGGTCCACTACGGGTTCACCGGCACCGGCATGTGGATCTCCCCTCAGCAGGGCCGCTGGGCGCTCCTGCTGACCAACAAGCTCTACTACACCCGGGACCGCCAGCCCCTGACGGACGTCCGCAACAGCTTCCGGGGACTCGCCTTCCTATGACCCGACGCCTCAGCCGAGTCAGGCGCCCACGCCCGTCTCAACCGACGCGTCAGTCCCATCATCCGCACCCTCGGACACCCCTGAGCAGCAGTTTCGTAGCCCGGCCCTGTGACGCCCCCGCACTCGGCGCACACGGCCGAGGGCCACGCCAGAGCCGTCAACAGCGTCCTGGCGATCATCGCAGCGATGGCACACTGATGGACTCAACTTGCCCAGTGTGCACGGGAGATCTGTGGACGATCACTCGCGGACGCCGGTTCGGCAGCCTCGGTTTCCACTTCCTGACCCCACCGGTATGTGAACCGACTGCAGATCTCCCGCTCGTGCCGCCCCGGCCTGGTCCGCCCTCGATCACGGGCATGCTCGTTGCGGCGCGGTGGCTGGCCTCCCCCTGCAGATACACAGAAGGGACACAGTCGATATGGACCTCGACGAGCTAAAGCATCAAGCACTTCGCATTCACAGACTGTACGACCGGCAGAACCAGCGCGCGCGGGTCCGCACCTGGACGCGCACCGACTTCATGCTCGGCTTCATGGGGGATGTCGGAGATCTGACCAAGCTCGTCATGGCCGAGGAGGGCACCCAAGACATGCCGGGTGGCCGGGCTGCACTGGAGCACGAACTGGCCGACTGCCTATGGTCTGTCATCGTCCTGGCCCACCTCTACGGGGTGGATCTCGAGCATGCCTTCTCTCGCACCAAGGCCGGAATCGAGGAGAAAATCACCACGCGGCGTCCACCTGAGGCACCCGCGTGACTATCAATGGCCAGTTGTAGTTCCCCACTGGTGGCCACCTGATAGCGGAGCCGTCTGACCGCCAGCGGTGACGATGCGTTGATGTTCGGGGATGCCTACTCGATGGTCGCCTCGCCGGCCGCGGCTAGGGCCAAAGCACGATCTTGCCGTGGGTGTCCTGCTGTTCCAGTTCGCGGAAGGCGTCTCGCACCTGTTCCAGCGGGTAGGTGCGAGCGATCGGCGCCTCCAGCTGCCCACGCGCAGCAAGGCCGCGCCAGCTCGCCGAGCACGACCGCGCACGCCGCCGCACCTTCTCCGTAGCTCCGCGCGCCGACCTTGGCCGCGGCTTGCCAGTCACGGCTCCCGGCTCGCGGAACGTGAGTGGTGTCGAAGTTCCGCGGCCTGATCGATCCCGACTGAGCGTTCAGCGCGGCAGGTTCTCCGTCACCTAGAGTGCTGGAGGCAGGTGCGCACAAGGTCACTACGCAGTCAAGGAGTTGTCGCCGATGACAGAAATCGATCTCGATCTGAGCGGCGCGGACGCGACGCGCGCGGAGTTGGTGGAGGACTTGCGCGACTCCGGCAAGGTTGACCACGACATTGTGACGGCGCTGTCCCAGCCGGGGGTGCCGGACTGGTTCCTGTCCTTTCCCTTCCAGGTCATTGCCGATCTAGATGAACTGAGCCGGAGTGCCAACTTCATCGACGTTCCCGTGAAGTGGAGGGAAGGGCTGCCCTCTCAGATCGCGTTGAACCACCAGGAGCAGCTCGTCATGCTTTACCAGCGCGTCCTCACGACTGGCACACGCGATGAACAGCGAGCGCTGCTGGACCGAACTCGTCTCCGCGACGTTTGGACGCTCCTTATGAAGGAAGTCCATCCGGCAGTCGTCTCGGTCTGGGAGCAGCGCTTCCCGGAACTCCGTCCGTGAGCAGACCTTGACTGCCGACTCTGCCGCCGCTCGCGCTGTGGCCGCACGGGCTATGGCGGCGACAGCGCAGGAGATGGGCATCGCATTCCAAGTAACCGGAAGTGTTGCTCTCTCCCTTCACGGGGCCTTGCGCCGGCGGCTGCTGCAGGACGAGACCGGGAGGCCGGCCCGGCTGGGGAACGTGAATCTGACCACGCCGCAAAGACACGATGCTGATCGGGTTATCGAACGGATCGCTGGCGCACTGCAGCACTCCGGATGGGAGACCGTTCCCAGCGAACCAGAGCTCTCATCGGGCCCGATGTCACGGTGTCTGACGGTTACTGGACGGGCTCTCGCAAGACCGATCCAGGTGACCACGACCAGGATGCCCGAGTACACCAACCCGCGGACTCAGTACATCGACGGCCTCGCAGTGAGCACACTTCCCACCCTGCTGCTGAGGACGTTGCAGCAGGTCCAGATGCGAGGCGACCCTCGCGACTACATCGACCTGGCAGCGATAGACGACCAACAGGGCCGTAACACCGTTGACCGCGTCGCGGCCAACTGGTTGGAAGCTGAGGCAGGCAAGATACCTGGCGTTGACGGTACTCAGCTGTACGAGACCCTGCACTACCGCCTGTCGCGCGTCATGGCCGTCCTCACACCGGGTTCGGCTGCAGCCCACGGCGTGGGCAGGCGCGCAGCAGAGACTGTCAAAGACCAGATCGTCAACCTGGCCGGACGTGTGGCGCGCATGGCGCCAGCAAGCCAGGACCGCCCGGAGAACGCCTTGCAACGGCTACTTTCCATGAACCCTGCCCAACTGGCCGAGATGCGACTTGCGGCGGAGTCTCTTGGCCTGGATGCCAGTGACGTCGATGCACGTGTCGCCTCGCCTGCTGCCATGGCCGAGCTGCGTCGTAAAGCAGAACGGAGCACTATTCTCGCCGCCGCCGAACAGCGTCGCCGGCAGACAAGGCAGCACCGTGACAGTCAGCCGTTCCAACACGGACTCCCCGGAGCCGGTGTGCGCCCGCCACGGGCCTGAACAGCTTCTGCCTCTCTGATCTCCAGAGTGGAGCGAGTCGGGCTGATCGGCTCCCGTCTGGCCAGTTGACGAGTTCGGTGCCCTGCCGGGACTCTCTTGCCTCGTCGAGGATTGGGCCCGTCCCGCGTCGTAGATGGGGTGGTCCTGGAGCCCTCCGGTGGCGCGATTCCTCCCTCGTTGAAGACGAGCCGGGGCAGTGCATGGCAGGTGACGGTTGGAGAGGGGACTCGAGTCTGCGCAGCAGTAGGCATCTTCCAACGGATGGCTCCAACAAGGGCCAGCAAGGCACTGGCGCGGACCATGCTGAGGCTGGGATGCCGGATCGGTTCGGCGAGGTCCTCGGGATTCAGCGGCGGAGAACCGGCGCTTCGCGGCGCCTGCTGCCGGCTTTGCACACGAGGTGGAAACCGACCTGGTGAGCGGCTTGGAGGGCCTGATCGCTGACTGTGTGGAGGGCTCCTCTGTCGTCGGGGCCGTCGCTGCCCAGGATCTCAGCCGTGTGGTGCCGCAGCATGTTTCAAGGGTGGCTTCAGACGGTTCCGGAAGCCCGAATTCATGCCGCACCACGGCAGCTGCCCGGCGGGGGCTGGATGGAAGTGTGGAGTACGTCGGCGAAATGGCGCTCGAAGGAGAACTTTCTGCGCTGCCTCAAGGACTCAGTGCAGGTCCTGCGGGTGGGCCGCTCGCGCGCGCCTGACAGGTACCTTCCTCGTCATCCGGACGCTTCGTTGTCAATGTGGAGCAGCGGCTCACCTGCGCCAGGCGCTTCAGTGCGTGCTCCTGCTCAACCTGCGGTCCGCTGCCGAGAATGACCAGGTGCCCCGATCGGCATGTCATCGTCGCCTCGGGCGCGTGGGTGTTCAAGGGGTGCACGTGCAGGCACGACTGGAGTCCTCGAACACCCTTCCTGTCACGCTGTGGCGGGGCGATGGCCGCCTGTCGCTTGTCCCTGGCATCGGTCACGTGCGTGGGTGTGGTGCCAGGTAGCGGGACGGGAGGTCATTTCACGATGGCTGCTGGCGGGACGTGGTCCATGGCGCGGGATGCGCTCGTGTCTGCGCAGATCAGCGCGCTGATGCCTGTGAGAGGCAGCTGAGAATCTCCCGTGGCGGGATCCGTTGGGCAGAGGAAGTGTGTCATTGGCCCTGGCCTCACCCTCAGCTGCGGCCTGATGCCTTGACCTGCGGCAATCTGTGCTTGCTCCTGTGGCCCGTTGTTGTTGTAGATGCGGTGTCGGCTGGGTGGAAGGGGCTCTTCCTGGAAACAGAGGTTCCTCCTCAATTTCCTCGTTCGGCGGTAGAGATGGGTGTGGCGGACCCGTGTCACGGGATACAACTCCGCCAAGCGACTACGAGAAGGGACCTCAGTGATCGACTCCGACGTTGCGGGGACTGCCGGCACTGTGGATGACGGCATGACGGCACACGCGCGCGTGTACCTCGTACTCCAAACCCTGAACAGCATGGGGCCTGGACTGCACCCACTCCGGCGCATCATCGACGCATCGGGGGTCACGAAGTCGACCGCGCACCGCATCCTGCGTGCGGGTGTGGAATCGAAACACCTGACGTACCGGCACCCGGGTCGCTACGGCATCGCAACCGATGTGGCCAACCACCGCCCGGACGCAAGTGTGCACCTCAATCTGCCACAGGAGAGCGCACTCGACCGTGAGACCACTGTGCTGCAGAGGCAGACCGCACAAGTGGCTATGGCGTTCTGCGCTGTCTTGATCGATGACACCCCGGGCCGGCTCATGCTCGACCACACCTACGGCAGCCGCGGCGACTTCCAGAGCGCCTTCAACCATGCCGATGCCGACATCAAAGTCGCCCTGCGGTACTCGCCCCTCACCGGCGACGCTGCTGGTCTGGCCATACTGGCTCATCTCGACGGAGCTCCGCAGAGCCACCTGATGCGGGAAATCCGCTCTGAGGGGTACGTGATGACCCAATCCCCCTTGCCCGACTGGAAGATGCTCGGTGTCCCTCTGTGGCGAGGATCCACGGTCTACGGCTCGCTCGTGGTCATGGGCCTGCGCCCCCAAATGGAGCGTAACCGGCGCGAATACGCTTCGGCAGCCCTTGCGTGTGCGGCACGTTTGAGCGCGCGATGCGAACTGGCAAGCGGCGCCATGCGCATGGCGAGTTGAAACAAGGACGCCGGTGCCATGGCAGGACAGTCCCTGCCAAGCCCAGATGCTGAGGTTCTCGGTTCTCGGCGCACTCACGATGCTCACGTCCGTTGACGCCGCCGACGTTCCCACGGCAGCGCACGTTGCTGCATGCGCTGCTGGCCGCTGAGGGACAGCCGGTGTCGGTTGAGAGCTTGACCGAGGAGATGTGGCAGCGTACGGCTCCGGACCACCCGCCCACACCCTCCAAGCACACATCTGCAGGCGGCGCCGCAGGCTCACCAACTTCATTAGCTATCCCTGGCGTTGCGCATGTATGGTTGTGTGCATGGAGTTGCTGCGGATGTCCAAGGCTGCGCAACGTCTCGGGATACACCCGATGACGCTGCGTCAGTGGGCGTTGGACGGCAAGATCCCGTTCGCGTGGGTGGGGCGTGAGCGCCGGTTCTCCTCGGTGGATGTGGAAAGCATGAAGCGCGGCAGTGACTCCTCAACTGCGCGTGGGCGTCTAGAGTTGCTGTATGTGCGTGTGTCCGGCTCGTCCGGGCAGGAGTCCTTGCTGGAAGCCCAGGAGGCCGAGTTGCGGGCCACCTCCAGGGGGGAGATCGTCAAGGTCGTCAGGGATCGTGGCTCGGGCTTGAAGGAGAACCGCCCTGGCCTGAACCGGGTGTTGGCGATGGTGTCGGACGGCACGGTGACGGTGGTGCGTGTCACGCATGAGGACCGGTTGGCCCGGTTCGGTGTGGGCTGGCTCAAGCGGCTGTTCGCCGTGTACGGGGTTACCGTGGAGGTGCTGCACCCGAAGAAGCTCGGCGGCCGGGACGAACTCCTCGAAGACTTCGTCTCTTTGGTGACGACGTTCGCGGGCCGCTTGTACGGGATGCGCAGTGCGGAGAACCGCCGCCGGCTGCTGGCCGAGTCCGGCCAGTGCCATGACCGGGACCGTGCCGCGTGAGCCGGAAGCTGCCGCTCGCCGACGGCGAGAGGGCTCGTACTGCCTGCGCCCATACCCTGATCCGGTCGGGCGTGGATGAGAAGAGCGGCGAAGTCCTCACCGGTGCCGCTCTGGTGGAACGCGTCGGCTGGTGCGCCGACCTGGTGGCGGACATGACGAGCACGCTGCTGCCTGCAGTCGATTCAATAAGACCGACCGGCAAATGGGGTCGGAGAGGCGGGTGGGCAGCAGAGCGGGCACGGGTCTACGTGATCATGGAGTTCTCGACGCTCTGTGACCGCGAAGGACAACCGTGCCCGCGCTGCCATCTTGCCTGCTCGACCCCCTCTGGGACCAGTTCGCCGCGCTCCTGCCCGTCCGGGAAGAGTTCTCCAGGAACCATCCGCTGGGTTGCCATCGCCGGCGGGTGCCGGACCGGATCGTGTTCGAGCATGTGGTGCTCGCCCTGGTCCACGGCTCGGGCTATGAGCGGATCTCCACTCCTGGATGCTCCGACCGAACCATCCGCCGGCGCGTGAAAGAGTGGGCGGAACAGGGGGTTTCCGAGGCCGTCCACCTTCTCGCTCTTCAGGCGTACGACCGCGTGATCGGCCTGGAACTGTCTGAGATATCGGTGGACGGCTGTATCACCAAGGCCCCGTGCGGCGGCGAGCACGCAGGCCCGTCCCCGGTGGACCGCGGGAAACACGGGCTGAAACGCTCGATCGCCACCGACACCCACGGCGTCCCCCTCGGCCTGGTCGCGGCCGGGGCCAACCGCCACGACTCGCCCCTGCTCGAGCCAACCCTCCAGGCAGCCATGTGGCAGGTCGGCCCCCTGCCCGACGACGTGAACGTCAACCTCGACCGGGGCTACGACAACGCCAAATCCCGAGCTCTCTTGGAGGAGTTGGGCTTCACCGGCGAGATCGCCCGCAAGGGCTTACCCGCCCCGATCCAGGCCGGCAAACGGTGGACTGTGGAGCGGACCCACTCGTGGATGAACGGCTACGGCGAGCTGCGGCGCTGTACCGAGAAGAACGGAACGGTCGTGGAGTTCTACCTCCACCTGGCAGCCGCACTCGTCACGCTCCGCATACTGATCCGCCGAGCCACCACCCGCTACCGATGGGACAACCGTCCCACCACACGCCGACTCAAGTGATCCATTTGCCGGTCGGTCTAAGTCAGAGACGCTCAGGGAACTGGATTCCGACCCCCGGTGACCCTCCATACGACCGGCTACCGGCTACTCGTGACGGACGTCGAGGTAGACGCGCCCGAGTTCGCCCCGACCGTACATCCTGCCCAGTCCGCCTTGCCTCGGAACGCTCCGCGTACTGCGCAGCTGCTCGGCGACGCACTGGCACTGTGGCGCGGCCCTGTCTTCGGCAGCTGCTCTAGCGAGATGCTGTGCTAGCTGGCAGCGGCCCGCTACGAGGAGTACCGAGTGCGGGCCATGGAACTGCGCTTGGACGCCGAGCCGCGGCTTGGTCGGCATACGCCGCGATCCTCGCAGATCCATCCGAGACGCACTCCAACCATCCACTGCGCGAGCATTTCTGCGAGCCGCTGATTATCCGCCCTGTACTGCTCGGGACGGCAAGCCGACGCCCTCGACCTCTTTCGCCGGATGTGCCCCCTCGACGACGAGCTCGGGAGCCAGCCATCCCCCACCCTTTGCCAGGTCCAGCGAGCGATCCTCGCCCACGATCCATCCTCACCGGTGGCATCCGCGTCTCGTCTCACCTGGAAGCAGCCTGAGGCCTGCGACCGCGAGTGTTGGGCTGGCGTGCGTGGGCCACCGTGCCGTGGTGCAGGCAGAGCCGCGGGCGTCCGGTTCGTCCTGTGCGGGCATGGGGACGTCCCCTGCCGTATTGACCGACGCTGTCTACCTAAGATGCCCCGCTGACACTGAAGTTCCCCCCTGATCTTGGACAGCGGTTGCTTACACTGCGGGGGTGAAGTCGTGCTGCAGCCTGGCTCGGGTTTCGAGTGGGGTGAGGTACCCGAACTCGGGGTGTTTGCGGAGCCTGGTCCGGTTGTACTCGACTTCGATGAAGCGGAAGACATCGGCCCGGGCGGCCTCGCGGCTCTCCCAGATGGTGGTGCCGATCTCCGCTTTTAGCAGTCCGAAGAAGCTCTCGGCTGCGGCGTTATCATAGCATATGCCGGTTCTTCCCATGCTCTGCCGCAGGTTCAACTTCCTTACCTCGCATCGGAATTCGCTGCTTGTGTA
>NZ_JBWKFL010000068.1:0-33021 GCF_056434305.1 Streptomyces sp. NPDC044061 | reverse complement strand
AAGGATCCGGCGTGGTGGCTGCCGCGTGGGTGCGGCCCCGGGTGGGGCGGGCACCGCGCTGCGGTTGACTCGACAGGGCTTCTTGCAGCCCTTCATGGAACAAGATCTGTGTATGTTGCGCCTGGACGATGTCCAGGCGCGCGGTGCTGGGGTCGTCGGGGTCGGTGAGGCGGACGTGGGCGCAGAGGGCGCCGGAGACTTTGTCCCGCTCGCCGACGAGCCCGCACGCGGGGCACATGTGGATGCGGTCGGCGAGGGTTTTGGCGACCTTCTCGCCGCAGAAGCAGGTCTGGGAGAGTTTGGTCGTGAAGGTGGAGGCCCGGAGCATCCGCCCGCCGGTCTTCTCGCACTCCCGGCCGATGGCAGTGATGAGCCGTCCGGGGGTGGTGGCCTGCAGTGCTTTGCCCCACCTGCGGAACCAGGTCCGAATGTCACAATCCTCGACAACCACATTCGCGCCGTGGGCGGTGACGATCTTTTCGGCTATCCGTCTCGCACGGTGGTCTTTGGCCGCGGCGGCGGTGGCGGCGGCTTCGGCGAGCCGGGCCCGGTTGAGCCGGTAGCCGGCCGACAGGCTGTCGCGGCGGTACGCCTGCTTGGGCACCTGGGCCTTGTTCGCTGCCCGCGCCCCGCCGGGCACCAGAACGGTGCGTGCGAGCAGGCCTGCAGTCTGGCGGCGGTCGGCGCGGGCCTGCTGGCGTTTCGACGGCCGGTACTGGCCAGGGTTGGAGGCTCGCCGGGAGCGGTCGAGAGCACGCGTGCGGCCGCGTTCCTTGCGGCGGGCTTTCGCCCGCGCGGCAAGTTCCTCGTCGGATGGCGCTATCCGGGTTGCTTCGATGTCGCCGTCGGCGGGGTCGAAGGTGTTGGGGAAGGAGACGATGGAGAGGTTGGAGACGTTGCCGTCGATCCCTGCGACCCGCTCGAGTGCGGCCGCCGCCTGGCGGCGGGCTTTCGTCGCCGGGGACGCGTAGCCGCCGGTCAGGACCATCAGGTGGGCTTCATACGCCCATCCGCCCGGCGCGGAGCTGTCCCGGCGACGCACCAGGTCGATCTTGTGCCAGGTGTCGGGGTTGTTCAGGAAGTGCAGCAGGCGAGGCCAGCGGCCCGACCCCGAGGGCAGGCGGACGGGCAGGACCAGATCACCGCGGCGCGAAGCCGCACCACCGGTGAAGACGACGGCCAGAGGTCCGGTGTGATCCCACCAGGCCGCGGCCCGCGTCTTCGGGGTCTTCTTCGCCCTCCCTTCGCCCGTCTCGACGCGTCCCGTCGGACGCGCGGGTGCAGGAAGGTGCCGCGGCTGCTCGAGCAACGCAACACCTGCGAAAAACGCGGCGGCCTGTTCCGGGGTGGTGACCGCAGGGTCAAGGCTGCGGTGCCGGTAGGCATCGAGGTGCCCGGCCAGGGTCCCGTGCAGCCGGAACGTCTCCCACTTGCGGGCAGTGGTGTGGGAGCGGGCACGACCGGGGATCCGGGTGTAGTCCCACCAGAGGCCAGTCTTCGGCTGGCCGTGCCTGCGGCCGGAAGAGTCCGGGAACAGGTGCCGGCTCACCGAGGTTTCGAAGACCTCGTCCGCCTGGTGCATCACCAGCGCTTTGGTGACGTGATGGGCGAGATGCTGGGAGTTTTCCATGTGCCGGTAGGCGCGCCGTTCCATGCCCTCCCGGGACAGCCCGAGCTCCAGCCGCCACGCTTTCGCGTCCGTCTCGCGGCGGACATCGCCGGCCCAGTACGCGTCGACCGCGTCCCGGGCATCCCGCTGCAGGGCGCGTTTCACGGACCACATCGCCGAGAACAGGTTCTCGGTCCGGTGCCGGGTGGCGGGGTCGTGGACATCGAGCGGGAGGCGGATCACCGCAAGCTCAGTGTCCGCGTCCCGCGACCAGCGCTTCTTCTTGTTCTTGCCACGGAACCGGCGGGCGGCAGGCGGTGCGTCGTCGGAGGCGGGCACGGGTTCGGACAGCTCTGCGTTCATTGACGGCCCACCCCCCTTTTTGACGTAGCAACAACCGCAACCTGTCCGTGACTTCGTCAGTGCGGCAACCAACACCAAAGCTACAAGACCCCACTGACAACGCCCCGCGATGCGACGGAACTTCGGTCTCTGCAGAACCTCGTCGGGCGGCTGTGGGAACTCGCACCGGACTTGGGCCGGGGCCGGCCCTGGGCGCTGCCGTACACCGACCGGGTGCTACTCGTCGTCCTCGCCTACCGGACCAACCTCACCATGCAACAACTCGGATCCCTGTTCGGCATATCCCACGCGGCTGCCCACCGAGTCATGATCCGGCTCGCAGGACCGCTCGCCGAACTCCTCGGACCACCGCCCACCGACCGGCGAGAATTGTGGGTCGTCGACGGCACCCTCATCCCCGTCCACGACCAGCAGCACACTGCGAAGAGCAAAAATTACCGGCGGAGTATGAATGTGCAGATCGTCTGCCGGGCACGGGACCGCCGCATCGTCGCCGTCGGGAAGGCGTGGCCGGGCAACCGCAACGATGTAGTCGTCTTCCGTGAAACCCTCCACAAGACGCTGCCGAGCGACCATCGCCGGTTGTCCGGTGACGGCGGCTACCGCGGATGCGACCGTGTCCGGACACCTCGCCGCGGGCCCGACGGCCGCATCATCAAAGACCGCAACCACCGCCGATTCCGTAGGCGCCGTGCCGTCGCAGAACACACCATCGCCCGGCTCAAAGACCACCAGATCCTCCGCCAATGCAGGCGCCGCGGCGAGGTCATCAACCACACCCTCGCCGGCGTCGCCGCACTCCACAACCTCAAGCTCGACATCCGGTAAACCAAGTATCCCTCGCGGGAAGCACGTCCCGGTCCGCATTACGTGATAGCTCTTAGGGCAGCGGCGCGGGCCTGCCATGTTTCGGTGGCCAGGGAGCCGCCGGGAAGGGCTGCGAGCACGGAGGCGCCTTCAGGTGCGGTGAGTTCGAGCACCTGGTTTCGCAGAGCCCGGTCCAGCCGCCCGGTGCCCTGGGGGAGGTTGTCCACCAGCCACGTCTCGGCCTCGGTGGTGCTGGGTGCGAGGTGGGTGACAAGGTTCAGGGCGCTGGCCGCGGCGAGGGCCTGCGGGGCGAAGGCGTCGTGCGCTCGGCGAGCTGGATCTGTGCGAGGGCGGCGGCGGAGTCGGCCGCGAAGACCTGGTGCGCGGCGTCCATGGCCGTCGGGCCGCCGAAGCGCCCGGTCTGCGGTTGGTAGGGAGCCAAGACGAGCCCAGACGCCAGACCGAGCCCGTGCAGACCGTCCGCCCAGGTACGGATGTGCTGGGCTGCGGTCCCGTACGCGCCCGGCGGTAAGTGCAGCGTGAAGTCGAGGTGCTGGTCGGCGTCTGGGCGAGCCATCTGCCGGTACCGGGTGAACCACCAGGCTGGCGGGATCTCGCCGAACGCGGCGAGCAGGCGGGGCAGGTGCCGACTCAGGATCTCGTCGTAGCGGCGCGGGTGGGCGTGGAGCTGTGCGTGAAGGACGCTGCCGGCGCCGGGGAGATGGCGTCCGGCGGGTGGTGTGGCGGCGCGCGGCTGGGACGCGTCGGCGGTCTCGGGCTGGGACCGGCCGAGGGAAAGCCATATCTCGTGTGCTCGCCCGATCCAGCCGTGGGCGTCGCCGTCGGGGACTTCGCGCAGTTCCAGGCGCCGGGTGCTGTCGAGGTGTGCGCGCAGTACCCGGCGATGGACCGGGTGAGACAGGTCGAGGGGGAGGCGCTGGTCGTACTCGATCATGGCGACCTGTATCGGGACCCGGAGTCGGTTCCGCCAGGCGTCGAGGGCGTGTTCCCACTGCTCGGTCGGGGTTTTGCGGCCGGGCAGGTCGTCGGCCATCAGTAGCCATCGGGCCTGGGTGAGGACGGTGTGGCGGTAGCGTACCCGTGGCAGGAACGGGAGCCGGGAGCCGCCGCCGAAGTCGAAGGGCTTGTAGGCGGCGTACCGTGCGTGGGCCACCTCGGCGAGGAAGCGGGCCAGCGGCGGGGTTTGGGTCCCGCCTTCCAGGGCGTGTAGGACCCGTACGTCGATGCGTTGGCCGGTGGAGAGCTGAACGAGGTGGAAGCTGCGTGAGTCCGCGGTGACGGCGATGTCGGCGAGCTGGATCGTCGTCTCGTCGGCCTCCCGGTGGCCGGACAGCTCGATGATGTTCGGCAGTAACCGCTGTGTACGGGTGACGTTCTCGCTGCGGCGGCGTCGCGGCGGAAATACGAGCTGTGTGGGAAGGACGCCCGGGACGCTGTGGTATGAGGCGGCGAGGGCTTCCTGCTGGTCGGGCGGCAGGACATGGGCGAACCGGCCAGCCATGCTGCTACCTGGCCGCGGCACCGCGGTCAGCAGCACGTCGAAGAAGCCGCGCGCTAGAGCCGTGGTGCTGGGGGAGTGGACTTCGAAGGCTGCCTCCACTCGGGGCACGAACAGCCGCTCGTCACTTCCGGCGGCTTTCTCAAGGGCGTTGAGCGTCGCGTCCGTCAGCCGGAGTTCATCGCGTCCGTTCATGAGGACTTCCTGCACCAGGGCGAGGAGCAGTTCGTCGCGATCGGTGAGCAGCTTCGGCGCGGCACCACGTTCGGAGCCGACATAGCCGGCGGGCAGGCTCAGGCCGCTGTCGGAGACCAGATCCATCACCGGCACCAGGGCGCCGACACCGTACCGGGAACGGAACCGGCGGTGGTAGTCGCGCCAGTGCTGGTAGCCGTAGGGCTGAGGGGTGGTCCGGTACAGGGCCGTGACGGCTGCTTGCACTTCCGCGATCACGGCCTGCGGCAGCTGCACTTCGCAGTCGAGGACGGTGTCAACAAGCAGCGGTGTCGAGGTGACAGTGGTGAGGGCGCGCATCCGCGCGGCGATCGCGCTGACGCTGGTGTCGCAGAGCGTCGGCTCGTGGGAGGACACGTCCTCGCGCACCGCGTACAGCGCCTGGACCAGGTCCCGCACCTCGGGGACGCTGTCCGCCTGGTACCGGTCCAGTTCGCGGCACAGGTGCTGGAAGGGGTCCACGGTGGTTGCGGGCGCCCACAGACTGGTGATGAGGAACTGCTGCTCGATGAGGCCGGTGAGGAGCGCGTCGATCTTCTCCGAGGTGGCCTGCGGGAAGCTTTCGCTCAGGTAGACATGGAGGTCGCCGTAGGGAATGGGGGCGCGGGCCGCGTTCATCGCGACGGCGACCGGCCGGGCGTTGCGGACGGATATCTCGACCGGGGCCAGGAGGAGGGTGTGGCCGTCGGAGGGCGGCCCCGGCGCTACAAGCCGGTCACCGCGTGTGTGAGCGGCGTTGTTGGCGATGAGCGGTAACCGTTTCAGCAACGCGGGGCTGCGCTGGAGGCGCAGGACCATGTCGGTGGCCCACTCGGCGTCCGGTCGGATCGTCGCGCGGTGCTTGTCACGCCATCGCACGCTCGCCTGCGGCCCGACGGATACGGGGGCGGTGCCGGCGAACAGACCGAACGGGGTCGGGCGGTGCTGCCACCGTAGGAGGTAGGAGACCGTCGCCAGCGCGGTGCGGCGAACATGCCGGAGCTCAGTCTGCCGACCGCGGACGACGGCTTCGATGGCGTCGGAGAGGACGGGTGTGGCCAGGTCCAGCGCGCTGTGGAAGTCTTCGCGTTGCCAGATGAGCTCCAGCCATCCGCGAGTGACGGCCGCGTCGTCCAGGTTGAGAATGTGGGGTACGTCTGCCGGTCCGGGGCTGGTGGTGGCGCGCAGCATCGCGGCACCCTGCCACTGGTAATCGGCGACTGCTCGGGAAGCCATGAGGCCCTTCCTTCAGGCGGCGCGCGGGAGGAGGGAGGCGGCTGGTGGGCCGGGCGCAGCGCTTCGTCCGGCCTACCAGCGAGGGCTGACCTGGATCAGGCCGGGTCCTCCACGAAGGAGTTGCAGGCGGAGGAACCGGTCGCGCAGGTGGTGCCGCAGCCGTCGCCCGTGGTGCACATGAGCTTGCCGTGCGGGTCCTCCGCGACGACGACCTTCACGTCCAGGGGCGCGAAGTCATCGTCGTCCAGGCCCACCAGCGGCGTGGCTGGGGTCACAGTGGCGCTCGTCATGATGTTGCCCTTCCTCTTCTTCGAGTGGTGCGGGACGGCCTGACTCCCGGCTTTACGCAGAGGGCCAGGAGAGCGAGATCCGGCTGTGCACCTTGTCGATGACCCGGTCGGCGCGGATCTGGTCGTCGGGGGTGCTGGCCGGATAGACCCGGATGACCGGGCTGGGACCGCCGCGCCTTTTGGACTCCCAGTCGCGCAGCACGTCGGTGATCTTGTCGGCGAGTTGCTTCCTTTTGGGGCCGAGAGCGTGCACGCCGTACTCGACGTGCTTGTTGTCCTTGGTGCGGCGGGTGACGAGGTAGGCGAATGTGTCGTCCTCGACGGCAGCGAGGGCAAACCGCTTGTTCGAGGGGGCCACCAGGCCTGTGTCCAGGTCTTCGTCGACGGCCATCGTGCAGAAGCCCGGCAGGCTAATCGCCATCGTCATCTGGAGGGTGTCGAGGAGTTCCTGGAGGCCGATGGTGACACCGGTCCACTGCTCGTGACGCGGTGTCGTGATGGCGTTGTCCAGCCGGTGCGGGTTGGCCGGCAGGCCGTCATCGAACCGCAGGCCGATCTCCGGGGTGCCGTTGACCAGCAGGAGCTCTTCCCGGTGGGCGGTCGAGCCCTGCATCGGGACGAAGCCGCAGATCCGCGCCGACTCGCTCTCCAGGTAGTCGTCGTGCTCGCCTGTAACCTGGGTGAAGGCGACCGACCGGGTCAGGCCCCGCATCCGCAGCGGAACCACGAGCCGGCCGCCCTGCTTGAGCTGCGAGGTCCAGGCCGGGGAGATGTCCCAGGCTCCGGCGGTCACCATGACGACGTCGACCTCGCCGAGGTCCGGGATCTGCACGGCTGCGTCGGCGGTGACGACGCGCACCCTGTCGTAGCCGTGTTCGTCAAGGAGCCGCCGAGCGCGTTCGGTGACATCGAAGTCGATGTCCACGGTGACGACTTGACCGTCCTCGCCGACGAGTTCGGCGAGGTAGGCCGCGTTCAGTCCGCCCGAGCCGATCTCCAGCACCCGCATCCCAGGCCGCACTCGGGCCTGCTCCAGCATCATGGCCTGGATTTGAGGGGCGGAGACGGAGCTGAGCTGCACGCCGTGCTCGTCCGTCTTGGTGATCACGGCGGCGTACGTGTCGTACGCCTCATCCAGCGGCGTGTCGGGGGTGAATTTGTGGCGGAGCACCTTACGCATCGCCGCTTCGATTTCCGGAGAAGAGATCGTGCCATCCGCGCACAGCTCGTCCACCACCTTGTTCCGCAGGCGGGTCGCCTCGTCGGGCGCGACGGTCGTGTTGGTCATGAAGTTCCTTCGGTCGTACGTGTTCGAGGGAGGCCGGCATGAGCGTGCCGGTGGGCCGGGAGGCTATCGGGGGTTGGTCTCCGTTTCTCGTCGGATCGCCCAAGGCCGGTGTTTTGGTGGACGGTGCGCAAGGGCTTCCGGCGCCGATCAAGCGCCGCCCGGCGGTCCGGTCCGCACATAGGACGGTCGGGCGATTGTCTGGGCAGCTGACACAAGATCGTCCAAATTGACGACCCGTAGTGTCGCAGTTCGCGTACAAGCTGGGAGGCGAGGAACCAGCCGTTTTGGGGAGGCGCTGTAGGGGAGGGTAGCGATCACAGTTCCACCGGTCTGGAGGCAAGGAGGGCGCTCACTGTTTTGCCAGGTCCTTCGTGGTGGAGGAACCATGTAACCTGAGCGCCCCGATGTGCGATCTCCAAAAGGCCGCGGCCCCGTTCTCCTCGAAGTGCGGCCTCGAAGTCGGGGAATGACGGGTTGAGGTCGGTCACTTCGATGAGGAGATTGCCTGACTCGTCTACGGCGGCGCGTAGAAGAAGTGTGTGCGTCGTCGTGTGATCGGGCAGGCCGTGGCGCACTCCGTTGGCCACCAGCTGGGCGACCACCTCGGCGGCTTGGAGAGCGGGACCCTCCCAGCCGAGCACGGGAAGCATGGCACGAATCCACACCCGACTAACCCTCACAGCGCGGATTCCGTCGCTGGGTAAATCAGTCTGAGGCCGGCGGCGATCGGAGATGACCGCACAGCGGGTAGCGGACGTGTCGCGGCGTGGTCGACGGGCGGCTGCACGATGCTGAGCAGCTGTGGCAGCGCGCGGTAGACCAAGTTCGCCTGGGTGGTTGCTCCACCGAGCAGCTTCCGAGCTTGCTTGGCGATCTCCTCGACTTCCCAGACCTCCATGTGGAGGTCGTCCCACGCGTACTGCTTCAGCGTCCTGCCACGGGCCAGCGCTTGGATGTAGCCGAGGACGTCAGGAGGGAGCCAATCGGCTTCCACGAGGTCGGGCAGCTCTAGGACGCCGTGAACACGCGCGCGAAAGACGAGTTCTGGCTGTCGGCCCTGCGGCCGGATGCGTTCAGTGCCGAGTTTCTTTGCCGCTGCGGACCAGATCGGTCCCATGCCGTCCGCGGGAATGCGGTGCTTCTCTTTGGCTAACGTGCCTAAGATCTCTGCACCTTTGTGGCCAAGCGCAGCCAGAGCGAGCGCACGCCGTTCTAGCGCAGACAAAGGAGCAGCCCCGGACGGTAGTTCGGGGCGTACGAGGACTGTCACAGCTGGCCTCCCTGCGCATGGTCAAGGACGACGATGTGCGCACAGGTCGCGACCTGCCCCGCCGTGGTGCCTGGTCCGGTGATAGGTGGTGACTGGGTACTCATTGGCAGGGCGTCGTCGTTCAGGGACTCTGGCTTCTTCACGATCCCGCGCTCGACCAGCAACACGTCGTCGGTAATTGCCGCGAGGCCGCAGTACCTCAACTGCGCTGCAGCGATCCGGCGCATCATGCCTATCAGGACCGCGTCCTGGGGGAGCGGCGGCTCGCCCCGTCGGCGTGGTGCAACGTGGAATCTCTCATCCATCACGTCCGCGTCGCGGCAGCGAACCGCGCGAGGCGTACGTACGGCTGTCGTCGCTCCGGCAACTCTGGGGGACATGGGGAACTCCCTGATCCATGAATGTGCAGGACCTCGCACTCTCAGCGAGCGCGGTTACGAGCGTTGCAACGGATGTGCAGACAGCTCTACCCCCAGATCGCCCTCGGTGTTTGGTGCAATGTTGTCGGTTCTCCTCCAACATCCCTCGGACACCCCTCGGAACTGCTACGTACCGTCTCTATGGGGCAACTTGATGAGGAGAGCGTTCTACCGTCGAGGCAGTGACATGCCAGGGCGGACGAATGAGAGGCGAGCGCCGTGTTGTTCTTCCGGTACATCCTCGAGGCACGCGGTGTACGAACGCCCGAGGACGTTCTTCCGCTCTACAGGGAAGCGGCCAAGAGGCTCGGCGTAGGGAAAGACGTGGAGCCGGCTTCAAAGACCGTCGAGGGATGGTTCTACGACGGTAGGAGGCCACAGCGGGCCTTCCGACCGGTTCTCGTCGAAATGCTGGACTACAGCATCGGCGACCTGTGGACCGAGGTCCCCGAGAGCACTACACCGAACTTCACTCCGCTGACCGGCGCGTCACCAACTGCACTCCACGCCGACGCCGGCGTGGACCTCACCGAGATGAAAAGGACGGGCGCGATGGCTGTGCAGCGTGCAAAGGACTTCCTTCTGGGCATGGACCGCGAGGTGTTGGGCGACGACACGCTCGGCCTCCTCGACGACGAAGTGGGGCGCCTTGCCGCCGCGTATCCGCGTGAACCCTTGTCGGCGATCTGGCCCGACCTGCTCGAGACCCAGGAACAGTGCTTCCGCCTCCTCGAGGGCGGCAGAGTCCGGCAGCTGTCGCACTTGCGTGACCTGAACGTCAAGGCGGCCGTGCTGTCGTTCCTCGTCGCCAAGGGCTTCAACGATATGGAGTCCCCGTACCAGGCCATGACCATGACCCGCGTTGCCGCCTCCTGCGCCCGGACGGCCGAACACGCTGGGCTCATCGCCCTCACCGACGGGCTCAAGTCGTTGATCGCCTATTGGGCAGAGAAGCCGGAGGACGCCTACCACTACGCGAGCCAGGGAGCCGCGACAGCCGCCAACTTGCGCGGAACCGTTGGGCTGTGGCTGCTCGGCCTCCAGGCCCGCGCCGCTGCGGTTCTGGGGGACGAGGAGACGGTGCGTGCCGCCAACCAGGAGGCGACCGACCGGCGTGAGCGCGTCATCCCCGATGACTTGGACCAGCTCGGTGGGCTGTTCACGTACGCCCCAGAAAAGCAGCTCTATTACGTGGTGGAGTCCGAGGCACTCCTCGGCCATGGAGACGCTCCGCTCGCGGCACAGGCGGAAGAAGCCGTGCGGGGGTTCAGCGACCCAAGCGCTCCGAACTGGGCGTTCGGAGACCTTGCTGGATCGCAGTGCGACCTGGCGCTGATCCGCCTCTTCAGCGGCGACGTAGATGGCGCTGCGGTGGCGATTCGTCCTGTGCTGGACTTGCCGACCTCGCACCGAAACAACGGCATCGTTGTCTCGGCGCAGCGCATACGGCAGGTGCTAATGCGTAGCCCCGCGCGTACAGCGGTCGTCGCCCGCGACCTCCGTGCCGAGATCGAGGCCTTCCCGGTCAGCCGGCCGGCCTTGCCCCGCGGGTAGAGTCCCGAACATGCACCCGGTCACGCGCTCCAGCCCACGGCTCGCACTCCGCGAACTCGGCATCGACGACGTCGACGCGGTGCTCGCCATCTACGGCAGCCCCGAGGCCACGGAGCACCTGTCATTCGAGCCCCGTACACGCGAGGAGGTCGGCGAGATCGTGGCCCGGTCCATCGCATCGGCCTCAGCGAAGCCACGCAGTGAGTATGCGCTCGCCGTAGTCGAGCGGGAAACGAACGAACTGATCGGGTTCGGCCGACTCGCGATAGATCCGCACCAGCCGCGCGCGGCCACATTCGGCTTCGCGCTGCGCCCGGACGCTTGCGGCGTCGGCTATGGCCTCGAGACCGTTCGCCTTCTCCTAGGGTTCGGCTTCGACGACCTTGGCCTGCATCGCATCTGGGGCGCACGCTCCCCACTCAACGAGGCGTCAGCGAAGACGATGACGGCGGCGGGCATGGTCCAGGAAGGCACCATCCGTAGCCACATCTGGAAAGCAGGCCGATGGCGTGACTCGGTCGTGCACGCGATGGTCGAGGACGAATGGAGAGCTGTGTGTCGCTGACTTCCAGCCGCCCGGACCGAGTCTCGCAAGGCCCCAACGTGCTGTTCTGCTACGGCACGCTTCAGTTCGAGGCCGTCCTCAAGGCACTGCTGGGCCGGATACCCGAGCGGGACCAACGCCTCCGCACCCGGGTACCGTGCGGCCGCACTCGAGGGCCGGGTCTATCCGGGCCTCCGTCCCCCGCGCCACCAGCGGCTCAGCGCCTGGCGTGGTCCTCCTGGGCCTCAGCAAGGAGGAATGGCGCATCCCCGGCGCGTTCGAGGATGACCGGTACGAGCTGCGGGAAGTCGCCCCGACCAACGGCCAGACGGAATGGGCGTACGCCTGGCCAGGGGTAGACGTACGCTCCGACGACGGGAACGCCGCTGAATCAGTTGGGGGAGTTCTCGGCGAGATAGCAACTACCGGGTGCTGCACCGCACGCGGATGCAGTCCATGCCGCTTGCCTGGCAGACGCGCGTGGTCGCCTGCCTTCAAGAACTGGGCGACACCAACAGCCACATCGAACTGCTGGACACGTTTGACGTCGAAGCGACCACCGGGCGCATCGTCAACGAGATGACCGACGCCGAAGTCACGCCAGTCCCGTGACCCGCAACTTCAAAATGAAACGAACTCAACGGCGAAGACGCAACGGATCGGTTCCATTCCGGACACGACTTGTTCTCTGAACCGATCTTGTTCGGCCCGGGCGCTCTGGCTAGTGTCGGCCGTCGTGACGGCAGACCTCTCACTCATCAGGAGCAGCTTCGCGGCTGTTCAGCCCCACGGCACGCAGGTGACCGCGTATTTTTACGACCACTTGTTCGCCCATCACCCCGACGTGCGCCCCCTGTTCGCCGCTCACCTCGACGAGCAGCGCGACCGCCTGTGGGCCGCTCTGGGCGCTCTGGTTTCCAACCTGGAGAACACCGACACTCTGATAGGCATGCTGCAGAACCTGGGGCGGCGCCATGCGGGATACGGCGCGCTGGCCGAGCACTACCCGGCCGTGGGGGCCAGCCTGATCGCCGCCTTGCGCCACTACACGGGAGATGCGTGGACACCGGCCGTCGAAGAGTCCTGGACGGCGGTCTACAGCGTGATCAGCAACACCATGGTCGCGGCCGGCGATGCGGCCTCCGTTTGACGCAGCCGGCAGCGGCTCCTCGCGACGAGCTGCCGACCAGCTCCCGGTGGTTTGGAAGTCACCCCTGATGTCTGCCACCGGAGAGTTGACATGAGCGATTCCCAGGCGCTGAGAGATTCCTTCGCCCTGGTCGCCAAGTCGGGAGACGAGGTACCGCGGTACTTCTACTCCTACCTGTTCCTCATCGCGCCGGAGGTCCGGCCGATGTTCCCGGTGGCCATGGGGGCGCAGCGCGATCGGCTCGTCGCCGCACTAGGCCAGATCGTCGCGGGCGTGGATGATCCCGACCAGCTCGTTCCCTACCTCCAGCAACTGGGCCGCGACCACCGCAAGTTCCAGGTGGTGGCGCAGCACTACGAGGCGGTGGGACAAGCGCTGCTGGCCACGCTGGCCTACTTCCTGGCCGAGGCCTGGACCCCGGAACTGCAGCGCGGCTGGACCGAGGCCTACACCCTCGTGGCGCGCACCATGGTTCAGGCCGCCGAGGCCGACAGCGTCGTGAATCCGGCATGGTGGAATGCCGAGCTGGTACGGCATGAGCAACGCGGGTTTGACATCGCCGTCCTCACGCTACGCCCGGACCAGCCCATGGCGTACCTCGCCGGGCAATCCGTGATGGTGGAAGCCCCAATGCTGCCCAGTACCTGGCGGCCCTTCACCCCGGCAAACGCAGCCCGCGCCGACGGAACCATCGAGTTCCACGTACGCGCCGTCGACGGCGGCCTGGTCAGCCCGGCCCTGGTCTACGGACTGCGACAAGGCGACGTACTACGCCTCGGAGCTCCAGTCGGCCGCAGGCTCACACTCCAGCCGTCCGACGGCCGCGATCTGGTGCTGATCGCCGGAGGCACAGGCCTAGCCCCGCTACGCGCCCTGGTCGAAGAGATCGCCTGGCACGGTTCTCAGCGCCGGGTGGACCTGTTCGTCGGAGCACGCGACGCGCACAGCCTGTACGACATGCACGCGCTGAGGCAACTGGCACAGGCCCACCCGTGGCTCCGAATCACGCCGCTGGTCGGCGCCCACGCCGGCACCTTCGACAACCGCAGCCTTGCCGGCCCGGTCCTGCACGCCGCCACATGGCGTGGATGCTCCTTCTACGTCTGCGGCTCGCCGACCATGGTCTCCGCGACAGTGCGCGATCTGGCGAACGCAGGAATTTCACAGGACCTGCTGCACTTCGAAGACGCTCGGTGATCGGAGAAACGTGAACGAGACAGGAGCACACCATCCGGAGGGGCACCAGATGACGCCCGAGACACTACGGTCGATGACCTTGCCCCGCGCTCCCCTGACCCGCCGCGGCTACAGCGAACAGGCCGTGCACGACGCCCTACGCAGCTGCGAAGCGGCTCTGACTGCACTGACGGAGGAGAACAACCGGCTGCGTACGGACATGCAACGCCACCGCGACTGGATCCGCGCGAACAACATCGGCGATGGCAGTGGCCCCACGGGGGTGCCTACCGTGGACGCTGTACTGCAGCAGGCACGCGCCCAGCAGTCCGCCGAGCAGACCGTCACCGCAGCCCGCGAACAGGCCCGCACCATGGTGCGGGCCGCACGCGCACAGGCCGAGGCGATCCTGCAGCAGATGCGGGAACAAGACAACCAGGCATCCGACAGCGACCAGGAAGAGACCGAAAAACTCATTTCCTACCTGCGGCAGGTCGCACAGTCCCTGACCGTCACTGCGGACCAGTACGCCACCAAACACGCCCACACGCCCTCCCTGCCGGCCACTACCGCCACCTCACACAGCGCCTGACCGGCAGGCCCAGACCGATGCCTGTGCCTTTGGTCCTCGGAGTGAGGCCGGGCCACTCGGGACGTGCCCGCCGCCTTACCGAAGACGGTGACCGGCGCGGGCGCGGTCACTGTGGCTGCTCAACGTTGCGCCTTCCGAAGACCTCACCCGCCCCGGTCAGCAACCTTGGACCGCCCTAGCGACCTCGGTCCGCTGCCCGACGACATCACCGTGCACCTGGACGCCGGCTACGACTCGGACAAGACCCATGCCCTGCTCCACGAACGCGGCCTGCATGGACGCATCGCACACAAAGGCGAGAACGCGCCCATCCAGGCCAGTCAGCGCTGGCACGTGAAGCGCACTCACGCCTGGCAGAACGCCCTTCACCACCTCGCCCGCCGCTACGAGCGGTCCGGCACCGTCATCGACGCGTTCTTGGATCTCGCCGACCCATTCATCACCGTGCGTAGCTTGATTCGGCGAGCATGGACGACTCACCGCTGGGCCGAACGCCCGAAACCGCCGACCATGACCACACGCCTGTCCGCGCGGCCTCTGAGTTGACACACCCGATCGGCCGGTCAGTTGCTCAGGCCGCTGCTGAGCTCCCACAGTTGCAGTGTGGAGGACGAGTTCATGGCGTACGCGCTGCCGGTGATGTCGTCGTGGGTGACGACGTACTCGTTGCCCTGCCACAGTGGGAGGATCGGTACGTCGTCGGCGACGATGTTCTGGATGGCGGTGAGGCTTTTAGTCGCGTTGCCGCGGTCGGCCTGGCGCCGGGACTCCGGGATCAGGGTGTTGATGATCTGGGAGTTGGAGTAGGGCGACTTGAGGAAGTTGTCCTTGTCGAGGAATGGCGCCAGGTAGTTGTCGGCGTCGGGGAAGTCCGGGAGCCAGCCCATGCCGTAGACGTCGTACTGGCCCTTGCGCTCGGCCGGGCTGTACGTCGCCCAGGGCGTTCCCTTGATGCTGACGTCGAACAGGCCGCTGTCGTTGAGCTGCTGCTTGAGGACCTCGAACTCCTTGGCGGTGGCCGGGCCGTAGTGGTCGGTGGTGTAGTGCAGCGTCAGCTTCACCGGAGTGGTGATGTTCGCCTTGGTCAGCAGCGTGCGGGCCTTGGCCACACTGGGGTCGCCGTACTTGTCGAAGAACGGGTTGGAGTGGCCCGTGATGGTGGCCGGGACGAGCGAGTACAGCGCGTCGGCCTGGTCGCCGTACACCTTGGAGACGAGAGCGCTGCGGTCGATGAGCTGTGCCATGGCCTGACGGACGGACCTGCTCTTCACCGTCGGGGCACCGGTGTTGAAGCCCAGGTAGCGGATCTCAAGGCCTGGCGTTTCGACCAGGTTCACATTGCTGCCGCTGTTGTTCTGCAGCTTGCGAATCTGGTTCGGCGACATCGTGCGCGTCATTACGCTGATGTCGCCCCTGTCGAAGGCGGAACCCATGGTGTCGGCGTCCTTGAAGGGCTCCAACTCCACCTCGTCATTCTTCGGCGTCAGCAAACCCATGTAGTTGGGATTCTTGACGAAGGTCGCCTTCACCATCTCATGGTTTTTTACTTCCGCCTGCAGCGTGTACGGCCCGGAACTGTCGATCGCGAATCCGTTCCGCAGCTTGCCCTTCTCGTAGTACCTGGGGTTGACGATGCCGGCGACCGGCGTCGACAGCTTGAACGGAAACGTGGCATCCGCCGTCTTGAGGTGGAAGATGACTTCATCGGCGCCCTGCGTCTCGACAAGGTCGATGGTAGACAGCAGAGCGAAGACACCACTGTCCGCCTTGAGACCGCGGGCCCGATCGATGGAGAACTTCACATCGGCCGCGGTCACCGGGTCGCCGTTGGAGAACTTCAAGTTCCTACGCAGCTTGCAAGCGTAGCGCTCGTTACCTGCGTCGGTGAAACCGCAACTCTCGGCGGCCTCCGGCTCGGGCTCGCCGCCGCCACGGGGCTGGACCATCAGCGTCTGCACAGTCTGGCGCAGCACGTTCCAGCTGCCCACGTCGTACGCATACGCCGGGTCGAGAGGGGCGGGAGTCTGCTTGGAGACGGTAATCCGGTCTGTCGTGCCCACGACGATGGCGTCACCGCTTCCGAAACCACTGCAGGCAGCGAGGATGGGGCTAAACAGACCAGCGATCGCCGGCAGTGCCAAGGTCTTACGATTCATGCCCGAGTTGCTCCAGAGCTGTTGAGCCCGCGTACCTGGCAAACATGGCTGGTGCGACGGGATAACGAGGAAGTGCCGGTATCGCGGCCCACGGCTACCTTTGAGGTTTTCGCTTCGGGGTGACGGTGGCTTTGCTGCTGGGTGTATGCCGGTAGGACGAGGTATGTGCGCTGAGAGGCGCTGCTTTGTCTTCTCGTGCAGCCGGGTCGGAGACTCCGAGTAATGGTCAAGGCGGCCATGGATGACGGAGCCCCTCGAAGCGATATCCCCGACGGGTTGCGGACTGTCGCTGCCGGCGCGGCATGCACCAGGACGCCGGGAAGACGGACCTGGCAGAGACTCAGGCCAGCGCTGCCTCTGTTGGGGACCAGCTGATGCGCTGAAGGGTGCAGAAGGGCGTTGCCAAGTTGTGTGGCGGATGACTGAGCTTCTTCAGCGGTGCCGCTCCAGGGTGAGGATGGCGTTGGCGATTGACGTCATGCGGTTCGGGTTGCAACGGGCGTGACGGAAAGATCTGCCCGGTCTTCAGGCCGGCGACATCGCGCTCGACCGGAGCGCGGGTGCGGGCCAACGCTCGGTTGACGGTCTGCTCGGTGGGAGTGAGTTCCTGCAGGGGCCTGCGTTTGATGCGGGCGGTCAGCCACGGGCCAGCACGTTGGTAGGCGAGATCGGCCAGGATGGGCATGCCCAGGCGCCCGCAGATCCGGGTGATCCGGTGGATGCGGGCGGCGGTCAGGTCGTGAGTGCAGCCCGGCAAGGCGAGCGAGAGCCACAGCAGCCGGCCGCCGAGGTCGGTGACGACCTGCACGTTCACGCCGTGGCGTCGGTGTTTGTGGGAGCAGTCGGTCCAACCGTCGCCGACCCGGTGGCACTCGGCGAGGGTGCCATCGAGCAGGACGAAGTCGGGCTGGTGCTCGTGCAGCGTCTATAGCAGGCCCGGTGCACGTTCGGCGAGCAGGTCGACGACCGCTGGTCTAGGCGTGGGCGGTGGACTCGCTGATCCCGAACCCGGTGGCGATCTTCGCGCAGGTACATCCAGTGCCGCCATCGCGCGCTGAGAGCCCGGAGCTTGCAGCGCCGGTCGCCTTCACGAGTGACAATCACCATGGTGGCCCACTCCACGAGTGCATGCGGCAAATCGAGTGCGGCAGGATGGACAACCAACGAGGCCCCTGAGCAGCGTGATTGAGACATCAGACATCTCGATCAACAGCCCGGGGGCCTCGCTCGTTGCGCTTCAGGGCCCTGCTATGCGGATGGGGGGGCTCACGGCGAAGGGCCGTCAGCGCCGCGAGGGGGTGCGGTTGGAGGCCGCCAGGCTGTTTGCCGAGGGGGTCAGGCCTTCTGAGGTGGCCGGCCGGTTACGGATCAGTGCGAAGTCGGCCTACCAGTGGCGGAAGATCTGGCGGGCCGGTGGGGCCGGGCACTGGCGTCGCGCGGACCGGCCGGGCAGCGGTACAAGCTTTCGCAGCGGTGCCTGGAGAAGCTGGCCTCCTACCTGGAGGAGGGGCCGGCCGCGCACGGCTGGGACCAGGACCGGGTCTGGACCGGTGCGCGGGTGGCGACGCTGATCGGCAGGAAGTTCCCTCTCCCTCGACCTCCCACCACCATCACCCTGAAGCACCAAGTCAGTAACGACAGATCTGCTGATCAAGGGAGAGACGCCAGATGAGCCAGACCGTCGAGCAGAATCCTCCGCTGGCACGTTATCGATCTTCCGGTTGCACGTCGTTCGTCGTCGACGGCCTCGGCCGAACGGAAGGTGGAAGAGGGGACAGGGAAGATCCCTGTCCCCTCCGAATCACCGACGAGGGCACGCTACTGCGGAGGATTCTCTTCCGCGTTACGCAACGCCTGGCCGGAGGCGTTCTTCAGGTTGGCGACCCAGGTATCGAGCCGCTGTCTGAGCGTCGGGCTCGCGCTGCTGTAGGAGTTGTTGAGTTGGTCAGGGTCCACGGACAGGTCGTACAGCTCATGCTCGCCCGTGTCGTAGGCGACGTAGTTCAACGGTCCGTGTGTGCCGAGCGTGTTGGGCTTGGCTCTGAGTCCGACGTAGACGGGGGCTCCCCCGGAAGCCAGCGCCTGCGCATCGCCGGGATCCTGGGGTTCCAACAGGTTGTTCTGGGTGTTCGTGTTCAGAGTGCTGGGGCCGGCGTGCTCGTTCAGGAAGCCCAGACGCCACGGCGACGGGGTGACTCCCTTCAGGAACGGTACGAGTGACCGGCCGTCGACGAAGCTGGGGGGCGTCACCCCGGCCAGTTCGGCGAAGGTCGGCGCGAAATCGACATTGAGTGTGAAGTTGTTGACGGTCGCTCCAGCCGGAACGCCCGGCCCACGGATGACAAGCGGAACGTTGAGGTCTTCTTCGTAGGCCGTGTTCTTGCCGGAGTTCAGCCGGTGCTGCCCCTGGTGGAAACCGTTGTCGGAGGTGAAGACGATGTAGGTGTTGTCGAGGACGCCCTGTGCCCGCAGGGTGTCGATCGTGTTCTGGACAAGGTCGGTGACCGACCGGAGTGACTCCCTGCGCTTCTCGTACAGGGCGTCGATGTTGTCTATCTGGGCCTGGGTGAGCTTGGCCTTGTTCTTTATCCAGGCTGGCTTGTCGCTCACGTCGTCCTCGTTGAACGACGGAGTCCGCGGAGCCTTGGCGCCGGCGTAGATGCCGTCGTAACGGGGCGGCGGAGTCGCCGGCCCGTGGGGAATGTACGGAGTGACGTAGGTGAAGAAGGGCTTGTTCGGATAATTGGTGGTCGTATTTTTAATGAAGGTGGTCAACTTGTTCGAGATGACGTCGACCCCGTAGTCCGACGGCGCACTGCCGTAATGGACGGTCGTGCCGTTGTCATTGACGTCGTAGTTGTACTCGGAGTAAGGGCTTCCGCCGTTGGGGCTGAACCAACGGGTCCAGCCTGGCGGGATGTACGTGCTGCTGGGTGCCCCGTTGGGGTAGCCGTTCAGGTACTTGCCGAAAAGAGCGGTCCGGTACCCGGCGTTCTGGAGCCAGGTTGCGATCGTAGAATTTTCCAGCCCTTTGTTGTACACGGTCTGGAATCCACCGCCGGTTGCGGCGTCATTCGTGTAGATTCCCGTGTTGTGGGCGAACTGCCCTCGCAGCGTCGACGTTCGGGACGGGCAGCAGAGCGAAAGCTCGACGAACTGCTTGTTGAATTTGGTCCCCTGACTGGTCAGGAGCGACTGGAGCCCGGCGTCCTTGGCAAAGACGTCTTCGTTGAGATCGTCCGCCAGAATGAACACGATGTTGGGCGGTTGTGTCGTCGCAGCCAACGTCGGCGAGTCCTTGAACACCGAACCCACGTAGACGGCGCCCGCGAGCAGGGCGAGCACTAGGATCCATGAGATCCTTGATATTCGGCGGTGTGCCATGCGCGGTCTCATACTTACACCCTCTCTTCCTGTGCTTTCCAAAATCCATCGATATGTATCCTCGCAGTATTTCCCGGCACATCACCTCCTTTGTCGACCCCAGGGAAGCCGCCAGTTTCGTCGCCTCTCTGTTTCCAGTCGATAGACAAACGGCGACTGCTCGTGGCCATATGTCGATGTAACCTATCGTTACCGATGCTGCAACTGCCGTCGCAGCATCAACCGGAGAGAGGAAGCAGGTAAAAGATTTAGCCGAGGTATGAAAATCCCCGTCATGGTGGTGGGTGAATCGGCGGCCGAAGAATGGGAATCACCCGGATACGCGAAGACAGCTCCGCAGGGGTGAAGTCGTCACCGACGGGTGCCGCTGGAAGTCAACGTGACACCGCTTCGTCAACGCAGCTCGCCTGTACATATCGAGACCGACTCGACTGAAAGGCGAATTACCTGTGAAGAAGGAGAGTGGATCAACGCGCCACGAGCGGATCCACTGCTATCCAAACTCAGATCATGAAAGGCGTACAGATAGCACTTGCCTGCCGCCTCAAGTCGACGTGCAGACAAGCCGTCAAGTACTCGCCCGGATGCATGATCAAGAAAATAGCTCCATGGCTGTTGCATGTCAACACCCGCTCGTATGTTACTGACTTGGTGCTTCAGGGTGATGGTGGTGGGAGGTCGAGGGAGAGTCCGGTCCCGACGAGGAAGCCGTCGAGGACGTCGGGGCGGTACTGCAGTCGTTTGAGTCGGATGCGCACGAGTGTGGCGAGGCGGTCGAGAGCGACGCTGGAGAGGTTGGCGAGGCTGCGTTTGAAGGGCTGCAAGAAGCCCTGTCGAGTCAACCGCAGCGCGGTGCCCGCCCCACCCGGGGCCGCACCCACGCGGCAGCCACCACGCCGGATCCTTCCGGACGCAGGCCTCTGCTCGGCAAAACCCCACCACCCGGTACCAGGCCAACCCCGAATGAGACCCGACCCGCGAACGAGCGGCACAAGGCCCACGTCGGAGCGGCCGGCTGTATGGACAACGCGCCACCCAGGCGCGCCGGCTCCGTACAGACATCGGGTGGACATCGCCTCATTACGTGATGACTCTTAGGAGCGGAGCTTGTCGGTGACCATCACCGTCGGCACCCGGCGCTGCTTCCTCATCAACTTGGCCATAAACCGCATGGCTGACTTGGTGTCGCGCCCGCTCCGCGTCGGTGCACCAGCTGCCCTTACCGCCGTGATGTGCCGTCGGGGATCTGGGCTCGCCAGGAGTACGAGACGCTGCGCGTCTACGACGCGGCAACCGGCGACCAGCCCACGCGCGTCTTTCAGCGCCACCAGACGGACCGAGACAGCCAGTCGCGCCGGGTGTGCGCCGGGGTGGGCCGGGTGCCACGACGGGGAGCACTACTGGCCGTGAGGATGGCTCAGGCCTCCCGGCATATCGACGACACCACCTACCGGGCCGTGGTCACCCATAGGTCACCCGTGCCGCTGTTCGCCTCCGGCGGCGAAGCCACCGACCACGGCCTGGCGGACATCGAGTACCCGGGCGAGGAAGCCGACCGATTGATGGCCAAAATCTCCCGCACACGCGAAGACCTTCCCAAGCTGAGAGCGCGAGTTCGATTCTCGTCACCCGCTCCGACATGAACCCCCTGGTCGTAGATCTGGGGGTTGCGTGTTGTCTAGACCATTTCGGGGGTCGCGTGCCCTCCGCGTGCCCTAAGTGCAGGTCAACCCCTCCCTTCCGGGCTGTGCAGGCGCAGGTCGGGCCGACAGGACGCTCGACCGTCTCGAATGGCGAGACGCATTTTCGGTGACCTGCATCACGGACTGAGCAAATGACGGGCAAGTCGCCTGCGCAAATCCGCAGTTCGCAGCGGGTGCGCACGCCGCCGCATGCACCCGGCTAGGTTCCGGGAGGGGACGGCCGTTTCTCACCACCCCCGTGGGCCCTGCTGACTCTTCGGAGCCGCGTTGTCAGTGGTGCTCTTTAGGCTTCTTGTTGTCACCGACGACAGGAGGCCGAGCATGGCCGCGTTCAAGCCCGATAGACGGGCCATCGAGAGGATGCAGAAGGAGATTGCGAAGGAATTCGCGCGCGCGGCCCGTAAGCATCCGGTCCGTGTTCCGGTCCAGGTCGACGCCCCGGAAGTACCCTCGGCATCGTGGGCCCAGGCCAGCATCGAGAAGGACCCTCACCTCTCACGCCTGCTCGTGTGGCTTGACGACCTGGCCACCCTTCAGCCAGGCGTGCCGCTGACGTCGCGATGTTCGTCGACTCGGAAGAGCTTCCCGTGGCCGAGGCCAAGACCATGGCGCTGCAGCTGGAACGACACGGGCTCGTTCAGATCTCACGGGATTTCTCAGGCCGCGACACCCAGGTCTTCCTCGCAGACGATGGCTTGCTGGCGGCTGGAGAGTTGAGGGCGCTGCGAGCCGACTCGGTCGCACGCTTCATCCATGCCTGCGACGCCTTGCTGCACTGGCTGTTCGAGACGGGTCGTGGCCGAAATCTCGTTGAGGTCATGGCCTTCGTGGAGGCGCCGGGTTCGTACTTCGCGGGCGACTCCCTGTCCGTGGACGAGATCCTGGGCGCACTGGAGCACCTCGCCCAGCGGAGGCTCGTAAGCCGCGCGGCGGAGGATCCGAGCGCCACAGCTTCGATCAAAGCCCAAGTGACTGACTCGGGAACCGACTGCGTACTGTCCGGAGGAACCGTGAGCGACTACTTGAGCCGCCAGCAGCGCGCAGGCGACACCTACACCTTCAACAACTCCTCCGGCATCGTCGCTGCTCCCAGCAAAGCGTGGTGCAGAACAACACCACCGGCTTCGATGCCTCTGCGCTCGCTGAATTCGCCTCCTTGGTGCGGCAGTTCGCACCGACGCTCGGCGCCATGCCGGATCAACAGGATGCTCTGATCCAGGACGTCGAGGTGCTGGAGGAAGCCACATCTGCCGAACAGGCAGAGCCCGGACGGATCAGGGCCGCCTATCTGCGCGTGCAGGAGGCTCTCGGCGCGATCACAACCACGACAGCCGGCCTCACCATGCTGGCGCAGCAGGGACAGTCTGCATACCAAGCCGTGTTCGGAAGCTGACCGGCGCCCTGACCCGGGTGATCAATCGCTCGGCGCCTTGGGCCCGTCTACGCGTCCACCGCGTCCGGTAGCACCTTCCGAAGCGCGCTGCCCACGGCAGGCCCGGCCTCTGCGACCTGCCGCAGGTCAGCGCTCTTCAAGTAGCGGTAGCTCTGTGGAGGGTGGAAGGACCCGGCGGCACGCAGCGCGCTGAGCGTCACTGGTTCGTCGAAGGACACCGGGTCCTCCAGGGTCAGACCGCTCGCTTGACGAGCGCCGTCCATGTAGGCGTAGTACTCGCGCCGAGTGATCCCTGTCTGGGCACCACGCTCCGCCCAGACCTCTCTGGGCGAGGCCACGTGGACCGACGCGATACGCGCCATGCCCACCAGGGCCATGGTGGGCGAGGTCGCGTAGAGCAGAACTGGCGTTCCGGGAGGCGCGGCAACGCGCTGGCGGCGGACCTCCACCGTCTTGCTGCCGGCCAGGATCGCGGTGGCGAAGCGCGGGTGGACGGACAGCAGCATCGCGCGTTCCGGATCGTTCACGTCTTTCGGTGCCCCTCTTGGTAGACCGCCTGGAACAGCTCGTTGCTGATCTTCGACAGGGAGATCAGCAAGTTCGACGACCAAGGTAGTCCCAGCTCCCTGGCCAGCGAGGTCAATCGCTTCAGCGTCACCGGCCGGGGGAAGATCTCGGTGTCCGAGAACCTCAGCGCCATAGCGCGGCCGGAGGCATCAGCGACTTCCTGAACCTCGGCCCGACCATATACGCCCAGGTGTTCGAATTTCGAGAACAAGGCGTCTGGTGTGTCGACAACCACCTCGTCGAGCCGCGAACTGCCCACCACCATCTGCCCTTCCACCGATGACTTGCCATCGCTGACGTACCAGAGCAGCCGAGCGGGAACGCTTTCCCCGCGGCGCCCGGAAGAGCGGTAATAGACGTGTTCCCGGCTGATGCCCAGCACGTCACTGCGTGGAACGAGCATGGCGGGGACATTGAACAGCTCGGTCGACCAGCGGGGCTTGATCGGCACTAGGAACGACGGCAGCTCGGAGTCGATGACTTTCGCCGGCCACCACGCCCTCTCCACTACGGCAGCCACCTCGGCCGACATCCCGTCTCGGAGCGTGGCCGTCTCCACCGTCAGTTCGCGAGCGAGTCCACCAGCCACCGCCTCGACCTCGGCGGCGGTCCCGCACACGTCCACCAAGAGGGCGACAAGTCGGCCGTCGTGTTCGAAGAACCCGTCATCTCCCGCAGCAGCCTTTGCCACCTCGGAGGGGTGTGGATCGCTGATGCGGATGATCTCAGCACCGCAATCCCGCCCAAGCCGCTTGAGTAGGAAGAGCAGTTGCCTGGCCAGGGTCTCCTCCAGCCGATGCTCGGCTGTGCGAAGAACGGGCACCACCAGGGTTCGCCCGTCCAGGGCCCACGCGTACAGGGCGACGGGGTGGCCCTCCCCGTCCCGCAGCAGCTCGCGATGCCATGCAACCGTTCCCCCGTTCAGAGAGCGCAGCCGCTCGGCGAAGGACGCCCCGTCGTCGTGGCCCGACTGGTGGAAGAACGCGACCAGTTCGGCCTCCGCTCCTGGCGCCACCTCACTGGACCTGAACTCCGTGCCCATCAGATCGGCGGGGCGGTACACCTGGGCCTGCCGCAACTCGTCCACGTGGAGAGTCACCGTGGCCGGTGCCACGACACGAACCCGGGCGACCTCCCAGGCCACGTCAGCCAGGCGAGTGAGCAACGGATCTCGCGTCGCAAGGACCTGCAGTCCAGCGCACGATGTCTCGGCTATGTACTGAAGGCAGCTCTGCAGTTCGGCCCCGACGGGAAGATCCGGCAATGCCTGCATGGCAGCGTGGAGCAGTTCGTGGCTCCTCTCCTCCACAGCAGCAGAACTGGGTGAAAGCTTGCGCAGACCAGTGAGCGCCGCCCGCTGGTGCTGTCGCTCCGCCGTGTCCGTGACATCCCGGAGCGCATGGAACAACTGCGGCGTGTAGGCAAGCTCGACCAGATCAGTCATCCAACCGGCTTCCAGCGCACGGGACTCCTCCGCGTCAGCCGTATCAGCGAGGCCGCGCAGATCGGCGAACACCCCATGGTCGACGGTCACGACCAAGAGCGCGTCGCTCTCCATCTCCGTGAACAGGTCTGGATGGCCAAGGTCCAGCCACCATCCGTCAAGAATCTCTTCGTCACGACCTCGCCCTCGGACCTCGCCATGCGGGACGAAGCCCAGGCTCCGCCACATCCCGCTGAGCTCATAGTCCCGCCGGCACTTGGCCTTGATCCCGAGTCGTTGTGGATACCGCTCCGTGATGCCCTCTACCAGCCGACGACCGATTCCCCGCCCGCGCTGCTCCTCCGCAACGCACAGATGAGCGAGGCGTATGTGAGCGCTCCTCTTCGGCAGTCCGAACAGCGCGTAGCCGATCACCTCCTCCGCTTCGACGGCGACCAGGAGACCACCGTCCTCGGCTGCTTTGCGATAGGCGGGCGGCGTGAGAAGCCCGAGCGTCTTGGTGTAGCGATCGCCCAGGCTTACAGCCTTGTCGATCAGCTCGTCCTGCGCGGGTAAGACCGACACCAACTTGATCGCCATTGCTTCCCCTCCCAGCTGGGCCAGTCGCTACCGACCGCGACTCCCCGTCACTTGTCTGCATGGGAAAGCTGATCTCAATCGTGGCGCTCGCTCAAGGGGGCACGAGGGGCGCACGGTACTGCAGGGACTATCACCGCACCACGTGCCTAGCCCGGCCGACAGAACCGTCGGCCGGGTCTGATGGGCGGAGGGAAGTCACGCCTGCGTGCCTCGCCGCTGCTCGGCGGCTGACTCGCGCAGCTGCTGGCGGACCTCAGTGTCGATGCCGCGCGCCAGCTTGCGCTGGTGCTTCGCCGTGGAGTGCTGATAGATCAGCTGGGCCCGCTCCGAGGACTGGCCGGCGCGGACCATGAGGTCCTTCAGCTTGGCGCCGGTGTCGGCGGCGAGGGTGTTGCCGGTGTGGCGGAGGTCGTAGAAGCGGAAGTTGTCCGGCATGCCGACCTTGGTGCGCGCCTTGCGCCATTTGCGGCCGAAGGTCGAGCGGCGGAAGGGGGCGCCCTTCTCGCCGACGAAGATCAGGCCGTCCCGTTCCTTCTCGGCAAACCACTGGAGGTGGCGGCGGAGCTCGGGGAGCAGGAAGTCGGGCAGGTACACGGTGCGTTTACCCGCGCGGGACTTGGGGTCGCCTGTGACTCGACGGCCGTTCGTCAGTTCCGGGGACGCCTGCGTGATCCGCAGGGAGCATTCGTCGAGATCGACACTGTGACGGCGTAGCTCGGCCAGTTCCTCCGGGCGGAGGGAGGCGAAGGCGCCGAGCAGGACCATCAGGCGCCACCGCGGGCCCATGGCGTCGGCGAGGTCGAAGACCTGCGCGATAGTGGCGGTGGGGCGCTCGTCGGCCTCCTCCTTGCCGGCGCCCTTGATACGGCACGGGTTGGTACGCAGAAGGTCGTCGTCGACCGCGGTCTGCAGGATGCCCTTCAACAGGCGGTACGACTTGGCCACCGTGGTCGGGCCGGTCGCCTTCAGGCGCTCGGCTCGCCAGGTGCGGACGGAGGGCGGGGTGATCTCGTCCAGGTCCTTGCCGCCGAACGTCGGCAGGATGTGCCCGCGCAGCAGACCTCCGTACCGGTCGACCGTGGTCGCGGCCAGGCCGCGCTCCTCCATCCAGCGCAGGGCGTACTTCTCGAAGTTGAGCGCGCCGGCGTCCGGGTTGTGCCAGGTGTTGCGCTCGATGTCGGCGCGGACGAGGTTGAGCCAGTCCTGGGCGTCGGACTTGGTCTCGAACGTCTCCGGTGCGGTGTACCGCTGGCCGTCGGGGCCGATGTAGCGGGCCTGCCACCGGCCCGAGGGGAGCTTGCGGACCGTGCCGAACTCGCGCCGCCGCTGCGGCTTGCGTCCCGCCATCAGGCCGCCTTCCCGTAGCGGGCACGGCTGCGGCGGACCGGCTCGACGGTGCGCGCCTCGACGTACTCGGCGACCGCGCTCTCGGGGATGCGCACCGGGCGGCCAAGCTTGACGTAGCGAATACGGTGCTCGGCGATGAGGCGGCGAACGAAGCGCTCACCCGTGCCGAGCAGTTCGCCGGCCTCGGCCACGGTCAGGAGGCGGTCAGCCATTCACAATCACCTCCTTGGCGGTGCACTGCGAGCGGAGTCGGGCAGGGGGTATTGCAGGTCGGCGCAAGGGCGATGCGTCCTTTACTCGGGGAAGCGGTTCGGGGCGGCAGCAGTCCGGGCCAGTGGCAGGCGGGCCTACGCGGCTCGAACCCCGTGGAGAAGTGTGCCAGGGGCGAGACCCGGAGGGCCCGGGCGAGGGCGACGAGGTCGTCGATGTCGCAGCGGCGTTGGGCGCGTTCGATGCGGGACAGCATCGTGTTGGTCATCGGACGGCCGAAAGCGGTGACGCGGGCGGCGAGCTCGCGCTGGGCGAGGCCGCGTTCGGTGCGGAGGATTTCGATGGTGCGGGCGGTCCGTATTCCGGCCGGACCGATTTCCAGGGATCGTGCTGCCATAGCTCCATTTGTAGCTCCGGATCGCCGGTTTGGTTAACCGGCGATCGTCGGCTATGTTGCGCCCGGCGCAGCGGCCGTGACCTACCTGCGGGCTGGGTTTTCGAGCATCCGGTCGGTGGTATCTTCGCCAGCCCGGAGACGTGCTCTGACTTGGGGTGTTGTGTTGTAGCTTGCCTTCGCAGCGGGAGTCAACGGTTCTCGATGTGATGCTTCTGGCTTCATCTGACGGAGCATTATTTCGGCAACCGCCGATTCGGGTTTATAGTTTTGGTCCCTCGCTCGCCGTAAGCGTTCGCCGTCAGCTGTCTGATTTCCCGGCGGAATGCTGGACTTGTGCGGCATGGGTGTGGCTGTCTTGGCCATACGACGCCACCAGCCCTCCCCCGCTCCTTCGGGCCGGGGCTGTGCGCCACCCCCTCCCTGTGCACCGCCCGCCAAGGGCCGCCCGCACCTCACCGTCCTCACCTAGGAGCCGCCGCCTCATGAGCCACGACGCCCGCGAATGGGTGTGGAACCACAGCCACAGCAAAGGCACCGCCCGCCTGGTCCTCGCTCTGATCGCCGACCGGTGCATCGACCGGCGCTGCATCGCGTACGCGTCCGTACCCACCCTCATGAAGCGCGCGAACGCCTCGCGCACCGCGGTGCGTGACGCACTGGCCAAGCTGATCGCCGGCGAGGAGCTGGTCCCGCTCCCCGAACGCAAAGGGCCACGGGGAGAGACGTACTACCACCTGCCGAGCGCTGCCCGGTTCCTCGCCGAACAGGCTGCCGAGGGGGATCAGGATCTGACCCTCCCGAGGGGTCAGAATCCGCCCCCCGGGGGACCGGAATCCGACCCTGCCGACGGCTTCGACGGGGGGCCGGAATCTGATCCCCCGGTACGGAATGTGACCCCCAGAGGGGTCGGATTCGGACCCTCAGGGGGTGCGGATTCCGACCCCAGAACAGAAGAGAACCGAAGGTGAACGGTAGTAACAGCAGCAGCTCTGCCCCGCTCATCCCAGCCACCGACTGGCAGATCGACGACGACGCCCGAGCCTGGCTGCAGGACCACGGCCACCTCGCCCGACTCGGCGAGCACGCCCTGCACGCCGCCGACGAGAAGTGGCGCACCTACCGGGCCACCTGGGATCCCCGCACCGCTGCAGCCTGGGCTGCCGACTGGCGCGCGTGGATCGCCCGGGAACACACCCCCACCGCCGGACGCCCCAACCTCTACGCCCTGCCCGGCGGCACGCCCACCCCGACCCCCGGCATGACGCGCTCCGAAGCGCACATGGCCGCCCTGCTCGCCGCCCTCGACGAACCCACCGGATCGTAAGGAGCAACCACCCCTGGAACGCAACGAAATCGCCGCCATCCTCGCCTACATCGGCCGCCTGGACCCCCGCACCATCCGCACCGGCACGGACGAGGCCCGTGACCAGATCGCCCAGTGGCAGGAACTGCTCGACGACGTGCCCTTCGCCACCGCCCACGGCTGGGACGTCCGCGAGGCGATACGGTCCCACGTCCTCGACTCTCCGTACCCGATCCTCCCGGTGGACGTCGCCCGCAAGTGGCGTGCCCACCGACGCGACCACCTCGACCGGCACACCGACCCCACACCAACTGCCGACCCGGACGATCCAGCCGCCTGGCGAACCGAACTGCTCCGATCCCGCAACGCTGTCGCCGCCGGTCTGGCCGCCCCCTCGACGCACCGGCAGATCACCAGCGGTGGCCGGTCCCGCGACATCGAGCAGCGCCTGCGCGAGATCGGATCGTGCATCCCGCCGGCCGTCCGCGCCGAGCTGGCCCGCTACCGTCCAACCCGCGCCGCACGCGAGGCCGCTGGCACCAGCGGCGTCCCCGATACGCTCAGCGTCCGATGCGAGTGGGTGCCACGCACCTGCCGGTGCCCCGTGCCGTCAACGGCGGACGAACCCTGACGGCACCGCCAGGGGCAACGCCGTACGTGCGACTCCCCACCCGTCGCGCAGCGATCTCGCCACCGCCCGGCTCGTCCGACAGCGCGCGACATGACGCAGCCCCGCCTCGCTCCTCTCGCAGCCGCGCCGTCCTACGACCGATCGGTCCCGGACGAGCCGTACGCGATCGGCGAGGCCATCCTGGCAACCGCGTCCCGGGACCGAGCCCGCGAAGAACGGGGACCGAACCTCGGTCCCCGACGCTCCCCGCGATCACGATCACCCCATGGCGGGGACCGTCGCACACGGGGACCGCATCGCGGAGACCGTGACAACGGCGCGCCGGGGATCGCGAGGGGACCAGCCCCCGAGGAAACCGCAGCTCAGAGGGCCTTTCGTGCCCGTCCCCGGAGCGTCCCCAGGGACGGTGACCGTCCCCGCACCAGCCCGTTCCAGTCCCCCTCGGGGACCGCAGCCGTGCAGAGAACGGGACGGTCCCCGTGACGACCTGTCAAGGGGACCGTCCCGTTGACGATGCGTCAGGGGGACCGTCCCCGATGAGCGTCGCGATCCCGGTCCCCAAGGGTTTGGGGACCGTGCACCGCAGCACTGTGAGGACCGGTGCTCTCTGCAGCCATAGTCCCGAGCTCGACAGCGCCGACCTCGATTGCCCCGGCCAGATCCCATCCCACAGCCGCCGAATTGCTCCGGCCACGGCCCTCGTCCGCCCTCGGTCGGCACCCCGGCGGCTCAGCTCCCCTTCCGAACACACCCTGGAGAACCACTCGTGCACGACCGACACCACGAACACACCAACCGGCAGGAGACTCCCATCGCCCCAGACAACCGCGCAGCAAGTTGGATGTTGGGACACTCCCCCGCAGGGGGCGCGTCCCAACCGGCCTCCGCCCCAGGGGTGGCGGAGGCCGGCGACCGGAGCCAGGGGGCACCGGTCGGAGAGGCTGCGACCGAGGGCGGACCGCAGCAGGGTGAGCACGGGCGGCCCACCGCGCCGTCACCGGGCAAGCCGCGAGCCCGCTCCCGCAAGCCGAGACAACGACCGGCCGTCAGCGTTCGGCTCAGCGACAGTGAAAGAGCCCTCGTCGAGGCCGGCGCGCAGGCCGCGAGCCTCACGCTGGCCGGGTTCCTGGCCCAGTCCGGCCTCGCCGCCGCCCGCGACCTGACCGGCGTCACCGCCGCGATCGCCGACAACCGCCATGTCCTCCAGGAGCTGTTCGCTGCCCGCCGCGCCCTCACCCAGTACGGCAACCTGCTCAACCAGGCCGTAGCAGCCCTCAACTCCGACGCGGACGTGCGGTACCTGAACGACGTCATCGACCGGGTGTCCACCACACGCGACCGCGTCGACGAGGCCGTACAGCGGTTCATCGCCCTGATCGACCCGAGCAGCCCTCAGCCCCGGCCGGCCGGCGGCCAGTACGGCGAGGCCGCGTGATCCCGAAGATCCACAAACAAGGCAGCAACACCTACGGTCTGCTCGACTACCTCTACGGCAAGGGCACAAAGGAAGAGCACGTCGATCCGCACCTGGTCGCCTCCTACGACGGCACCGCGCCCGATCCGGGACGCGACGACAATGCCACCCTCACCACGCTGCAGCAGATCCTCGACCAGCCGCTCCACCTCCTGGACGACGACCAGCGCCCGCCCCTCCATGTCTGGCACTGCTCGGTACGCGCCGCGCCCGGCGACCGCATCCTGTCCGACGCCGACTGGGCCGACATCGCCTGCCGCATGGTCGCCGCGACCGGCATCGATCCCGGCGCCGGAGCCGGCTGCCGCTGGGCCGCCGTCCGTCACACCGACGACCACATCCACATCATCGCCACCCTCGTCCGCGAGGACGGCCGCCGCCCCAACCACCATCGCTCCGGCAAACGCGCCCAGGACGAAGCCCGCAGCATCGAGATCGACTACGACCTGCACCGCGTCGCCGTCGGCGACAGCACCGCCGCCAAGAGGCCGACGAGCGCGGAGCGCCACAAAGCCGAACGCGAGGGCAGGGACCGACCGGCGCGCGAGGAACTGCGGGAGACCGTACGCCGGGCAGTGGCGGGTGCGACGATCGAGGAGGAGTTCTTCGACCGGCTGGCCGCAGCTGGCCTGCTGATCCGCAAGCGCGTTGCCCCCTCCGGTGACCTGCTCGGCTACAAGGTCGCCCTCCCCGACGACCGCAACCGGGAGAAGGAGCCCGTCTTCTACGCAGGCTCCACGCTGGCACCCGACCTGTCCCTGCCCCGCATCCGGGAACGCTGGGCCAGCGGCACCTCCTACCAGAGCACCGAGACGTCCCATGACCAAAGGGACCAAGCCCCGGCATCGAGCGGCCCGGCGATGGCTCGCCGGCGGGCTGCCTCGGCCGTGTGGCAGACGCTGCTGGTTGTCGATGGGGGCGGGGACGCCCAGGTGGCCGCGCAGATCGCCGCGGCCGGTGAGGTCCTCGACGCGCTCGCCAAGACCTCCGCGGCCCACACCCGCGTCGAACTGCGCGAAGCGGCCTTCGCCTTCGAGCGGGCCACCCGCTCCCACATCCAGGCCGAACGCGGGCACGACCGGGCCCTGCGCCAGGCCGCTCGCGACCTCGTCCACAGCGGCCCCGCTCTCGGGCGCGGGGAAGACGGCGCCACCACCGCCATGGTCATCGACACGCTGTTCTTCCTCGTCACCGCTGCCGCCCACTGGCACGCCAAGCAGCACCACGCCCAGCAGGCCGCCGCCGCCCGCCAGGCCGCCGAGCACCTGCGCACCGCCTACCGGGCCGCCGCCGACATCCCGTTGGGCGCGCTGTATCTGCGGGGCCAGCATCTGTCCCAGCCTCTGCGTCAGAAGCAGGCTGCCTACCTCCAGAAGGCAGTGCCGGAGCTGGCGGAACAGGCTCTGGACGAGCCGGGCTGGTTCGCACTGGCCGCCACGCTCGCCGACGCCGAGGCCGCCGGACACGACCCGGTCGGCCTCCTGTCCGAAGCGGCTGGACGGCGGGAGCTTGCGACCGCGGACTCGGTCTCCGAGGTGCTGATGTGGCGGCTGCGCCGCATGGCAGACCTGCCCGCCGACGCCACCGCGATGCCTCAACACGCCACCACCGCGACGCCGAGCGGCGGTCGCACCGCGTGGCCCTCGGCGAGCCGAGGCGATCAATCCCGCAGGGCGCGATGAACACAGCCTGTTCCGTCTCGGAACACCAAGGCCGTTCCAAGACGGAACAGAAGCTGCGAGGCGTTTCCTGAGTGAACAGAGGCTACGGCCTCTCAAGACGGGGCGTGGAGCGTCGTGGGGGTACTCGGCGGTCCGCCAGCTGACGGCAGGCATGAGCAAGGATGCGCCGAGGGCGTCGATGTCAGCTTCGGGGTTTCGGTTCCGGTGCCTCACTGTGATAACGGGCCAAGGTGTAGGCACCCGGACCTGAGAGGGGCAGCGCGCCGGCTTCGTTGATGATCTCCAGTACCTCGAAGCCTGCGAAGCGCGCGTACAGCTCCAGTTCGCGCGGCCCGAGAACACGCCGCCGGATGGTGTCTCGGTACTCCTCGCCCGAGTCGAACGCCCAGTGCCGGCACATGGTGTTGACCTGCGTCCGCAGATCCCACTCGTAGGTGATCGTCACGGTGGCAGCCCCGAGGCGGGTCTCGACGTGGGCCCGTTGAGGGCTCGGAGACTCGATCGGGGCCACCGGAGAGCACAGGACGAGGAGGGTGCCTGGGTGGGCGTGCGCGGCGAAGGTCTGGAACGTTGCCTGGACGTCGGCGTTGTCGTGCACGTAGGCGAGCGAGTTGCCCAGGCACACGAGCCTGGGTTCGACAGAATTCCCGTCACCTAGAGTCACAAGATGCGGTCTGACCAGGGGGGATGCGCTAGGTCATGGAGAGGGGGCGTGTCTCTA
>NZ_JBWKFL010000067.1:0-33963 GCF_056434305.1 Streptomyces sp. NPDC044061 | reverse complement strand
ACTCCCGTTGATAGCAATGCATCAACGACACAGAACGCTCACGGTGACGCTCGTCGAAGACATAGAAGAGAGAGACTCAAGCCCCGTTGATAACGACGGGCCCGAACAGAATGACGGACTCGCCGGAGTGGAGCCAGCGCAGGGCCGCGAGGTCGCGGATCTGGGCGGCGGGCAGCTTCGGGGAGGCGTTGAAGTCGAAACCCTCCAGGGTGGCCTGCTGCTCGAACTTGGCTCTGCGCAGGCGGCGTTCGAGCGCGACGGACTCGCGGCGGGTGATCTCGTCGTGGCAGAGGACCTGGAGGAAGTCGAGGTGTCCGAGTTCGCCCTTCTGGGCCTGGGTGAGTCGGGCGTCGAGGGTTTCGAGCATGCCGGACAGCCGCAGGGTCTTGAGGGAATCGCGCAGGGCGGTGGTCATCACGCTCATCGGGCGGCCTCCTCGGCGTCATCGCGGCCCTGGTCGTCGTGGACACTGCCGGGCGTCTGGGTGGGGACGGTGGCGGCGAACAGGCCCTCGGGCCCGTGCAGGAAGGCCGAGGCTCCCCCGTCGCCGGTCTCGGGTTCCGGGTCGGTCTCGGTGCCGGCGACCAGGATGCCCTTGACGGTGCGGTAAGAGGGGTCGCCGACCGCGACCGCCTTGCGGCAGGCGGCCTCCAGCCGGATGTCGCCGTACTTCTTCCGCAGCCCGAGCACCCCCTGGGCAGCGCGGAGCCGGTAGAGGGCGTTGACCTCCAGGAGCTGGTCGATGACCTCCCGACAGGCGTCCCCGACCTGGGATGCCTGGCTGCGGCACCAGATCGGGGTGCGCATCTGGAAAGCGATCTTCTCGGGCGGGTAGTCGTTCTTGTCGGTGCGTTTGCCCTGTTCCAGAGCAGCGTGGGTCTTGACCAGCTCGCCCTCGTGGAAGACCTGCACCGTGACGGCGGTGGAGCGGACATCGACACGGCGGCCGATCAGTTTCCAGGGCACCGAGTAGAGGGTGCGGCCGACCTTGATGTGGATGTCCGGGCCGACCGTCGCCTTCGACCATCTGGCCAGCACGAACGGCTCGGACGGCAGCGGAAGCAGAGCCTCGGCCTCCACCCCCTCGAACACCGACAGCGGCTTCGCGCCGCCCAGCGGCCGGCACTGCCGCTGACCGGCGACGTTCCTCGCCCAGAGCAGGGCCTCGGCCTGCATGTGCTCCAGCGAAGTGAACGACCGCCCGCTCCAGTACGAGTCGCGGACATAGGGCATGGGCCGCTCCACCTGGGGCTTGTCCTTCGGCTTCGAAGCACGAGCCGGATCCACCAACGTGCCGTAGTAGGCGGCGAGTTCGGCATACGACTTGTTGATCTGCGGGTCGTAGAGGTCGGGCTTGTCCACCCCCGTCTTCAGGTTGTCCGGCACCAGACGCCGCGGGACACCGCCGAAGAAGCGGAACGCTTCCGCGTGCGCTTCGGTCCAGGCATGCTGGTCCATGTGTGCCACCGGGCGGACGAACATGTGCCGCGAGGCGGGCAGCACCATCACGAACGCCCAGATCCGGTGCCGTTTCCCGGTCGCCGGGTTGATCCACTGCCCCAGGAAGCCGTAGTCGATCTGAGCCTCCGAGCCCGGCTCGACGTTCTCCCGCAGCACCGTGACCTTCGAGCGGGCCGCCTCCTCGGGCAGGTTCTCGTGCACCCAGCGGCGGAACGTCGACAGCGACACCCTCAACTTGCCTTCGTCCCACAGCCGTTGGTGCATGGTGGTGACCGTCGTGGTTTCCAGCAGGCTCTTGACGTAGTCCCGGTGCGGCTCGATCTCTGCCCACCGCACCTGGTTCAGCCTCCGGCTGGCCAGCTCCGGAAACCAGCTCTTGAGCAGCTTCGCCCAGTCCGCCTCGCTCATCGGCGGCCCACCCGGGATGATCCCGGCCGCCTCCGCCGGCGCCAGATACTTCCTGATCGTCTTGCGGTCCACCCCCAACGAGGCGGACACCTGGCTCTTGGACCGGCCCGCGTACCAGTGCACGTAGATCTCGACGATGTCGACCACGGTGAATGTTCTCCTTGCCATCCGGTGCGTCCGTCGGCCTCTCGGCTCGCAGGTCAAGGGACCTCGACGGCTCCGAAAGGTCAGGACCCTCAACCCGGGCAGCGGCATGCCCATGGGGAACCCGACCGATTCGCAAGGAAGATCTAAAAGCTCCGTAAACCACCTTAAACGGGGAAAATCCGGCTAGTTCGAGCGTGGTCAGCGGCACCATCGACGGTCAGCGTCCCGGTGGGGACTCGTGACTACGGGGGTGAGGAATTAGCTGACGCCGATCATGCACATCGTGGGGAATTGTTTGACCGTCGACACTGCCCAAGCCGCCGTCCTCGGCGCGTGTATACCGCGATGCGGTCGGGAACTGGTGGGCATCATTCGTCGTCGCTGCAGTGACCGAAGAACTCCCGGCGACCGGCCGCGTGATCGGCATTGACTGGGGCGTCACCGAGACCGCCACCACCACCAGCGACGACCACGACCTTCCCCACGCCCAGCACGGCAAGACAGCAGCGCAGAAGCTCGCCCGATACCAGCGGATGATGGCCAGGCGCCGCCCGGCGCAAGGGCAGCCCGCCTCGAAGGGCTACCGCGAGGCGAAGCGCCAGACCGCCAAACTGCACCACAAGATCGCCAACCAGCGGCAGGACACCGCCCGCAAATGGGCCAAGAAGGTCGTACGCGACCATGACGCCCTGGCCGTGGAGGACTTCCGGCCGAAGTTCCTCGCGAAGACCACCATGGCACGCAAGGCGGCAGATGCCGCAATCAGCGCCACCAAGCGAGTCCTGATCGAGCAGGCCCGCAAGCACGGCCGTGCCGTGCACCTTGTCAACCCCGCGCACACCACCATGGACTGCGCGCACTGCGGAGCGAGAGCCAAGCACCGCCTACCTCTTTCCGAGAGAACGTACACGTGCACCGCGTGCGGAACCGTCTCCTCGCGAGACAAGAACTCCGCCCGCGTGATGCTCGTCCGGGCTGGTCTCGTACCCGGCTAGCGCTGATCGTGTAAGACCTGCACCCCCGCCGGGGGTCAGGCCACGTGAGCTAGGAATCCCCCTCGTTTACGAGGGGGAGGAGTCAATGTCAGCGTGTAGTCCACACCGACCGAGAAGCCGCCCGACTGGCCGCGAATCTTCAGCGTGTGCTCGCCGGCTTCCAACGCGGGCAGCTGGACCCACAGTCCGCATCCGACAGCGGTGAAGTGCCCCTCCCTGCCCGTGACAGGGTTGCCGACAGCGCTTCGGATCTCGATCGTCTCTGCTTGGTGAGCGTCCGAGCTGGCTTCCCTGCCGTCCAGAACAGCGGCTCCCTCGGCTGTGGCCATGAAAGCCGCGCAGTCCGCCGACTAGCCGATCATGTTCACGAGAGGAAAGGCAAGGGGCACCCCCTCAGGGGGCTGCAAACACGCTCGACCTGAGTGCCGAATGTCCCGGCCAGGAACCACACATCCCGCGGCTGGTTGCGCGCGCACGCACTCCCGTCTCGATCTGCAACCGGATTCGTTGGTGCAGGCTCCGCTGACGCCCAGGTCCACCACCGGCCCTGCAAGTTTTCAGACGAAAGCTGATCTTGCGTCGCTGTCGCCCTGCTCCCACACCCCAGGAGCGCAGCCAACGCCGCGGCAGCGAACCCAGTTCCGACAAGTCTGCTCCTCATGACCACCCCTCCCGCATCGCACGCAAACTCCAGCCCCGGCCGTCGTGCAGAATGCGCGGACACCCTATCCACGCGCTGCGGCCGCAGAGCATGCCCCGGACGCTCCTGAGGCCCGGCGACACCCCCGCGCCCCCCGGGGGCAGCCCAGCCGCCCGCGTACCCGCCCCGCCCATGCGCGGCCGCCGCGTCGCTGACCCGCCCGCGGCCGCCGCCGCGCGGCCGCGTACCCGTGAGCACCCCCCGAGGGGCCGCCAGCCGCCCGCGCTCCGCCCGTGTCGTCCGGGCCGCGGGCCCTGGCCCGTCTGTGATCGGTCGGCCGCGGCGTCGCCCCTGTCCGCCCCCGGCTGCCTGCCGGTACCCGGCAGGCGCCCCGTACGGCTACTGCCGGGGGTTGTGGGGCTTGACCCCGCCCAGGGCAGCGTCAGTGCCGCAGCCGAACCGCTCCCACGCCCCCGCCGGGGTGCAGGTCGAGTCACCGGCGACCGGCCGCCGCCGGCCCCGCCCGGGTGCGGGTCCGGCCGCTCGAACCCCGCCTCCCCGCAGAAGGGACCCCGGCCGCCGTGATGTCGCACCACCGCACCCGTCCCACCGCACCGTCCAGCGCCTGAAGACCGCCACCGTCCTGGCCGTGCTGATCGCCCTGACCGTCCTCGCCCTCACCGTCGCCACTCACACCGCCCCCCGGCCCCACTGACCCGACTGGCCCGACCGCAGCTGAAGGAGACCGCGATGACCGCCCCCGCCGCCCTCTATGCACGCGCCCACCTGGACGACCTCACCCTGCGCCGGGGCCCGCCGCGCCCTGCACAGCGCCCGCTACTGGTGGCAGGAAGCGTCCGCGCCCCTGACCTACCACCGGCCGAGCCAGTGCCGCCAATTCGCCCGCCAAGCCCTGAGTGACGCCGCCCGCCTGCGCCGCCAACTCACCGCGCTCCGCGTCCTGCCCGGCCGCCACGTCACCCGCGAACAGTGGGCGCACATCACCACCCGTGCCGCCGACCCCCACCACCAGACCTGACCCCCGCCGTGCCCCCTTCCCGGCCTGACCCCCGGGCCGCCCCTCACCGGCCCGGCTCCGAAGCCCCCGCCCCGCCTGGAAGCCCCGCACCCCGCTCCCCGGGTGCGGCCGACGCGTTCCCCTCACGCCGGGGTGCGCTGCCGGCCCGCCCGCCAGGCCCTCGACCGCGCCAGACCCCCGACCACGCCGGGCACCCCCGGCGAGGCACCCCGTCCCGTGCAGGCCGCCGCGCCCCCGGGCGGTGGCCTGCCTTGTGCCGCTAACTCCTCGCCCCGTCACGGTCCCCGCACCCCGCCGAGCTCCCCGACCCTGGGATGCGAGCCCGGCTCAACGATACGGACCGGAAGGCACCCCGCACATGCCCACCCACGCGCCGTCCAGCGTCACACCGCCCGCCGTCACGATCCGCCCCGTGCGCGCCGACGAACTCGACACCTACTTCGACCTCACCCTCCTCGTCGACCTCCACGTCCCCGCCGACCAGCTCCCCGCTCTGAAGGACACCATCGGGCAGGCCCTGAAAGACGAGAGGGGACCGTTCTCCCACGGCTTCAACCACTTCCTGTTCGCCGAAACCACCGACGGCACCCCCGTCGGCGCCGTTCACGTCGGCCCGGCCCGGTGGATGCAAGACCGGCTGATCCCCACCCACATCCGCCGCCCCCTCGTCGAGCGGGTCTCCAACATCGACACCATCGCCGTCCACCCCGACCACCGCGGCCAAGGCATCGCCAGCCGCATCCTGGACCATGTCGAAGCCGACTTCCGCAACGCCGGATACCGGGCCCTGACGCTGCGCCACGAACACGACAAAAAGCACTTCTTCACCGCCCACGGCTACACCAGCCTGCCCCGCCTGGCCGTGGACCTGACGCCGTTCGGACTGTTCACCCACCACGACCCGGCCTGGAAGTACGCCGTCAAGCCGCTCGATACCACCGTCACCTTCACCTCCCAACGCGGCCTGACGACCGTCACCGGCCTGTTGACCTGACCTACCGCCCCGGCACCCCCGGCCCCGCCCCGCACCCTCGCAGGGCGGGGCCGTGCCGCACTCCGGGCACCACCCACGGCGCACACCCCAACCCCGGCCCTGCCTCGGCACCCGCCTGGACCCGCACCGCACCCAGCCGGCCCCGAGGGTTGCCCGGCTTGACCCGCCGCCCACCATCGTCTGGACCGCCGGAACGCCCCGCACGAACCCCCTCTCGTGCGCTGTGAGCGACCGGCACCGGCCGGGCCACGCCACGCGGCACCCCCTCCAGCCGCAACGCGCGGCCCGGCCCCCCTTGCACTCACCAGCCCACCACCGGCAGCCCGCCGGGGCCGTGACGCCCCCGCAGACCAGGGAGACCCCTTCGCATGACCAAGGCCAACCGCTTCCACGCCGACCCCGACGAGGTCCTCGCCTCTCTCACCACCATGCTGAACGACCGCACGGAGTGGGACGAACTGCCCGAGTGGGGAGTCCTCTACGCCGACCCGGAAGGCCACGTCCGCAACCGCCCGCTCCCCGTTCCGCCGCAGATGTGGATGGAAGCAGGCGACCCCAAGCGCCTGCTGCACCTCTTCGCCGGCCTGCTCTCCAAGCCGCCCACGGCCCAGGCCGCCACCCAGGGCGAGTACCTGCGCCGGATGCTCCCCAACGACTTCGCCGGGCTCTACCTGAGGACCGAGGGCTGGGGCGCCCCTCAAGCCCGTGCACAAGAGATCCACCGGCGCCTGCAGGCGGGCGGCTCCGTCCCCAGGTTCGAGACGATGAAGGACCGCCAGGAACTGAGGCTGGCCACCGCCGTGGACACCGGCGGCTTCGTGTACCTGGCGCAGCACGCCCGCCAGACCATGCACCTGGAAGGCTTCTACTCCCGCGGCACGAGCACGGAGAGCGACAGGCACAGCGAGGTGAGCGGCGAAGTGCCCGCCCTGCTGTCCCAGATCCTTCAGGCACTCCTCACCCCGACCCCCGCCATGCGGGCTCAAGCCAGGCGCAACGGCCTCTGACCCGGCAAGACCGTGTGCCCCGACCAGGAACGTCCCAGGCCGGGGCGCAGATGTCTGCGCGAGGGCCGCGCCTCCCCGGCCCGGCCAGGAGCACGGGACGGGCACCGCGCCCGCTCCGGGCACCCCCGGCCGCGCCCCGCCGGGCCCGCGACCGGAGGCCGGCGGACAACAACCCGGCGTGTTGCGGGGGTAATCACGGCACCCAACACGCTCACCGCACCACCCACTTCCGCCCCGAAACGGAGCCCAGCAGTCGTGCGCAGCTACGCCACCGCCCAAAACATCGGGGGCCGCACCACCCAGTGCGGCACCGCCGTCCGCACCACCCCCAACGGCACCCGCGCCTTCGTCCTCCTCGACGGAATCGGCTCCACCGAAGAAGTACGCGCCTTCACCCGCCAAACCGCCGTACGCCTGGCCCAGACCGCCGCCCGCCACGGCGACGCCACCACCAGCCTGCGCCACCTCTACCAGCGCCTGGCCGCCGACCCCGACCGCCAGGACCCCTACCTGCGCCGCCACATGCCCAGCGCCGCCGCCGTTGTCGCGGTCACCACCCCCGGCCAGCCCCTGACCGTCTCCTGGTGCGGCGACTGTCGCGCCTACCTCCTGCAGCGCGGCATCACCCGCCGTCTCACCGAAGACCACAACTTGCGCCGTGTCCACCCACCCACCGCGCTCTACCCCCACGGCGGCAACCGCAACGTCATCACCTCCTACCTCGGCGCCACCGCCACCGACACCGACGCGATGAACCACTACCAGCACCCCGCGATCGAGTCCGCGACCGCCGAGATCACCGACGGCTGCCGCCTCCTCCTGGCATCCGACGGCGCCTACGAACCCCACGAAGACGCCGGACACAACCTGTACACCGAACTCGACGACGAGCCACTGACCCACACCATCCGCGACTTCATCACCCTCGCCATCGACACCGCCCACACCAAACTGCCCGCCGACGAACACCACTACGTCGACAACGCCACCGCCCTCCTCGCCAACCTCACCCCCTGAACACCTCGCCCCCGCCCCCGCCCTGCACCCCGGCAGGGCGGGGCGGCCCTTGTCCCGGCCGCTCCTCGGGGACCCGCCCGCGCCGCGCCCGACCGCTTCCTTGCCCCGCTAACCCCCGGCTCTCCCACGGTGTCGACCGCCGCCCACGGAGCGCGGCACCCCCACGTCACCGACCCCGAGGGACTCACGCCATGCCCGACACCACCCCCAGCACCCCCGCCACTCCCGAACCCGCGTACGCCGACGGCACGCACCCGGCCGAGGTACAGCGCCTCCTCGCGCTCCCCGCCGACCAGCGGCCCGACTGGTTCACCCACATCCTCACCGACCTCGCCGACACCACCACGGCCCCCGCCCCGGCCTCCGACAGTGTCGAAGCCCTCATGAGCCGCGCCGACGAGACCAGGCGCCTCCTCGCCCTCCCCGCCGAGCAGCGGCCCGACTGGCTCAACCAGTTCCTCGGCGACATGACCATCCCGCCCATCGCCGAGGACAGCCCCCACCCCCTGAACGACGTCGTCATGGCCAACACCGCCCGAGGCGAGAAGAACTGCACCCTCGTCTTCCCCCTCGGCAAGCTCCTTGCCGCCGCCGAACACGCCGCGTCCGCCCCCAAGCACCGGCTCAGCTACGGAGAGACCGAGGCTCAAGCCGCCCCCCGCCTGTGGTGGGTCAAAGACGGCGGCACCTACCTCATGAGCAACGGCATCCACCCCACCGACACCCCCGACGCGAACGGCACGCACCGCCACGTCGTCTACGCCGACGGATGGGGCCCGGGCACCGACCCCCGCTCCATCCTCGGCGGCGACGACTTCAGCCAGCCCCTCAACCTGACCACCCCCCACGACGACGGCACCACCACCCTGCTCGGCCTGCTCCGCGCCGCCGCCGCCGACGGCGCCACCCACTTCCACCTCAAGGCCACCTTCGACGACCACTACATGAACCTGACCTACATCACCGACTAACCGACCAGCACCACCACACCGGCCCCGCGCCCGGACACCCGTCCCGGCCGGGGCCGTTCGGCGTATCCCGCCAGAGGCACCCGCCACCCCAACGCGCATCCCGCCCCCCGGCACCCACGCACCTCACCCACCCCAACGCCCCCAGACGCGCCTAGCGTCCAAACCAACCGGCAGGCCACGCCACACTCAGAAGGGGGGGCGCCGTGAAGCACGAGACCACCATCAACGAACTCGCCCAATACCCAGGGCTCTTCAGCACCGTCGACCACATCACGGTCCACGAGACTGACCCCAACACCGACATCACCGAGGAGGTCACCCTCCCCCCGCCGCTCATCCGCCGCACCCGGCGCCGCGACGACACCATCTGGTGGGTCCTCACCCCACCCGGCATCCACGAACGCATCATCGTCGCCGACCAAGCCCCCGTCACCGTCTACCTCAAGGACGCAGCCCCCGGCCACCCCACCGGCTACGTCCCGCCCCACACCGCCGCACCCCAGCAGCCCGCCGCCTGGCAGCCCCAGCCCGCCGCGCCCGACGCCTACTTCGCCCCGCAGCAGGCCCCCGCCCCCCAGCCGGCCACACCCCAGCGGCCCGCGGCCCCCTGGACAACCCAGCAACCGCAGCGCTGAACCCCGCCCCCCCTTCCGCCCCCGGCCGCCGCCCCCGGCAGCCGGGGCCGCGCCGTACCCCCCACCACCCCTCTACTCCCGCCAATGCGGCCGCGCCCCGCCCACCGGCCCCGGCGCCCCCGACGGCCCAACCGCAGGCATCAGGGGAGCCGCAGCAGGCACCGGGGGAGTGACCGGAGCTACGCCGGGCGCACGACCCGCCACCCGCTCCGCAGACTCGGCCCCCCGCGCGCTCTCCCGCCGCTCCGCGCCCAGCTCATCCGCCGCCGTCGCCCGCTCCGGACCCCGCACCTTCCCCGCCGACTTCCCCGCCCCCTTCTCCTTCTGCGCCGCCCCGGCCGCGCCCACCCCGGCCGCAGCCTCCCGCCCGAGCCGCCGCAGCTCCTTGACCCGCTCCGCCCCCACGCCCAACCGGCGCCCGCAACCGGCCACCGTCTCCCCGGCCTCACCCATCGCCCACACCACCCGCGCCGCCGCCACCCGCGCCTCATCAATGCGCAACCGGCCACGCTCCCGCACCCGACGCACCTCTTCCTCCACCTCCGCGGCCACCGTCTGCTCGTCCTGGACCGCCAGCTCGAAGTCGGCCGCCAGCTCATCGAACGCCGCCTCCTGGCGCAGCCGCTCCGCCTCAGCCTCCGCCGCCGCCCGCCGCTCCTCGGCCATCCGCGACGCGGCACGCTCCAGCGCCGCCGTCCGCCGCGCCAGCACCTCGCTGTTCCTGCCCCGGCTCCTGCTCGCCACCACAACCACCTCTGCCTGTCCGGGCCCACCCGTCGTGAGCCGCGTCGCGTCAGTCTCAGCCGCCCGCACAACGCCCAGGTCGCCCGAACCGCCCACGTCCCAGGCCGTAACACGGCCCTCAACACGCCCGGTCCCGCTCACGGGACGGCACCGGCCTGGTCGGTAGCGGGGGAGGGGCCGCCAGACAGGGGCGGCTCCTGGTGGTGGGAGCGCCGGGTCGTTGGGTCGTGGCGGCCGCCGGGTGTGGGTGCTGTGGCTGTGGGTGGTGTTCGTCCGCCCGGTGGGTAGCGGGCACGTGAGGCTGCCAGCCGCTGGCAGGCCGGTTGCCGTACACCTCTGGCACTTTTGACGCCCTCCCGGCCCAGAGGGCCGAATTCCCTCCTGGCGGGACGCGTTCGAAGATTGTTTCCGAGGCCCTGGGAGGTTCGGGGCTGCGCGCCGGGCAGCACCCGCATCCACATGGTGCGCGGTGATCTCCTGTCGTGGTGGGGATGACGGCGACCGGGATCACGGCTGGGCGGGAGCGCTACTACCGGCGCGACATCGCCCTCGGCGACGGTGCCCGAGGAGTCGAGCCGACGGTGTCCTCCGCCGTGCCGGGAGTGCCGCCCGGCGTGTGGCAGGGGCAGGCCGCCGACGCTTTGGGGCTGTCCGGCATCGTCAGCGACGCGCAGATGCGGGCCTTGTTCGGGCTCGGCATGCACCCCAACGCCGAGAGGCTCGTGGCCCGGGAACTCGAGCAGGGCGCCTCGCTCAAGCGGGCCATGAAGGCCGCCAAGCTCGGCCCGGCCGTGCCCCGGCTGACGGAACTCTCCCCACTCGACCGCGAGATCCAGCACGTCCTCGACCAGGTCTGTGAGCAGCTGTGCCGGCCGCTGACGAAGGCCGAGACCCGCCAGGTGCGGCAGCGGACCGCGGCGCACGCCTTCACTGCCGAGTACCACCGGGCCCCGGCCGACGGAGCCGAACTCGGCCGGTTCCTGGCCGCGCGGACCGGCCCCCAGCGCCGCGCGATCACCGGCTACGACCTCACGTTCTCCAGCGAGGAGCTGTCTTTGCTGTTCGCGCTCGCAGGCCCCCAGGTGCGGGCCGCCGTCCTGGAGGTGATGGCGCAGGCCCGCTCCGAGACCGTGGCGTGGCTGGAGCAGCATGCGCTCGCGGTGCGCACCGGACCAGGCGGCGTGGCCCAGCAGCAGGCCGTGCCGGGCCTGCTGGCCACGGTCTATCTGCACTACGAATCCCGTGCCGGTGACCCCATGCTCCACGAGCACGTCGTCATCTCCCCGCGGGTACAGGGACCGGACGGCCGCTGGCGTAACCTGGACTCACGCCTCCTGCTGCGCGAAGTCGTGGCCGCGAGTGAGCTGTTCAACCAGCGCGCCCTGGAGCTGATCTGCGACCGGCTCGGGCTTGCCACCGAAGAGGTCGAGGTCACCCCCGGGCAGCGGCCCGTGATGCGGATCGTCGGGATCGACCGGCGGATCCGCGCCGCGTTCGCGCAGCGCGCCGACGCCGTACGCGGCATGTCCGAGGCTCTGTTCGACGACTACCGGCGCCGCCACGGCCGCCAGCCCGAGCGCCCGGCCCGCACACGGCTGCAGTGGCAGGCGACCGTGATGACCCGCCCGTGCAAACGCCGGGCCCGTTCTCTGGACGAGTTGCTCGCCGCGTGGCGGCGCCGGGCGATCGCCGTCACCGACCGCAACGTGGTCGACCATCTCCTCGCCACCGCACAGGCCGCCGCCCGAAACCGGCCTGCCCCCGCCGCCTTCGACGTCGACGCGGCGGCGGAGCAGGTCCTGGCGGCGGTCGCCGAGCGCCGTACCGCGTTCCGCCGCCGCCACGTGCTGGCCGAGGCACGCCGCTACCTGATGCGCACCCTTGCCGGGGCCACCGCCGAGCCCCAGGCGGCCGAGCAGATCACCGACCGGGTACTCGCCCACAGCGACTGCCTGGACATCACCCCGCCCGAGATCAACCCCCCACACCCCGACCTGCAGCGCGCGGACGGCACCAGCGTCTACCGGCCCATCGGCTCAGCCACCTACACCACGCACTCCCTCCTGGCCGCTGAGATGCGGCTCTTGGCCGGGTCCCGTCGAAGCGTGATCCCGCCGGTGGGGCGGGGCACCTTCGCCCGCGTCGCCGCCCTACACCGCGGCCCGATGGACGCCGGCCAGCGCGCGCTGGCCTCCTCCTTCGTACTGTCCGAGAAGCTGCTGCTGGCAGGGCTCGGACCCGCGGGCGCAGGCAAGACGACGGCGATGCGGCTGGTGGCTAGGGCCGTAGGCGCGGCCGGCGGACGGCTGATCCCGCTCGCACCGTCCTCCCGCGCGGCGAAAGTCCTCGGCGGCGACCTGAAACGGGACGCCCACACCCTGCACTCCTGGCTGTACCAGCGTGGCCGGGCCGGCGCAGGCGACACGGTCGGCAAGGACTTCCAGCTGCGTCCCGGCGACCTTGTTCTCGTCGACGAGGCGGGCATGGCCGGCACCCTCCAGCTCGATGAGATCCTCGCCGACGCGGCGGCCGCCGGTGCGGTGGTGCGCCTGCTCGGCGACCCGCACCAGCTCGCCGCCGTCGAAGCCGGGGGAGCCCTCAGGCTCATCTCCCGGGCGGGCGGCACGATCGAACTCGACCAGCTCCACCGCTTCCGCGTGCCCGGAGAGGCCGACGCCTCCCTGACCTTGCGCGACGGCCACGACCACCGGGCCGCATTCGACTGGTACCGGGACAAGGGCCGGATCGTCGCCGGACACTACGAGGCGATGTGCGACCAGGTGTTCGCCGCCTGGGCCAAGGACCTGAAGAACGGGCTCACCTCGCTGATGACGGCCGCCGACACGGCGACCGTAACCGCCCTCAACCGCCGCGCCCAGGCCTGGCACATCGAGCAAGGCACCGTCGACACCAGCCACGCCTGCACGCTGCGCGCCGGGCAGCGCGCACACATCGGCGACACCATCGTCACCCGCCTCAACCGCCGCCGCATGACCGTGCGCGGCGGCAAGGACTTCGTCAAGAACGGCGACACCTGGACCGTCACGAAGATCCTGCCCGGCGGTGACGTGGTGGTCCGCCACACCCAGCACCGCGGCCGCATCCGCCTGCCCGCCGACTACCTCGCCGCCCAGTGCGAGCTCGGCTACGCCTCCACCATCCACCGCGCCCAGGGCATGACGGTCGACACCTCCCACGCACTGGCCTCCGCGCGCTCCACCCGCGAAGGCGTCTACGTCCAGCTGACCCGCGGGGCACGCACCAACCGCCTCTACGTCGCCATCGAGGACGGCGACCGCCTGGACGACGTGCTCGCCTCCATCGCCGCCCGGCGCCGCGTCCAGCTTTCAGCGACCGAATCGATCGCCACGCTGCAGCAGGAAATCAGCGCACCCGGCCAGCTGTCCGCCGAGTTCGCCGACGTCGCCGAGCGCGCCACCACCGCCCGGCTGACCGGCCTGCTCGAGCGCACCCTCGGCGCGGACCGGGCGGCCTACTGCATGGCCGCCGACGCCTACCCGGCCCTCATCCGCGCGCTCCACGATGCCGAGCGGGCAGGGTTCGACCTGCCCCGGCTGCTGTCCAACACCGTGCCCCGCCGCGGCTTCACGCACGCGGACGACCCTGCCGCCGTGCTCACCTGGCGGCTGCGCGCGCGCATGACGGACGCCGCCAAAGCCCAAGCGGAAGCCCGCCACCGTCCCCTGGCCGCGCTCACCCTGGCCCAACTGCACACGCTGACCCGGCTCGCCGCCTCGCACCGCGCCGCAGCACGCGAGGCACTCAAGGCCGCCGACGCCGCCTTCACCCACCTGCCCGCCGATGTCACCACCCGCGCCGGCCACACCCATCCCGCCTTCGACCAGCGCCCGATGGGGAACCTCTCCCGCCGCGAACTCGCCACCCAACTGGCCATCGTCCGCCGGCAGATGCGGCACGCCCAGACGAGCAGAACCCCGCTCTCCGACACCGCCCGGCACCTCATCGCCGCCCTCACCCGCGAGTCCCAGCTGCGCCGCGCACTCAACTGGCGTGACGCGGCCCGCGAGGACTACCAGCGCGAGCGGGCTACGAGCACCGCCTTCCCGGGCGCCATCTCGATAGCCGTCATCCGCCGCGCCCTCGATGCGCGGCGCGCCACCACGGCCCAGCGCCAGCGGTCCGCGCGCGCCGCACTGGCCCGCGCCGACGCCGTCATCGACAAGATCCAGGCTGAGCTGCGCCTGCGCGAGCGGCTGCCCGACCACCCGGCCCACCGGCCCAACCACCGTGGACAGATCCCCGACTGGGTCGCCGATCGGCACGCCCTGGTCCACCCCGACACCCCCGCGCACTGGGGCACGCACCTTGCCGAACGCCACCGCATCCTGGCCCGCTCTCTGGCCGACCGCGGGCACACCCTGGCCGCATCCGCGCCCGCCTGGGCCCGCCCCCTGGGCGCACCGCCGCCCACCAGTGCCCCGAGACGCCGCCACGCCTGGGCCACCACAGCCGCCCTGGTGGAACTATGGCGCACCCGCCACGCCATCACCTCCGTGCCTGGACTGGGCCCGCGCCCCGCCGACCCCGCCGGCGCTGCGGCCTGGGACGACCTGGACGCCCGCGTCCGGGCCCTGACCGGCCGGCGCCGTCCGCTGAACCTCCCGCAACCCGACGCGCCCGCCTCCGTCGTGATCGAGGCCGCCCTCAGCCACCTCGACACGCCCCCGCCCAGCGGACCGCTTCCCGACCACCCGGCCCTGCGCGACCCCTTCGGCGGCGCGCCCCTTTCCTACGGCGCGATCGACGCACGCCTCGCGCGGCGCGCCCTGGCCGCCGTGCTCGCCGGCGAAAGCCCGCCCGAATCCTGGATGGAGGAGATCACCGCCCCGTCAGAGGACGACGAAGACGAACGGCACGCCTACACCAAGCTCCTCACCGCCATCAGCGACTACCGACGCCGCCACCACCGCTCAGACCCTGACGTACTGGGCCCGCGCCCCCAAGGCCTCGACGCCGACGAATGGGACCGCCTCACCGACGCCATCGACCTGTACACCCACGCCCGCGTCCAACGCCGCCTGGAACAGATGCGTGCCCGCACCGCCGCCGAACGCGCAGCCCTCCTGCCACCTACCTCACCCCTGCGCCAGCCGTCGCCGCAGGCGCACCATCCCGGCCCACGGCCTCCCACTCGCTGACCAGAACTCCGCCCCGTTCGTGCGCCCTTCGCCGGGCGAGGGAAGAGGCCTGGACGCGACATGCGCAGTCCGTCGGCGCCCGCCCGCAGCACGGTGCCAGCCCCAGGAAGGCGGCGGTGTCCGACCCGCTACGGCTTCGACTCGGGCGGCGCTGCGTTCTGCTGCGTCCTGTCCGGCCGCTCCCCGGGGCCGACTGCGGTGCGCGGGAGCTCGGCGAGCGCCGCTTCCACCTCGCCGGTGATACGGCGCAGGGCGATCAGGGCGCTGGGCATGAGGGCATTGACGTCCTCGGTCCAACTGGCCAGCACCTTGCTGTCCTGCTGGATCTCCGCCGCCAGAGTCGTTTCGGTCCCCATCAAGAATCCGCCGAGCATGACCCGGCGTCCCGCCTGGTCCGGTTCCGTGGCCGCAAGCGCCATGCCGTCCACGCCCATGTCGTACTCGGGATCATCGGGGTAGCCGTGCGGCTCGAGCAGGCGGACGCCCTCCGGGAACTGATCGCCCAGGAAGGGGGCAAGCCACTGGTCGCGTACGCCGTGCTGCACCTGCGAAAGGCGCCGCATCTGCTCCGGCAGAAGCCGACGCAGCTCCGCCTCATGGCGGCGCACATCAACGGTGGCCGCCTCCAGAGCACGAAAGCCCCGCCGGAGAGCAGGGTGGCCGGGAGAAACCGGACCCGGGTGCAGATCCAGCCACGCCGTGAGCTCGTCGCGGAAGGCCGCCATGGACAGCCGGTCACGCGGCTCATAGGCGGTCGCCGCCTCCATCACCGGAGCCAGATCCATCGCCGCCTCCTCGCCCTGCGCCCACAACGAGTATTCGTTGCCCTGCACGTAGTGGGTGCCCTCGGGCGGATACTCAAGCCCCTTGGCCAGCGCGAACAGCGACTTCGCCAGCGACCACACGTCCGCCGGATAGCCGGGCGTGCCCGGCTGGGGAAACCGCATCTCCGGTGCGAGGAAGTACATCGGGCCCATCTTGTAGGTGGAGCTGGTCAGCTGCGGCCGCCGCGGCCACGCGGCGATGCCGAAGTCCGAGACCGCCGGACGACCCTGATGATGCAGAAGGTTGGCGGGCTTGATGTCCCGGTGCGAGATGTTGCGCTCGGCGAGCATGGCGAGCGTGTCGGCGACATAACGGATCGCCTCGACGACCTCGCGTAGCTCGGCTGGCCGACCGGGGCTGAGGATCTCACGCAGCGTCCTGGCCACCGGCATGACGAACCACTGCGGCGGATCCTGTGGATCGGCGTCGAGCACCGGGACGATACCCGTGATGCCGTCCCGGGTCAGCTCCTGCATCCGCCGCACCTCCTCCTGGAAGCGCTGGCGCGTGATGCCGCTGACTTTCCGGCTTCCCTTGCTCGGCCGTGGCGACTTCAGCACCCCTTCCACGCCGTCATCGCGGCGGACGAAGTGAACGTGGCCGAACCCCTCCACAGTACCGACGCGACGCCAAGGACCCCATCGATGCAGGGCAGTTGCAGACATGCCAGGCAATGTAGAACGACGCCGTCACCGCCCGCTTGCCGTTCTCCGGATTTACTGTCCGAGGACGCAGCGCGGCGACGGCCTTCGATAGAATCCGCCTTGTCTGCCCCTCCCAAACACCGTCGGTGCCTCCTTACAGGGCGCTACTCGAGGGCGTTATGACGGGCAGCAGCGGACCGAAGTTGACGCTGCGATCAGCCTCCCTGAGGATGCGAGCGGCCGCAGAGTTCACCTCAGCCAGTACATCACCCCGTTCCGCGACGAGCCTGTCGTAGATCGGTGCGTCACCCCAGACACGCCGGATGCCGTCCTGCTGACTCACTGCCCTGTCCCTTCCTCGCCTGTACAAACGGCTAAGAGCTATCACGTAATGCGGACCGGGACGTGTTTCCCGCGAGGGGTACTTGGTTTACCGGATGTCGAGCTTGAGGTTGTGGAGTGCGGGGACGCCGGAGAGGGTGTGGTTGATGGCCTCGCCGCGGCGCCTGCATTGGCGGAGGAGATCGGGTGGACATCGCCTCACTACGTGATGATTCTTAGCGAGTGTACGGGTGGAGCAGGGGGCCCAGTTGTTCCACAGCAGCATGCGACCGCCCGCTGGGGCATCCGGACTCGACAGCACCACACTGCCTGGCATCGCGCCACCACAGGAACAAACCGGATGCCTGTATGGCAGGCGGGCATAGTGGACTGACAAACTTCTGCCACCCTTCTACGAATGGACGGCCCTGCGTGACGAGCGCGCACACCACAACCCCTATCGAGCGCGTCCCCGGGCGGGCCTGGACGATCCGGCTCACCGGACGCAGCGACCGCTCAGCCACGGTCTCCTGCAGCAACACCGCGTGCCAGATGCCGCCCTCTTCCAAGGAGCTTGCGGCCCTGCGAAGGTTCGCCGCCCAGCACGCGGCCGCACACGCGAAGGCCGCCACCGTCCGCTCCAACGCCTGGTGCCACTGCGGCTCCCGGCAGTGCGCTTCCCACGCGGACAGCAAGACACCCTGCGGCGCGGGCGCCGTGGTGCTCATCCTGCGGCACGATGCCACCGTGGGCCGCGTCTGGAAAGTCGAGGAGGTGTGCGAAGCCTGCGCCCGGCTGCTTCCCGATACCACCATCGTCACCCGCGCGGACCGTGCCAGGCGCACCGGCGAACCGTCCACGGCGCAGGTGCCGGCCGCCCGGCCGGGTGTGCCCGGTGGCTTCTCCTCGCCCGCCGCCGGATCCCTTGAGAGCCCTGCCGCACCCGCACGGCGGCGCGGCCGCACCGCGCAGCGGCCGCACGCCCGTCGCGCGGGCGGGGGACGCTGAGCAGTGGGGGTCGACCTGCCTGGGCCCGGCCCCGGAGACATTCCGCGTCGTCCCCTCCAAGCAGGACGACGCGACCGACGACCGCCTGAGCCCTCCCGCGTCCCGTGCGGCCCCCGCTCGGCTAGGCGTCGTGGGAACGTTGAGTCCTGGGGGCACCGCTGGCCAGCGAGGCGTGCCCAGCCCAGAGACGTCCGCGGCGTAGTCGTAGTAGCTCGGTTTGGCGGGTTTGTTTCTCTTCGGCGTCTCGCGGGCCAGGCAGGGGGGAAGCAAACCTCAGACCACTGACCTGGCCCGAACTCGGTCGCCAAACGGCGCGCCTGCCAGCGCACGAGTGGGAACCATACGGGGCCGGTGTCGGGCGAAGTCCTGTATGCGGGGAGTGCTTCCTTGTCCGGGAAGGGGTCGGGGCCGCCCGTGCGATGTCGTGTCCGCCACCCGGCGAGTGTCGCGACGCAGACGGCCTCTACGGATTCGATCAGCTCAGTGATCACCGAAAGCAGTGGCCGAGGTCGGCATCGTTGACGGCGGGGGGAAGCGCCTGGGAAGCGAGGCCGGCGCCCGGGTGATCGTTGTGCTCGGGTGGGGTCTGCTCGCGTATCGTCCGTGGGATGATTGATGTCACCGCGGCGGCCCGAAGCGATATCGCCAAGAGCGTGCTCGGAGAGTTGATCGGGGTCTTCGGCCTCGGAGACGTGCGGGAGCGACGCTACCTCGCTGACGGGCTGATGAACGCGAACTGGAGGCTGGACACCTTCGCCGGGAGGTTCGCTCTGAAGCGGGTCACGGATGTCTCGCTGGACCGGTTGCAGCGGAATCTCGGCGTGCTGGCGGCCCTTGGCGCCGACGGTGTCCCGGTGAGTGCCCCTGTCCCCACGATCTCGGGGGCGCTGGTGGCGCAGGTCGACGGTGGCGCCTGGTGCCTGTTCCCGTGGGTGGCCGGCTCCCATGTCCGGGGTGTTGATCTCACCTTGGCCCAGGTGAGCGCACTGGGCGTGCACCTGGGACGCCTGCACGCGAGTCTGGGCAAGGCTTGCGGTCGAGGGCTGCTGCCCGGGGTGTCAGAGACGATCACCTCAGACGTCACGTCGCCGGAGCGGGCGGTGGAGAAGGCCGAGCGCCTGTCCGCGGCCGTACGCGACAAGGGCACAGGCAGCGACTTCGACAAGGAGGTCGCTGCTGCCTTGGACCGTCGGCGGGCCCTCGTGTTCAAGTACGCCGATCATCGTTCGCGATCTGCGACACCTGAGGGTGATCACGGGTGGACGCATGGCGACGTGCAGTACCGGAATCTGCTGTGGGAAGGCGGGGAACTCGCCGCCGTCCTGGACTGGGACCGGGTTGCGGTGCGCCCGTACGCGGAAGAGGTCGTACGGACGGCGCAGGTGCAGTTCGGGGTGGGCGGGATGTTCGACCTTGCCCGGGTGTCTGCGTTCGTCCAGGGGTATCGGTCGGTGGTGCCGCTGGAGCCGTCTGCGCTGGTGGACGGTGCTCGTCGCCTGTGGTGGAAGCGGATGACGGACTTCTGGCAGCTAGAGTTCCACTACGACCGTGGTGACTTCTCCTTCGATGAGCTGTTCACTGCGGACGAGGCGTTGCTGCGCTGGTGGACGGATCGGCTGGATCAGGTCGAGGACGTGTTCGCCGCAGGGTAGATCCCGAGGTGTTCGAGGTCCGGCAGGCGGGGGCGGGTGAAGATGGTCGCTCGTCGGCGCGCCTACTCCCCCAGGGTGTGGTGGTCAGTGGCGCGGATGGCCTCCGCCCACTTTCCCGAGCCGGCCTCGGCGGGAAGCACGATGCCGCGTTGCCTATGGCTTCGGGGATGCCGCCCCGGTCGGTGCCGATGCTCGGGGTCCCGTGCAGTGCGGCTTCGATGATCACGCGGGGGAAGGCGTCTTGCACCGTGGACGGCACGAGCAGGAGGCGGTGGCTGAGGTAGAGGGGGCTCATGTTGTAGACCCGGGGCACGTAGGTGACGTTGGGGTACCGGGCGAATTGTTCGGCGGTGCTCCACCAGCCTTCCACCAGGGTGAAGTGCTGTTCGGGTAGGCGGTGGATGAGCTGGTGCAGGAGGTCGGCGCCTTTCGCCGGGATCGGATTGACCATGAGCACGGCCCTGGCTCGCTCGCGGCGGTGCTGGCCTGGCCTGGGCGGCGTGAAGGGCGGGTACAGGACGGACAGCCGTGTGCCTTCGGTCGGGGGCGCTTGCCGGAGAACGAATTCGGAGACGGCCAGTCCGTGGTGCGGGCGACCGGCGAGGACGCCGAGTCCCGCCTTGGAGACCGAGTGCAGGATGCCTGCGACGAGAGCGGCGGGCCGGGCTTGGACGGCGATGTCGGCCGCGCCTTCCTGCGAGGTGAACACCACATCCGGGCGTGCCTGGGTCAGCAGGCCCCGGAGCGCTGACGTGATCCGCTGCTGCGGTACGGCGAGGCATTCCACTCCGTTCCACCTGTAGCGCAGGCCCTCCTGGGTCGCCTCATACGCGGTGTTGTGCTCGTCGAGGAAGGTCCGCATCTGGGCGGTCTGTGGGGCTTCGTCCCAGGGTGCTTGGTGGGAGCCGAGGTAGACGGTTCGCCATCCGGCTGCCGCGAGTTCTTCGGCGAGGAGTTGCTGGGTGACCTCGGCTCCGCCGATGAGGAACGGTGGTGGGGTACGTCGCCAGGCGAAGAGGGCTGTGGGCATGGGCCGGTCACCTGGCCCAATACGTGACGAGGGCTTCCACCGCGTGCGCGACTGCCTCCTCGCTGGTGTCGGCGGGGATGACGGTCACCTCCCGCGTCACCGGTGGCTGCGCTGCGGAGACGAAGTAGTCCCGTGCGTGGGCGAGGAACGCTGGCTCATGGAGGAAGTACTCGGACTCGGCCGCCGTGTGCCCGGCCGCCTTCCGTCGCAGGGCCAGCTCTTCGGCCAGCACGTCGAGGTAGAGGGTGTGGTGGGGACGCAGGAACGGCAGCTCCTGGAGGCGGTCGTGCAGGCGGTGGTGGAGGTTGTAGCCGAACAGAGCGTCGAGCGCGTGGGCGTGGGCCAGGAGGGTGTCCACCGAACGATCGAGGAGGACGGCGGGCTTGGCGTTGTCGAGTGCCTTGCGCACGCGAGCGCCTTCGATGTCCATGAATGTCTCGAACGCGGCGAGCTGTTCGGCGGCCGATGCGGTGCGGGCGGGTGGGATGTCGGTGTGACGGGCGATGGTCTGGACGTAGCAGTCCGAGACGAAGGCCCGTTCCTCGATGCCGCGCTTGCGCAGGTAGCGAATGGCGGTGGACTTCCCGGCGTACGAGGGCCCTTCGAGCGCGATGATCTTCACAGCGACTCCGTCCGGTAGAAGCGTTCCGCGAAGGCTCTCGTGCCGCTCAGGAGGTCGGACGCCGTGGTCCACGCGTGCCGGATCGGCCGGTACATCTTCCGGGCGGGGTGCATCTGCGAGCCGTGCATGTGCAGGACCGTGGTCTTGTCGAGGGTGACGGGGGTGATGTCGACGAGCTCGGGGAGCAGGGAGGGGCCGGTGCGTGCTCGGAAGAGGTGCTGGTCGCAGTCGGCGAGGGCGTAGGTGGGCCAGAATGCGAGGTCTTCCCAGAACCAGCGACATCCGAGTCGTACTGCTGCGGCGTGTACGAGGAGGTGGTCGGGGTGGCGGGTGACGGCGGCCGGGGCGAGGAGTTCGGCGTCGGGGTGGGCTTCGACGATCTCGCGGAGTTCGTCCGTGATCCGGCCCAGGCGGTGTGGATCGAAGGGGCGGTAGGGGGGTTTGGCGTCCTGGTGGCCGAGGAGGATGCGGTTGGCCGCGAGGGGTGTCAGGGCGGCGGCGCCTTCCCGGTTGCGTAGGGCGGATACGGCGCACTCGGTGCCGTAGGCGGTTTCCAGGGCTGGGTGGACGCTGGTGGAGCGGGTGAACACCGTGGCAACGGTGAGCGGTCGGGGATGGGCGAGGAAGGTGCCGGAGGCGGACAGGGCGAAGTCGTCGTGGTGCGGTTCGATGGCGAGCACCGGGCGGCCGGCGGGGCGGCGCATCCCGATGAGGTAGCGGTGCCCGCTGTGCGGGGCGTTGAGCTCGATGATCTGGTGGTCGTGCGTGCGGTGGCGTTCGGACAGGTGCTCGGTCCACTGCTGGTGGGCGTGCATGAGGTCGTCGGGGAAGGTGTAGATCCCTTCCGCGTCCGGTACGGGCGGCGTCACGGTCATGGTGGGCTCCGGGGTCATCGGACGGTGGTCTGGTACCAGTGGCGCCACATGCGCGGGGAGTTGAGCCGCAGCCGGGCGGTGACGGGGTTCTGCCACCACAGCATCCGGAGGCTGGACCACTGGTCGTAACGGCGGGTCGAGGGGCGTACGCGCAGCTCGTCGAGGATCACGACCGGTGCGTTCTTGCTGCGTCCGTGGGTTGTCAGGCGGTGGAAGAATTCGACGTCCTCGCTCATGAACAGGTCGTCGCGGTATCTGCCGATCTCCTGGAAGGCGGCGGCCGTGGCGAACTGGGCGACGCCTTGTGCGCTGCCGTGCGTTTCTCGGTAGTGGTCCCAGTACGCGCAGAGCAGCCGCGCGCCGAGCCGCTTGGGGGTGTACAGGGGCGGGATGGCGCCGCCGACGGCGCCGCAGTCCATGGCGGTGGCCGCTGCGGTGATCGCCTCCATGGGCAGGGCGACATCGGCGTCCGTGAAGAACAGGTTGCGGCCGTGAGCGGCAGCCGCCCCGGTGTTGCGTACTCGGGCGATGTTGCGGATGGTCTCGCTGATCACTCGGACGCCGAAGGAGTCGGCCATATCGGCGGTGGCGTCGGTGGAGGCGTTGTCCACCACGATCACTTCTCCCCGCTCACCACTTGTCTCCTGCCACCGTTCGAGGGAGGTGAGGACGGTGGGGAGGTAGCGGGGCAGATATGCCGCTTCGTTGTGGGCTGGGATGACCACGCTCAGTGCAGGGCTGGTCATCGGGCTGTCCTTTCGCTGCGGGCCGTGCGGAAGAGGTGTGGTGTCTGGCGGCCCAGGTCGGCCAGGCGGTCCGACCACATGGAGCGGCTCGTACCGGGCGAGGCATGGACCCAACAGCGGACGGTGTGAATGACGACCCAGGCCGCAAGCCGTGAGTGGTCCAGAGGGTGCCGGTAGGCGTCGATCAGCGTGTGCCGGTCCCACGGTGTGCGGGCCGCGGTCATGACGAGGGCGTGGGCGACGTCTGCCTCCCGCTGGCCGGGTGCGGCATCGGTGAAGTCGACCAGGTAGCGCGTGCCGTGCGGGCCGGAGAGGACGACGTTGTCGAAGTGAATGTCGCCGTGGCACCACACACGGTGTGCTCTGTCCGGTGTGTCGGCGATGACGGCGAGAGCGGGGCCGATCTGGGTCAGCAATTCTGGTGGGCAGCGGCGGGCCAGGGAGGAGACCGAGTCGAAGAACGGGCGGCGGGGAACTGCCTGCGCAACCGGTGCTCGGTGCAGGCGCGCGAGGAGGTCGCCGAGGTCCTTGAGGGCTTGGGCGTGCGGAATGTGGCCGGAGCGTACGAAGGCCCCCAGTGTGTGACCGCCGAGGTCGCAGGTGATGAGCGCGGTGGCTCTTTCGCTGGAGATGGAGCCGCTGCCGAGCACCTGCGGAACAGGTACAGCCACGCTGGCCGCGCGGACGGCGGCCTCGGTCAGCGCGTTGCGGCGGGCGGTGTGGTCGTACAGCTTCACGATCACGCTGCGGCCGTCGCGGAGGCCGGTCCGGAACACGGCCGTCCGGGAGCCCGCCGACAGGCGCTCAGCGGTCCGGGCGGGTGTCCCGAGGAGGGTGCTGCACGCGCGGGAGAGCATGGCGGGCGGCTGGGTCATCGAAGCCCCGCCGGCTCGGGATGGGCGGCGCCCAGCGCGCGGACGTGCCGCAGGGTCCGCTTCAGGAGAGTGCGGTACTCCCGCACGTCGTCCGTACCGGGACAGCCCGCCTGCCACGGTTTCTCCGGGCCCACGAAGTGGATGAGGCGGGCGGCCGGGTCCGGCCGTAGGGGGCGGGTGACGACGCGGCGTACCCAGTCGCCGCGTTCGAGGTACCGGCCTACCTCGAACCGGTTGTACGCGGCGTCGGCCGCCCGCACGCGGCCGGTGTGGAGGAGCCACAGCGCCCGCACGCGGCCGGTGTGGAGGAGCCACAGATTCAGGGCGTCCTGGTCGTTGTGGAGGATGTGCCGCCGGTGTCTGGCCAGGGCCTGCTGGACGCCGTGGCGGATACGTGGCAGATCGGCGGTGTGAGCCCACAGGAGACCGGCGTTGTAGTAGGGGCGGTCCCTCAGACGCGGCCAGCGTTCCGCGGCGCCCGGCAAGGCTGGGCAGCGGCCGACTGCAGGGTTGAACTCGTCGCGTACGGCGCCGACCTCGCCGGGGCGGAGAGCGTGGAGCGGGATGGTCAGGTCGCCACAGACCAGGACGTCGGCGTCCACGTAGATCAGGTACGGGCGGCGGACGAACTCGGGAGCGAACTCGAAGCGCAGATAGGTAGTGACGGTGATGTACGAGGCATCCGCCATCCGCGCGGAGCGGAGCGGGGAGCGGCGGGCCAGGGCAAAGGAGCCGAAGCCGACCCGTTTGGCGAGGTGGGCCAGGAGTTGCACCTGGGGCGCTCCGAGGTCGAAGGAGAGGAAGCGCAGCGCTGCGGCCTTGCGGGCGCGGGGGCTGAGGCTGTCCGCCAGGGAGGTGATCGTGGCGAGGCCTGGGGTGAGGTAGTGCCGGTCGATGCAGATACCGAATGCGTACACAGCGGGTCCGCCTTCCGGACGTGGTCTGGGGAAGTGATCTGGTGATGAACTGTGAGTCGTCAGCGCCCGCCTGCCCTGCGGCTGAGCTGGCAGCGAAGGGCAGGGGCTAGAACGAGCGGGTGGCCTCGTCCGGGCTGGCGCCCGGTTGGCTGACCGTCGGCTGCTGGCTGGCGGAGAGGTCCTGATGGTCGTTGGCAATCAGCGTGCCGAACGTGACTACCGCAGCGAGGTGGCCGGTGAACCATACGCCGACGCAGAACCGCTCGACAGAATCGACGACCCCACCACGGGCCTTGTCGCGGCTGCGCATCAGGTGGCCTTCTCTCGGCTCAGGCGTTCTGTGCGCGTCTCGATGACGTGGAGGATGTCGGGCTCGTCCGTCTCCCACTGAGTCGTGGGACTGCCCGACACCGGACGCAGGACCCAGTCGGTGCCCTTCCTGATGTCGGTGACGATGGCGTGACGTCCGTCTGCGTCCTCGACCAGGTCACCGACCTCCGCCCGTGCCCGGGTCACGAGGCGGCACCTGGCACGAGATCGCCCCACAGCCACCAGCCCGAGGAGACTTCGAGCAATATGCGGCGGCGTTCATGTTGCCCCGGGGTCTGGCGGGCCGGTGGCGTCGCCTCGGCAAGGAAGCCGCCCCGGTCACGAATGAGTACGCCGAGCGCGGCGAACCGCCCAGCGTCTTCAGCCAGATGAGAGATTCCCGCGACGACGACGCCGCGGACCAGCCCGGAGGACAGCGCGCTCGTGACAGCCGCCCAAGCCGGGCGGACGACCAGTGGCACGCACGGGTCGTCGTCGGACCAGGTGCCAGCCACATGCCAGTGCCGGGCGTCGGCGTAGTGGCGTGCGCGGCGCTCGGCCTCGCGGACAGCGGCCGATTCGGCCACACAGGAGTAGACGGCAACCGGCACGTGTCCGAGGCCGCCGGATGGGGATTTCGGCATGCAGTCAGCGTGCTGTCGGTGGTGTGCCCGGGACAGGCACGGCTCGTGGCGGCGCCACGAAGTCATGACGCGACGGACTGCCACTTCCCGTGCTCCTGCACGCTCGTCCTCCAGCAGGACTGCAACAGAGCGTGGCAGTCCTGCTGGTGGCGGCTGTGAGAGCTGCTATGGCGCGTGGCGGTGGCCGTCAGCGGACGGCGAGGGGCACACCGGCCGCATGGGCGAGCCCGCGGAGCCGCGCGACGGACACGCCGACGAGGCGAGAGATGATCACTCCGGGCAGCATTTGGTGCCGCACCCACCCCGGCGCCATGCCGCAGACCTTTTCCAAGGTGTCAGCCGCCTGGTCCCACCGACGGCACTCCACGTGCGTCAACGCCACGTCGAGGCCGAACCGGGCCCGAGTGGCGAGGGGCACAGTGTCGTCCAGCTGGACTGTGTCCATGAGCCGGAGCGCACCGCCGGTGTCGCCGAGGGCAACGGCGATGCTCATCGCCTGCGTGGCGGCGTAGAGCGGCCCGAATGGTTGGGCATGCCGACCACGAGCATGCTCCGCCCCGAGGCGGGCGCCGACCGCATGCGCCTGGGAGAGGTACTCCCGCGCGGAATCCGGCGAGGCGCCACCCCGGGACGCGGCAACGGCAGCGTTCGTGACGAGCTGCCCGTACACCGACAGCCGGTCTGGATCGTGCTCGGACATTTTCGGCTCGATGCGGTCGGCCTGAGCGGCAGCGAGCGCGAACCCTTGCACCGTGCGCCCGTCGCGGAGATTCACCCAAGCCGTGGTGGCGGCCAGGTGGGCATCCCGCAGATCGTCGCCGGCCTGCACAGCGATCTGCCGGCCGTAGGTGAGCGCCGCATAGGCCAGATCCCGTGAACCCCACACGTTTGCGGCCATCCCAGCAGTCTGGAAGACATCGGCCAGGACGCCGGCCGCGGCCTCCCGCGCATTGGGGGCCGCCGCGTCGTATCGGGCGCGAGCTTCGGGCAACAATGCGCCGAGCAGCGCACCGAGTTCGGTGTAGCGGCCCGCCCAATAGGCCGCGTCAGCACGCCGAAGGACACCATGGAGCTCTTCGACGGTGCCCGGCTCAGTGTCGGTGGGGATGCCGATCGCGGCATCGTGCGTGGCAGCAGACAGCGCGCGCAGCGCTGCACGCTCGTCGCGGTCCATGGAGCGACGAGGCGCCTGCTGGCCGAGGAGCACGGCGATGTCCGTCCCAAGCGCAGAGGCAATGGACAGAAGCGAAGGAAGGGAAGCGGTGCCGCCGCGTTCCAGCTTCCGCACAACACCCACGGAGACGTTGGCGGCCTCCGCCAACTGCTCCTGCGTCATGGCACCGCGCAGCGTCTTGAGCCGGTCAGCGGTGCTGTATTCGGACCATTGCATGCCAGCAACTCCTCCCCGATCGGCCGAACACGGACCGTACCCACTGCTTACGACCGGCAACACCCATGGGCACTACAGGAACGGTGAGTTGGCTGGAAGTCGCCGTTAGACGGAAAGCGCGGCGCTCACACCGAGGAGCGCCTCGAGCTCGGCTACCGTAGCCGCTTCGTCCGTCGCGAGGACGGTGGTGATACCGAGGGCCTCGGCAGGTGCGAGGTTCCGAGGGTGGTCATCAACGAACGCGCATGCCTGCGCGGGAAGCCCGAGCCGTTCCAACGCCAGCTCATAGATGGCAGGGTCGGGCTTCGCCATGCGGACCTGCTCCGAGATGACGTGCACATCGAACAGGCCCCAAACCCCGCTTTGCTCGTACGGGTTGAACGGATCCGTGCCGAAGCTGTTCGACAAGAGAGCGAGACGGTATCCCGCACTCTTGGCCGCGCGCGCGAGCGCGGCCATACGCCGGGCTGCAGGCACCGCGGACCATGCACGCCCCATCAGGTTGTCCGGTGCGACATGGGCACCGAGAAGGGCCGCGGTGCGCTTGTTCCACTCCGCCTGGTCGATCTCACCGACCTCCAGCGCCGCGTACAGCCGCCGGCCTTCAGGGTCATCGTTGAGGGTGGCACGCCACGCTTCCGGGGGAAGCCCTTCCGACTCGCACCACGCGCGGTGCACGGGAAGCGGATCGGCCGTCAACACTCCCGCGAAATCCAGGATGAGCCCATGCTTGGCTTGACGGTCCGTGGTACTCATGGGCTGCGGCATGCTGCGAGCTCCCTCTCTTGGCCTCACGAAGACGCTACCGCGCGCCGAGAACGCGGATGCCGACAAGCCTTGCACTTCCCCGGACGACTGCTGTATCCACATGGCGACCACCCTGATTAGCGCCGATGCATCCGAGGCTGCTGCGGCAGCGGTGGCGTAGAGGTTCGTGCGGCATGGCGGGCGTTGACAGCGGGGCTCGGTGCGTGGCGTTGGCCGAGGTGCTGGATACGCCAGGTCAGCGCCCGGGCGGGCTGTGGGCATCGTCCAGCATGCGCTGGCTGATCGCTCGGTCGCGAAGCCTGGCTGCTTCGTGCCCCGCTGCTTCGCCCTCGGCGAGCACAGCGACGATCGCTTCCCATGCACGGTCTTGAATGATCCTCGGCGTGCTCGGGTGTGGCCAGTCGTAGGTGGTGGACATAGCGGTACTTGGTCTGCAGGGTGGGTGCTCGGCTGAGGAGGTCGGCCAGGACCGGTTCGGTAATCTGTGCGCACACGGCCTGTAGCTGAACCAGGGTCTGTTCGGCTGCTGCCTGCTGTTGGATTTGCTGGCGGGTGCGGTGCCCGTGCAGCGCGTAGGACGGCGGTGAGTGCGGCGTCGATCAGCATGACCAGGCCGGCGCCGTCTCCGCGGTGTGCGGCATCGCGCCCGACGGTGCTTTGCAGCCGCAACAACTGGGTGTACACCCAGCTCTCGCGCCGCTCCGCGTGCGGCCTGCCCAAGGGCAACCGGGGCTGGGTGCGCCAGGACGGACTGCTGGAGCTGGCCGGCTGACCCCAGGTCCGCGACGGGCTCGCCGTGTCCAGGTGACGACAGGCACCAACCCCACGGCGGCCGCGCTCCACGGGACGGGAGGCCTCCCCGTGGCGGACAGCCCGCGACCGCGCACCATCACCGCGGCGGCACCCGGAGTGGGGTGTGCGCCGCGTGGCATGTCAGGCCGCCCGCCCGCCACGGTGAGCCTCCTGCTGGCCGGTTGACCGCCGGCCGTTGCTGTGGGCGAACGGCCGAGCACCCTGGTCCTCGCGGGCTCCGCCAACCTCGACTGTGCCGCCCTATGGGGTCGTGAGGCGGACCGGCGAGGGAGGACGCCACACCAGACGTTGGGACTTGGCCCACAGCGCCGACCGCTGCCGGGGAAGCGGCGTTGAGGCGGTGCTCGGTGGCCTGCTGGGCTGTGCCACCAGCGGCCCTTCCCCGTGCTGCTGCCACCGCCCGCACGGCGTGCACCCCTGACGAGCCCGCCGTGCGGGCGGCCCCGCCAGACACCCCGAACTTTCCTTGCAGAGGCAGGCAGGCGATGGCCCACGTGCGGGTCCACGACGTTCCCCGCACCACCTCGGCGCCAGGCCCCGCCCCCCGGCCGCCCACCGTCCATGTTCCTGCCCGCCCCGCGGTGGCGGCGCCGCGTACCCGGCCGACCTTCCGAGCTGTGCTGCGCCACCGCTACTGCAGCCGCCTTCTGATCGCCTCGGTGGCAGGACGCATGTCCCTGGGCATGACGCCCGTCGCTTTGATCCTGGCGGCACAGGCGGACGGCCATGGCCTGGCCACCGCCAGCCTGCTCGCCGCGCTCTACGGCGTCTCCCCAGCCCTCGGACTGCCCCTGCTGGGGCGGCTGGCCGACCTACGCGGCCTGCCGCTGCCGTGCCACCTGGGAGCCGCGCTGGTCGCGGCGGCCTTGAGCGCGGTGGCCCTCGTGGGCACCACCAACCTTGCCTTCACCGCCGTGTGCGTCGCCCTGGCCGGAGCCGGATGCCCGCCGCTGGAGGGCGGTTTGAGGTCGTTGTGGCACACCGTGCTTCCCGACGCCGCACATGTGCGTACCGCCTACGCTCTGGACTCCACCACTCAGGAGATCGTCTACGTCGCCGGGCCCGCCCTCGCGGTCGCGACGGCCACCTGGCTCTCCCCGGCCGCGGCCCTCGCACTGGCGGCCGCCGTCACCCTGGCCGGCTCCCTCGCCTTCGCCACTACCCGACCCGCCCGCACCTGGCGCGTTGTGCCCCGCCGCCGCGACCCGCTGGGCGTACTGCGCCCTCCCGCCATGCGTCCCCTGCTGGTCTCGCTGGTCTTCCTCGGCGGCACGATCGGCGCCCTCGACGTCGCCGCGATCGCCGTCGCCAAGCGGCAAGACGCGTCATGGCTGGCCGGCACGCTGCCGGCGACGTTCTCGGCGGCCGGACTGCTCGGCGGCGTCGTGTTCGCCCGCCTCCAGCCCGCAACCGCGCCGAAGCCCCGTCATCTCCTATGGCTGGCAGCCGCGTTCACGGCCGGGTGGCTTCCCCTGCTCGCCCCCCTCCCGGCCCCGGCCGTTCTCGCTCTGGCGATGCTGCCGGGCGCCTTGTTCGTCCCGCTGCTGACCGTGGCCAGCCTGACCGTCACCGCGCTCGCGCCACCGGGCACATCGACCGAGGCGATCGGCTGGATGTCCAGCGCGATCCGCCTGGGCGTGGCCGGTGGCACCGCCCTGGCCGGCCCGCTGGGCGGGCACTTCGCCGTCCCGCTTATGGCCGCAGTCCTGTGCGTGCTCCTGCTCTCGGCCCGCACCACGCCCGCGTCGACACTGGCCGCCGTGTGAGAGGGAGCGGACCGCAGAGGGGTGTTCCCACCTGCCGGAACGGCATCGGCGATCGCTGTGCCGGGCCCTGAGACGTATCGGCCGCACAGCGGCCATGGGGCCCGTCCGACTTTCAGGCTCCCTGGCATCACTACCAAAGCAGGGAGACTGCAGTGACACTCGCATCCGTACTCCGCCGCCCCTTTGCCGGGCATCGCCTGCGCGGCGCCGCCGTCGCCACCGCGGTGGTCGCGTCGTCCGTTCTCGGCCTCTCGACCGTGGGGGCCGCGCCCGCGTCGGCGACGACCAGCTCCAAGGCGTGCACCAAATGGGTTCGGCTTGACACCCGGGTCACCGCCAACGTCAACTTCCGCACCGGGCCCGGCCGCCACTACACCAGCCTCGGACTACTCAACAAGGGGCAGGGCATTTACTGGGCCTGCTACAAGGGCAACTGGGGCTACGTGAAGCCCTACTACGGCGCGCACAAGGGCCAGCACGGCTGGGTGAGCCGCGACTACATCGATGTACCGATGCAGACCGACTGACGCCGTCCCCCCACAAGGGACCGCGCCTTGGCACACCCTCGATGTGTGCCGAGGCGCGGGCCGTTGCGCTACAGGCCGCAGGCCGCGCCCTTGAAACGTCTCGGCAACGCTGAGCGCCCCCGACCGGCAGTGACGGTCGTCCGGGCGAGTTTGTCCCGCACCCCAGACCACTGCACCAACTCCTTTCCCACCCCTACAGGGATAAGTGAATTTCGCCAGCTTTCATCCCTGGCGATCCTGGGTCGCTGCTGCTGAGATCGCCCCTGTCCGAACGATGCTTCACCTTCCCGTCCAAGTACGTCCGGCCGTGCGCCCTTCCCGGCGAGTACCTCGTCGGGCGCGCGTTCGCCTCGGCCGCGGCGCGTCCGTAAGACCGACGCCTTTCCAGTCCACGCGCCCGCCCGGGCCCCTCCCTACCAGCCCGGGATTGGCGCCGACGTGTCCGCGCCGTCCTCCGTACCCTGGCTTCTCCACCAAGCTCGTGAAACGCCATGAACGCACGCCCCGCCCGCACCACCTCGCACCCGGCCTTCCTCGCCGCGGCCGCCGCGCGGCCAGCGCGCCTGGACGCCACCCCCGCGGCGGCCGCACGGCCATGCCGAGCGGATGCCTGCGCCCGGGCAGGACCGCATGACGGAGCGACCAACGCAGATTTCTTCCCGCCCGCCGGGATCCATGCGCGCCCGGCCCTGAATGCGGCTGGCCCCCCCGGCAGCCTGAAGCGCACACATCACGAGGGCGGGTGACACACCGCCCCGGGACGAGGGAGAGACCACCCGTGCCCCACACCGGCCGCCTCTACATCCTGTCCAGCACTCACACTCACCCCTGGATGACCGGTGAGGCAGGTCCCTCCTTCCTGATCCACGACGCGGCCCTGGCGATGCGCTGGTACCTCACCCACGAGCAGGAGGACAACCTGTCGCTGGCCGTGCAGGCCAGCGATGACAACGGCGCCACCTGGCAGCCCCTGCCCGACCATGCGCTCCTCGCGGACACCGAGAGCGCCCTGTCCGCCCCCGACCGGCTCCGCCACGCCGATCACACGGCCCTGCTGCAGGACGCACTGGCCGCGGAGGCCGCCACCTGGCTCGACCGGCGTATCGGCTTCGTCTCCGGCGACGATCCCCGCCCCTGGTGGCCGGACACCCCCGCCCTTGCCGCCTGGCAGCTCGGCGGCCGCGCCTGGGCCCTGGCCATGGGCACCGTCCCCGGCGAGGCGGTACTCACCCACCTCGCAGCCCAGTACACCGATCCCCAGCCCGAAGGCCCCGAAAGGCTCCGCGAAGCCGCCCGCGAGACCCTCGACGCCGTCGCCCTGGCGGAAGCACCCGACAAGGCTCAGGTTCCCGACCTCCTCGACGCCGCTGTTCTGCTAGACCGGCTCACCTTCCACTCCGAAATCAGTCAGCTCCGGGACCGCGTCGACCGGGCCCAGCACCGGTTGCTTGGCCACCTGGCCGCCCGCCTGCCTGAGACCGCCGCCGCGGTGGCCCGGCACCCCGACCCGCAGCACCCTGTGCACCAGGCCGCCCGCACCCTGGTGTTGCAGCTGGCCCGTATCGCCCCCCACCCGGATGCGAGACATCTGCTGGCCGGCGCCCACGAGGCCCTCACCGACGCGGCGGACGCACCCGCCGCCATCCCGGCCGCCCCGCCGCCGCCCACCGCATCACCGCCGCCCGCGATACCCGGCTTCCCCCGGCAGTTCACGGACCTTCAAGCCGCCGCCGCATGGCGGGTTATCTCACCCGTCGCCCGCCGGGAAGCCGACCTGGCCATGAACAACCTGGTGTGGGCCGAGACCTGGCTTCTTCAGGTCACGACCGAAACCAGCGACATCAGCGGCCGCCCAAGCGACGTCAACGGCGCCCATGACCTGCTCGAGCCGGAAGAGGCCCGAGAACGCCAGGAGGACGCCCGCGAGAGCCGCGCGTTCTTCCGCCAACGGCTGGAGGAGCTGAATGCGCGGCACGCGGTGCTGATGCACGCAGCCGTCCTGGTCGACGCCGAACAGGCTGCGAAGAAGGCCAGGCACCAGGCTGCGGTCGCCGCAGCACAGGCCACCCTGTCGCCCGCCGCCCACATCCCCGGCTCCGACGACAAAGTACTCGCGGAGCACGACGCGTTCATGACGCCCATCACTGCGGCCGAGGAGCCCATCGCACAAGCTCTGGGCGAGCAGCGACAGATGACCCGTGACGCCCTGCACCGACTCTTTCCCGCGGCTACCGGCAGCCAGGGCATGGACCGGCTGCGCACCCACCTCGTCGACAACTCCGGCCTCGGCATCCAGCACTACCGCCACGCCTCCCAGGAAATCAGCGACGCACTACGCGAACAAGCCGAGACCGAAGCCTGGTTCGACAGCAAGGACTCCGGCGCCCCGCCGGTGACCGAAGAAGACATCAACGAAGCCCGCGCACGCGTGGAACGCGCCGAGCGGAGCTTCACCGAGCTGAAGTCCAGCCGCACGGACACCCTGCGCGCCATCGAGGCCCTCGACACCGTCGCAAAGCTGGCCCCGAACCCGCCCGGCGGTGCGGCCGCACGCGCTCAACGGATCGCGGCCCAGTCCCGCGAGCGCTCCCAGAAACCCACACCCACGGCCGGCTCCCCACACAGCGACGACCCTGCGGCCGAGCAGCAGCTGCACACGCAGCACGAGCCGACACCGCACAGCCCCGTCCGGAAGGCCTGACGTCGCCCGGCTTTCTCTGCCGCGACCATCGTCGAGAGCCGCATTGCGTATCGGGGGCCGGGTCGCCCTCACGGCGGACGGCCTAGTAGGGCTTGGTCAGGTCGGGTGGTGGTGCGTGTTCTGCGGGCGGGGTGTGGCGTTGAGAGTGTGTGACTCCGGACGAGATTGCTGTGGTGCGTGATGAGTTGGAGACGTTTGCAGGACCAGTGGGTGTTCGGCGACCGCGACAGCGGCGCCTACCTGTTGAAATTCGCCTGGACGAAGATCGTCCGACACCAGATGGTCCATGGCT
>NZ_JBWKFL010000066.1:0-34642 GCF_056434305.1 Streptomyces sp. NPDC044061 | reverse complement strand
GGAGGCGCGCATAAGGGCGCGGGCGCCCGCCATGTTGCGGCCGTGGGTGACTGTGCGGGACCTCAGCTCGGGCATCGTCGCTCGCTCCTTCGAAGACCGTCCGCCAGAGAGTTCTGACTCCCTCCGAGCGTACGCCGACCCTCCAAGGACTGGACAAGGTTGTCCGGAATACGGGACGCGTGTTTCACGGAGCGCCCTGTCAGGGCCGCGTCAGATGCCCCTGCACCACCGGAGCCACCCGCGCGATGATCTGCTCCAGGTCCGCCGACGCCAGCGGCTCCAGCTTGATCACGTAACGCATCATCGCCGCGCCCACCAGCTGGGCGGCCGCCAGCTCGGCCCGCAGTTCCGCGTCCGGCAGGTCCAGCTGGGCGGCGATGCGGCGCAGCAGCTGGGAGGCGACGAGGCGGCGGAAGACGGCGGCGGCGGTCTCGTTGTTCACGGCGGAGCGCAGGATCGCGAGCAGCGGCGTGCGGGTCGTGGGGTTCTCCCAGACGCCGAAGACGAAGCGGGTGAGCCGCTCCCCCACCCCCTCCAGCGGGCCGGCGGCCAGCGCGTCGGGGGCGTTCAGGGCGGGCGCGAAGGCCACCGCGATGGCCGCCTCGAAGACCTGTTCCTTGGTGCCGAAGTAGTGGTGGACGAGCGCCGAGTCGACCCCGGCGGCCTTGGCGATGCCGCGTACGGACGTCTTCTCGTACCCGTGCTCGGAGAACTCCTCGCGGGCCGCGCCCAGGATCCGGTCCCGGGTGTCCGCGGACTCCGCGCGCGGGGGGCGGCCGCGGCGGCGGGCGCCGTTCGCCCCGGTCATCGCCGGTGCGCCTGCACGGTGGCGGCCAGGTGTGCGCGTGTGAAGGCCAGGGCCTCGGCGAGGTCGGCCTCGCGCTCGGCGCTGGACATCGCCCGCCGGGTGTTGACCTCGATGACGACGTGACCGTCGAAGCCCCGGCGTCCGAGCCGCTCCAGCACCTCGGCGCAGGGCTGGGTGCCACGGCCGGGGACCAGGTGCTCGTCCTTGGCGGAGCCCCGGCCGTCGGCGAGGTGGACGTGCCCGAGGCGGTCGCCCATGCGGTCGATCATGTCCAGCGCGTCCGTGCGGGCGGTCGCGGTGTGGCTGAGGTCGATCGTGAAGTGCCGGTAGTCGTCGTTGGTGACGTTCCAGTCGGGCGCGTACGCCAGCATCTCGCGGTCGCGGTAGCGCCACGGGTACATGTTCTCGACGGCGAACCGTACGTCCGTCTCGTTCGCCATCCGCCAGATCCCGGAGACGAAGTCGCGGGCGTACTGCCGCTGCCAGCGGAACGGCGGGTGCACGACCACGGTGTCGGCGCCCAGCTTCTCGGCGGCCGCCCGGGCCCGCTGGAGCTTGACCCAGGGGTCGGTGGACCAGACCCGCTGGGTGATCAGCAGGCAGGGGGCGTGAACGGCCAGGATCGGGATGCCGTGGTAGTCGGACAGGCGGCGCAGGGCCTCGATGTCCTGGCTGACCGGGTCGGTCCACACCATGACCTCGACGCCGTCGTAGCCGAGGCGCGCGGCGATCTCGAAGGCCGTCGCGGTCGACTCCGGGTACACGGAGGCCGTGGACAGCGCGATGCTCACGTCCGTTGGTTCAGCCACGTCCGTCACCTTAAAGGGTTGAGTGGTGGGGGTGTCGGGTGCCTGTTCGCCGTTGTGACGTTTGCCATTCGGGCGAGTGCGGCCGCGTCGTGATTGTTCGCGCCCACGCGGCGCAGCCGCATGCCGACACGGTCCCGCACCCCTGAGTACGTCAGTCCGAACCCATGTGATCAAGCCGCCGGAGAATCACGCCCTCGCGCAGGGCCCACGGGCACACCTCCAGGCTCTCTACGCCGAACAGGTCCATCGCGCCCTCGGCCACCAGCGCGCCCGCGAGGAGCTGGCCGGCCCGGCCGTCCGAGACCCCGGGGAGTTCGGACCGCTGTTCCGCGGACATGCCGGACAGGCGGGGGACCCAGGCCTCCAGGGACTCGCGCTTGAGTTCGCGCTGGACGTAGAGGCCGTCGGCGCTGCGGGCGGCGCCCGCGATGCGGGCCAGCTGCTTGAAGGTCTTGGAGGTGGCGACCACGTGGTCGGGGGCGCCGAAGCGGCTGAATTCACCGACCGTCCGGGCTATCTGCGCCCGGACGTGGCGCCGCAGGGCGCGGACGTTCTCGGGGTCGGGGGGGTCGCCGGGCAGCCAGCCCGCGGTGAGCCGGCCGGCGCCGAGCGGCAGGGAGACCGCGGCGTCCGGCTCCTCGTCGATGCCGAAGGCGATCTCGAGGGAGCCGCCGCCGATGTCGAGTACCAGCAGCTTCCCGGCGGACCAGCCGAACCAGCGGCGGACGGCGAGGAAGGTGAGCCGGGCCTCCTCCTCGCCGGTGAGCACCTGGAGCCGAACGCCGGTCTCCTCCTCCACGCGCGCGAGGACGTCGTCGGCGTTGGTGGCCTCCCGGACCGCGGAGGTCGCGAACGGGAGCAGGTCCTCGACGCCCTTGTCCTCGGCGGCCTGGAGCGCCTCGCGCACGACGTCGACCAGCTTGTGGATGCCGTCGTCGCCGATGGCACCGCTGCCGTCGAGCAGCTGGGCGAGCCGAAGTTCGGCCTTGTGCGAATGCGCGGGCAGCGGGCGCGCGCCGGGGTGAGCGTCCACCACCAGCAGATGCACCGTGTTCGAACCCACGTCCAGGACACCGAGTCTCATGTACGGAACGCTACTGCCAGATCCTCCGTCCTCGGTGCCCGGAGCGGCTCCTGGCCACTTACCCTGGACGCGTGCCAAAGACGAAAAAGGCGAACTCCGGGAAAGCTGTAAAGGCGGACAAGGCGGACAAGAATGCCAAAACCGCCAAGGTGTCGAAGGTGAGCGACGAGAAGGGGCTCGACTTCGCGCGCGCGTGGGTGGAGTTCCCTGATCCGGCGGACGACGAGCAGGTCTTCCGCTGCGATCTGACATGGCTGACCTCTCGCTGGAACTGCATCTTCGGCAGCGGCTGCCAGGGCATCCAGGCGGGCCGCGCGGACGACGGGTGCTGCACGTTGGGTGCCCACTTCTCCGACGAGGACGACGAGAAGCGGGTCACCGAGCACGTGGCCAGGCTCACCCCGGAGATTTGGCAGAACCACGCCGAGGGCACCCGGAACGGCTGGATCTCCGAGGACGACGAGGGGTCCCGGCAGACGCGGCCCTTCCAGGGCTCGTGCATCTTCCAGAACCGTCCCGGCTTCGCGGGCGGCGCCGGTTGCTCGCTGCACATCCTGGCCCTGAAGGAGGGCCGCGAGCCGCTGGAGACCAAGCCGGACGTGTGCTGGCAGCTGCCGATCCGGCGCACGTACGACTGGATCGACCGGCCGGACGACACGCGCGTGCTGCAGGTGTCGATCGGTGAGTACGACCGCCGGGGCTGGGGTCCGGGCGGCCACGACCTGCACTGGTGGTGCACGTCGGCGACCTCGGCGCACGGCGCGGGCGAGCCGGTGTACGTCTCCTACCGGGCGGAGCTGACCGAGCTGATGGGCAAGGCGGGCTACGACCGTCTGGTCGAGCTGTGCGAGCGGCGGCTGGCGTCGCAGCTCCCGCTGGTGGCACCGCATCCGGCGGATCCGGAGCCGGGCGCCTAGCCGGTTATGGCCCGCCGGCCCGGCCCGGCAGACGTCGTCAGCTGTCCGCGGGGCTCGGGCTGCCGTCATCGCCGGGCGGGGGTGACGAGCTCGGTGGCTCCGACGGGGTCGGGTCGCTGGGGCTGGGGCTCGGGTCGGTCGGGGACGGGGACTGGCCGGTCGGCGGGTCCGTGGGCGTCGAGGGCGGGGGCGTCGGGTCGGGGCTGTGGGTCGCGGGCGGGGTCGAGGGGCCGCTCGGGGCGGTGCCGTAACCGTCGATGGAGACCACGGCGCCGGCCGGTGAGATCGCCACCTGGGCATGCCAGTGGCCGGACGGCTCACGCAGATGATCGACGTACACCTTGATCGTCAACGTGTCACCGGGGTCGAGGGTTCCCGCGGACTGGCTGAGGTAGAGCCAGGCCGCCGAGGTGGACGCGGACCAGCGGACCGGGTCCGCACCGGAGGCGGTGAGGGAGATGAACGTGGTGTCGCCGTCGTTGCGCGCGCTGACCGTGAGCTGTCCGGACCCCTTGCGGTCTCCTCCGTCGACACTGATGACCTCTACGGAGACGTCCGGCCTGCCGTCCTTGCCCGGGCCGCTGCCGGGCTTCACGCTGGCGTTTCCGGCGTTCTCGTAGCCGCCCGCGGCGTCGCTGCCGAGCGCGTCGGGGCCCTGTGCCTCGCGCGCGGTGGCCGCGCGGCCGTCCTCGTCGGCGGTCGGGGTGCCCCGGTAGGCGGCCCACAGCGCGAGCACGGGGGCCGCGACGACGGTGGCGACGACGGTCGTGGTGACGGCACGCGCGCGCAGCCGGTCACGGCGGGCCGCGCGGTCCTTGGGGTCCATCGGGAAGCCGCGCCGGTCGAAGCGGGGTACGGCCGCGCCCCGCGCGCGCGGGTGGTGCGCGAGGGCGACGTGCAGGGCCGCGCGGGGCGCCTCCAGGACCGGCAGCTCGGCCGGGGTGACCGTGGCGCCGGGCCAGTGGCCGGGAACAGCGCGCTCGGCGGTGCGGCGGCAGCGGGGGCAGTCGTCGACGTGCCGGACCAGCTCGCGGCGCAGGACCGGGCTGAGGACCAGCCGGCTGTCTCCGGTGAGGTGGCTCACGCTCGGACAGCCGCCGGTCTCGACCACGGCGAGCGCGGCGCGGGTGCGCTCGACCTCGCAGGCCGCGGAGGACAGCAGCTCGCGCGCGGTGGCGGGCTGCATGCCGAGGACGGCGGCGACCTCGTGGGCGGCCAGACGGTGGCGGACGGCGAGCTCCAGTGCCTCGCGCTGCTCGGGTGTGGTGCCGGCCGCCTCCGGCCAGGCGAGCAGGGCGAGTTCGCGGCGCCGTTCCTCCTGGACCTCCGGGGAGACGGGCGGCTCGGGTGCCTGTTTCGCGACCGGACGGCCCGCCGCGTGGGTGGCCTGACGTTTCTGCTTGGCCTGGGCGAGTCCGCGCAGGCACGCCCAGCGGGCCAGCGCGTACAGCCAGGCCCTGCGGTCTGCGGCCGCCTCCGGAACGCGCTGCCCGCGCCGCTCGGCCAGCGCCAGGACGTCCCCGAGGGCGGCGGTGGCCGCGTCGTGGTCGCACAGCACCGAAAGGCAGTAGGTGAACAGACCGTCCAGGTACGGCTCGTAGCGCGCCGGAGGCTGCTGGGCCAGCGTGCGCGCGGCGGCTCGGTCGCGCACCTCCCGGTGCGCCCGGTGCGCCCGGTGGGTGCCGGTGGTGCGGATCGTGGTCTGAGAACTGCTGCTCATCACCTGTGCGACCGTAGGCGGCGGCAGAGTGTCCCTACTTGCACCTTGAGCACTTTTAATCCGTACGGGTGAAACGATCCCTCATAAGGGGACGGGAACCTCGTATTCCGCGGCTCGAACCCGATGGGCCCTGGCCGGGACCCGTCCACCCACATGCGCCCCGGGCGGGCGTTGTCAGTGCCGCGGGCTACGGTTTCCGCATGGCTGCCCGTACCAAGACCACCAAGGACCGACCGTCCTACCGCTGCACCGAGTGCGGCTGGCAGACGGCCAAGTGGCTCGGCCGCTGCCCCGAGTGCCAGGCCTGGGGCACGGTCGAGGAGTACGGAGCGCCCGCGGTCCGTACGACGACACCGGGCCGCGTCACCACGTCCGCGCTGCCCATCGGGCAGGTCGACGGCCGGCAGGCAACCGCCCGCGCGACCGGCGTGCCGGAGCTGGACCGGGTGCTCGGCGGCGGGCTGGTGCCCGGCGCGGTCGTGCTGCTCGCGGGCGAGCCGGGCGTCGGCAAGTCCACCCTGCTGCTGGACGTGGCGGCCAAGTCGGCGAGCGAGGAGCACCCGACCCTCTATGTGACCGGCGAGGAGTCGGCGAGCCAGGTCCGGCTGCGCGCCGACCGCATCGGCGCCCTCCACGACCACCTGTACCTGGCCGCCGAGACAGATCTGGCCGCCGTCCTCGGCCACTTGGACGCCGTGAAGCCGTCCCTGCTGATCCTCGACTCGGTGCAGACGGTGGCCTCCCCGGAGGTCGACGGCGCGCCGGGCGGCATGGCCCAGGTCCGCGAGGTGGCCGGTGCCCTGATCCGCGCCTCCAAGGACCGCGGGATGTCGACGCTGCTGGTGGGCCACGTCACCAAGGACGGCGCGATCGCGGGCCCCCGGCTGCTGGAGCACCTGGTGGACGTCGTCCTGCACTTCGAGGGCGACCGGCACGCGCGCCTGCGCCTGGTCCGGGGTGTGAAGAACCGCTACGGCGCCACGGACGAGGTCGGCTGCTTCGAGCTGCACGACGGGGGCATCACGGGGCTCGCGGACCCCAGCGGACTCTTCCTGACCCGGCGTGACGAACCCGTCCCGGGCACCTGCCTGACCGTCACCCTGGAGGGCCGCCGTCCACTGGTGGCGGAGGTGCAGGCGCTGACCGTGGACTCCCAGATCCCCTCCCCGCGCCGGACCACCTCGGGCCTGGAGACCTCGCGGGTGTCGATGATGCTCGCGGTGCTGGAGCAGCGCGGCCGGATCAGCGCGCTCGGCAAGCGGGACATCTACTCGGCGACGGTGGGCGGCGTGAAGCTGTCGGAACCGGCCGCCGACCTCGCGATCGCCCTCGCCCTCGCCTCGGCCGCCAGCGACACCCCCCTGCCCAAGAACCTCGTCGCGATCGGCGAGGTGGGTCTGGCAGGCGAGGTGAGACGGGTCACGGGCGTGCAGCGCAGGCTCGCCGAGGCCCACCGGCTGGGCTTCACGCACGCACTCGTACCGGGCGATCCGGGCAAGGTCCCGCCCGGGATGAAGGTCCTGGAAGTCGCCGACATGGGAGACGCGCTCAGGGTCCTGCCGCGCTCCCGTCGCCGAGAGGCCCCACAGGAGGCGGAGGACCGCCGGTAGACTTTGCCCAGGTCTCGCCCGTCCGTACGAACCGAGTGCGCACGACGGCGGCGCCCCAGAACCTGCGACCGGAGGAGTGCAGTGGCAGCCAACGACCGGGCAGCAGCTCCCGGAAAGTCCGGTGGGAGTGCCGGTTCCGATCGCCTGATGCGCGCCTCGCTGAGCGCCGTGGCTCCTGGTACACCCCTGCGTGACGGCCTGGAACGGGTCCTGCGCGGCAACACCGGCGGGCTGATCGTCCTCGGCTCCGACAAGACGGTCGAGGCGATGTGCACGGGCGGTTTCGTCCTGGACGTCGAGTTCGCCGCCACCCGGCTGCGGGAGCTGTGCAAGCTGGACGGGGGCATCGTGCTCTCCTCCGACCTGTCGAAGATCCTGCGGGCCGGCGTGCAGCTGGTCCCGGACCCCACGATCCCGACGGAGGAGACGGGCACCCGGCACCGCACCGCCGACCGCGTCTCGAAGCAGGTCGGATTCCCCGTGGTCTCCGTCTCCCAGTCCATGCGGCTGATCGCCCTGTACGTCGACGGGCAGCGGCGCGTGCTGGAGGACTCGGCGGCGATCCTCTCCCGCGCGAACCAGGCGCTGGCCACCCTGGAGCGGTACAAGCTCCGGCTGGACGAGGTCGCGGGCACGCTGTCGGCGCTGGAGATCGAGGACCTGGTGACGGTCCGGGACGTGTCGGCGGTGGCCCAGCGGCTGGAGATGGTCCGGCGCATCGCCACCGAAATCGCCGAATACGTGGTCGAACTGGGCACCGACGGTCGTCTTCTGGCCCTTCAGCTGGAGGAGTTGATCGCCGGCGTCGAGCCCGACCGTGAGCTGGTCGTCCGGGACTACGTCCCCGAGCCCACCGCGAAGCGCTCCCGCACGGTGGACGAGGCACTGTCCGAGCTGGACGCCCTCAGCCACGCCGAACTCCTCGAACTCGGCACGGTGGCACGTGCGCTGGGCTACACCGGCTCCCCCGAGACCCTCGACTCGGCGGTCTCCCCGCGGGGCTTCCGTCTGCTGGCGAAGGTGCCGCGTCTGCCGGGTGCGATCATCGACCGGCTGGTGGAGCACTTCGGCGGCCTGCAGAAGCTGCTGGCCGCCAGCGTGGATGATCTCCAGACGGTGGACGGGGTCGGCGAGGCCCGGGCGAGGAGCGTACGGGAAGGGCTGTCACGCCTGGCCGAGTCGTCGATTCTGGAACGCTACGTCTGAGTTTGGGCAGGCGCGTCTCGTCGTCGGCCGCGGGCCCGTCGTGGCTCGTCGCGCAGTTCCCCGCGCCCCTGCGGAGTCGCATCCCCGTCTGCCGTATGGGCGCCGTAGCCACGCGGCCGCGGACTGCCACGGCCCCGCCCGCGGCCGGCCTCGGCCGGCGGACGCTAGTCCGCCGACAGTACGAAGGACGCCTGGGCCTTCGGGAAGCCCGGGGTCGCGGCCTCCAGCAGGTACGTCCCGGGCTTCGCCGAGCCCGCCGCGGGCGTCCCGCACTGCGGGGCACTCGGCTTGCGGTCCCACTTCACGGTGTACGTGATGCTCTGCCCGGCGGGCACCCGGAACACCAGGCTCGCGGCGCCCTTCGGGCAGTCGCCCGAAGACCAGTAGTCGTCGTTGCCGTCCGCGGGCGTGACCGTCAACACCGCTTTCTTCGGCCCGAGATCGACCTTGCAGTCGGTGGAGGCGGCGTTCTTCGCGGTGAGTTCGAAAGTCGGCGTCTGGTCCGGCGAGTAGGAGTTGTGCAGACTGCGCAGGCTCAACGTGACCGATCCAGCCGTGCAGTTGGGCAGCGAGGAGGAAGCCGGCAGAACGTCGCCCGTACCGACGTCGCCGCCGCCCGAACCCGCACCCGAACCGGAGCCGCCGGCGGAGCCACCCGCGGAGCCCGACGCCCCGGAGCCGCCCTTGCCGTCCGAACCCGAGCCGCCGTCCGACCCGGAACCGCCCCCGCCGGCGGAGTCCCCGCCGCCCGACTCGTCGCGTCCACCCGGGTGCTGGCTGATCGCGGACCCGGAGGGGGACGGCCCCGGCGTGATCGTGGAGGCGGGATTCTTGCCGCTGGACCCGCCGGCGTCGTTCTTGCCGCCACCGCCGCCGGACGTCACGATCCAGGTGATCAGCAGCGCCAACAGGGCGACCACCGACACCAGTACGACCCTCCGTCGCCAGTAGATGGAGGAGGGAAGCGGCCCGACCGGATTGCGCAGAGATCCCACGGCGCAAACTGTACGAGAGATCGGCGCGCTTGCTTGCGCCACCCGCCGCCCGAGCCCAACTTTTCCGGATCATCATCCCGGCAACTTCCGCGGGGAAAAGGGGCCTTCACACACCGCGACCCGTCGCAACGCTCCGCAACCGCGCCGTCGCGAGCCATGCCCGCCCGACCCGTGGCAGGATCGGAAGGCCATGACTGAGAAGCTGCACGCCCCCGTGATCTCCTGGTTCGACGCGCACGCCCGCGACCTCCCCTGGCGCCGCCCGGAGGCGGGCCCGTGGGGCGTGATGGTCAGCGAGTTCATGCTCCAGCAGACCCCGGTGAGCCGCGTCCTGCCCGTCTACGAACAGTGGCTCACCCGCTGGCCGCGCCCCGCAGACCTCGCCAAGGTGGCCCCCGGCGAAGCCGTGCGCGCCTGGGGCCGGCTCGGTTACCCGCGCCGCGCCCTGCGTCTGCACGGCGCCGCGGTCGCCATAACGGAGCGGCACGGCGGGGACGTACCGACGGACCACACGCAGCTGCTGGCGCTGCCCGGCATCGGCGAGTACACGGCCGCGGCGGTGGCCTCCTTCGCGTACGGGCAGCGGCACCCGGTGCTGGACACGAACGTGCGCCGGGTCTTCGCGCGCGCGGTGACGGGGGTGCAGTACCCGCCGAACGCCACCACGGCGGCCGAGCGCCGGCTGGCCCGTGACCTGCTGCCGCAGGACGAGGGGACCGCCGCCCGCTGGGCCGCCGCGTCGATGGAGCTGGGCGCCCTGGTGTGCACGGCGAAGAACGAGGGCTGCCACCGCTGCCCGATCGCCACGCAGTGCGCCTGGCGGCTGGCGGGCAAGCCGGAGCACGAGGGGCCGCCGCGCCGCGGGCAGACGTACGCGGGCACGGACCGCCAGGTGCGCGGCAAGCTGCTGGCCGTGCTGCGGGAGGCGCACGCGCCGGTGCCGCAGGCGGCGCTGGACCGGGTGTGGCACGAGCCGGTGCAGCGCGCCCGCGCGCTCGACGGACTCGTCACGGACGGTCTGGTGGAGCCGCTGCCCGGCAGTCTGTACCGGCTGCCGCTGACCTGACGGACGGACAAGTCACAGTGACGAGGCCTTCGTTACGGACCGGCTCGCCCCACAAAGCAACCCATAAAGGGACATAGCCGTCGCCTCCCCTACCCCGCACCCACTTCCGTTACACAACCGACGGACAGCCGATTGCTAGCCGCAGGCTGCTTCGCACAGCGCCGTGACAACCACTCCGTAGCTTCTTTTCCGTGCCCGGCAGACCACGGGGCAGCGGGAGAGCGGGACTTCGGGCACGAGCCGGAGTACACGGGGAACGGAGGCGGTTGATCATGGCGCAGGGCGAGGTGCTCGAATTCGAGGAGTACGTCCGTACCCGGCAGGACGCGCTGCTGCGCAGCGCCCGTCGGCTGGTTCCGGACCCGGTCGACGCCCAGGACCTGCTGCAGACCGCACTGGTGCGCACCTACGGCCGCTGGGAGGGCATCGCCGACAAGCGGCTCGCGGACGCCTATCTACGCCGGGTGATGATCAACACCCGTACCGAGTGGTGGCGGGCGCGCAAGCTGGAGGAGGTCCCGACCGAGCAGCTGCCGGACGCGTCCGTGGACGACTCCACCGAGCAGCACGCCGACCGGGCCCTGCTGATGGACATCATGAAGGTGCTCGCTCCGAAGCAACGCAGCGTCGTGGTGCTGCGACACTGGGAGCAGATGTCCACAGAGGAGACGGCCGCGGCCCTCGGCATGTCGGCCGGTACGGTCAAGAGCACGCTGCACCGGGCGCTCGCCCGGCTCCGCGAGGAGCTGGAGGCCCGCGATCTGGACGCACGCGCGCTGGAGCGTGAGGAGCGGGAGCGTTGCGCGGCCTGACCGGGGCCGGGCCCAGAGGGGCCCGAGGCAGTACACAGGCGGTGATCGCGGCGACGGCCGCGCTCGCCGCCCTCGCCCTTTTCGTCGCAGCCTGCGGCACCGGGGGTACGGGCGCACGGGACGAGGGCCCGGCACACGCCTCCGCGGTGGCGGGCGCCGCCGCCTCGCCGGCGCCCAGTCCGTCCGACTCCTACCGGCGCGTGGACGCCGTGGCGCTGGTGAGGCAGGACCCCCTGGTCTCACCCGCGGTCAAGCGTGAGCTGAAGCCGTGCAGCGGCGACGACTACCCGGTCGACGTCTCCTACGGCGACCTGACCGGAGGCTCCGTGGACGACGTCGTCGTCAACGTGCTGACCTGCACCGACGCCGTGGGCATCGGCTCGTACGTGTACCGGGACGACAACGGCGCGTACAAGAATGTCTTCAAGAGCGAGGAGTCCCCGGTCTACGCGGAGATCGAGGACGACGTCCTGTCGGTGACCAAGCAGTTCTACCGCAAGGGCGATCCCATCTCGAGCCCGTCCGGCGAGGACGTGATCCCCTACCGGTGGAAGGCGGGGCGGTTCGTCCAGGGGAAGGGCGTCCACAGGTTCTACAGCAATTCCGTCGGCGGGGACCCGACGCCCACGCCGGACAACTGACCGACCACATCACTGAGGACTGAGAGCACCGGGATGGCAGACCAGACCCATGTCCTGTTCGTCGAGGACGACGACGTCATCCGCGAGGCCACGCAGCTCGCCCTGGAGCGGGACGGCTTCGCGGTGACGGCCATGCCCGACGGGCTGTCGGGCCTGGCGGCGTTCCGGGCGAAGCGGCCGGACATCGCGCTGCTGGACGTCATGGTCCCGGGTCTGGACGGGGTCAGCCTGTGCCGTCGTATCCGGGACGAGTCGACCGTGCCGGTGATCATGCTCTCGGCGCGCGCGGACTCCATCGACGTCGTCCTCGGCCTGGAGGCGGGCGCGGACGACTATGTGACCAAGCCGTTCGACGGTGCCGTCCTGGTCGCCCGGATCCGCGCGGTGCTGCGCCGCTTCGGCCACGCCGGCGGGGCCGCGCACGCGGAGGATCCCTCCTCGGAGATGGACGGCGGCACACTGACCTTCGGTGACCTGGAGATCGACACCGAGGGCATGGAGGTGCGCAGGGCCGGGCAGCCGGTGGCGCTCACCCCGACCGAGATGCGGCTGCTGCTGGAGTTCTCCGGCGCGCCCGGCACCGTGCTCTCCCGCGACAAGCTGCTGGAGCGGGTGTGGGACTACGGCTGGGGCGGGGACACCCGGGTCGTCGACGTCCATGTGCAGCGGCTGCGCCAGAAGATCGGCCAGGACCGGATCGAGACGGTCCGCGGCTTCGGCTACAAGTTGAAGGCCTGAGCGGGGCGGCGGCATGCGGGGGATCTTTCGGCACCCGGTCCGGCACGTGGAGCGCGCCGGCCTGCGCACCGGCCTCAGATGGAAGCTCAGCGCGGCGATCGCACTGGTCGCCGGGCTCGTGGCGATAGCGCTCAGCCTGGTCGTGCACAACGCCGCCCGGGTCTCGATGCTGGACAACGCGCGCGACCTGGCCAACGAGCGCGTGCAGATCGCCCAGGGGAACTACGAGCGGTACAAGCGGACGAACTTCCCCGACATCAAGATCGACGATCCGCTGCTGCCGCCCGCCCTGCGCGAGAAGGTCGAGGAGGGCCGCCGGGCCAGCGACGTCTCGGACCACGCCGGTGGGCCGCCGGACATCTGGGCGGCCGTACCGGTGAAGGACGGTCATGTGCTGTCCCTGCACAGCCGGTTCCCGGACCGCTCCACGGACGTGATGAAGGACCTCGACCAGGCCCTGGTCATCGGTTCGATCGCGGTCGTGCTCGGCGGCAGCGCCCTAGGCGTGCTGATCGGCGGGCAGCTGTCGCGGCGGCTGCGCAAGGCGGCGGCCGCCGCGGGCCAGGTCGCCAAGGGGGAGACCGACGTACGGGTCCGGGAGGCCATCGGCGGGGTCGTACGGGACGAGACCGACGATCTCGCGCGCGCGGTGGACGCCATGGCGGACGCGCTGCGGCAGCGCCTGGAGGCCGAGCGGCGGGTCACCGCCGACATCGCGCACGAGCTGCGCACCCCGGTGACGGGCCTGCTCACGGCCGCCGAACTGCTGCCGCCCGGCCGTCCGACGGAACTGGTCCTGGACCGGGCGAAGGCGATGCGCACCCTCGTCGAGGACGTGCTGGAGGTGGCCCGGCTGGACGGTGCCTCCGAGCGGGCCGAGCTGCAGGACATCATGCTGGGCGAGTTCGTGGCCCGGCGGGTGGCGGCCAAGGACCCGGACATCGTCGTACGGGTGGTGCACGAGTCGGAGGTCACCACCGACCCGCGCCGCCTGGAGCGGGTGCTGTTCAACCTGCTCGCCAACGCCGCCCGGCACGGCAGACCGCCGATCGAGGTCACCGTCGAGGGCCGGGTCATCCGGGTCCGCGACCACGGCCCGGGCTTCCCCGAGGCACTGCTCGCCGAGGGCCCGAGCCGCTTCCGCACCGGCAGCATGGACCGCGCCGGCCAGGGTCACGGACTGGGCCTGACCATCGCGGCCGGCCAGGCCCGGGTGCTGGGCGCCCGCCTGACCTTCCGCAACGTACGGCCCGCCGGTACGCCCGCCCACATCCCGGCCGAGGGCGCGGTGGCCGTCCTCTGGCTCCCGGAGCACGCCCCCACCGACACGGGCAGCCATCCGATGCTGCCGCTGTCCGGGGGCACCGCCTGAGGTTCCGTCACCGGGCCACCGGAGCCGGGCTCCAGGGGACGGGACCCTCGCGTGGCGGCCTCATGGGCTCCCAGGTGCTCTCATGTGGTGCCCTCATGTGGTCGCCACGAGCAGTTCCTCCCCGCGCGACGGGCGCAGGCCGTCCGTGCGGTCGGCGAAGTAGCGCTCGGTGAGTTCCTCGGCCGTGACGTGACGGACCTCGCCGAATCCGGCCTCGCGGGCCAGGGTCTGGATCTGCGGCGGGGTGAAGAAGCTGAGGAAGGGCGTCCCCGAGGCACGGGCGCCGTTCACGGCGGCCCGCAGCTGCGCACGCTGGTCCGGCTCGACGTCCTCGAGCGGCCGCAGAAAGGTGGTGACCAGTGTGGAGCCCGGGGCGAGCGTGGCGACCAGGCGGAACGTGGCCTCCACCGCGTCCCTGGTCAGGTACATCGTGACGCCGGTGGACGCCACCACCGCCGGCCGGCCCGGATCCAGGCCGGCCGCGACCAGCTGACCCCACCAGTCCCCCTCGAAGTCGACCGGCACCAGCCGCAGCCACTCGGGGACGTCGTGTCCCAGCTCGGCCAGCCGGCGTCTCTTCCAGACCTGCGGCCCGGGCCGGTCGGCCTCGAACACCCGCAGCGCGGAGGCGATCTCCGGCCGCCGCTGGGCGAAGGTGTCCAGTCCGGCGCCCAGCAGGACGTACTGGTCGAGGCCCCGCGCCGCCCGGTCCACGACCAGGTCCTCCACGAACCGGGCGCGGGCCACGATGGACGCACGGGTGCGCCGCGTGGCCTCGACGTCCATGTCCGGGCGGGCCCGCCAGTCCTCGTCCGGGGCCGCGAGGCGCAGTCCGATCTCGTCCTCGATCACATGCGGCGGCGGATCGGCCCGGACGTGCAGGGCCCGCCACAGGGCGACCCGTACGGCCGTGTGGTCCGCCGAGACGGTCTGCTCGCGCACGCCGTTCTCCTGCCGCCGGCCGGTCAGCCGAAGTCCTTGGAGAAGTCCAGTTCCTCGCTGCGCTCGGTCAGCGAGTACCAGTTGCCGCTGTCGTCCCGGAAGATCGCCTCGATGCCGTACGGCCGTTCCTTCGGCTCCTGCAGGAACTCCACGCCCCGCGCCCTGAAGGTCTCGTAGTCCCCCCGGCAGTCGTCGGTACGGAACGCCCCGGCGCCCAGCACCCCCTTGGCGACCAGCTTCTTCAGCGCGTCGGCGGACTCGGGGTCGAGGCCGGGGCCGTCCAGGCTCATCAGGGCCAGCTCCAGACCGGGCTGGTCCTTGGCGCCTACGGTGACCCAGCGCATGTCGCCGACCGCGAGGTCGCTGCGCACCTCGAAGTCCAGCTTCTCGGTGAAGAAGGCCTTCGTCCGCTGCTGGTCGAAGGTCCATACGGTGCTGATGCCCAGGCCCTTGATCATGGTTCCGCTCTCCTGTCGCGAGACTGCTGTTCCCGCTCGTCACCGTAGGCAGGGGCGGGTCCGGCGCGCTTCTTCGAAGTTGCGGAGTTGAAGCCGCCGGCCCAGAGCATGGCGTAGCAGCCGGGTATGAGGGAGGCGCCGCGGCCGACGTGCCGGGTGCGGTACTCGCTCGGGGTGAGCCCGGTGCGGGCCTTGAAACGGGCGGAGAAGGTGCCGAGGCTGCTGAATCCGACGAGGGCGCAGATCTCGGTCACGGTGAGGTTGGCGCCGCGCAGCATCTCCTCGGCCCGCTCGATCCGGCGGTGCGTCAGATACTGCCCCGGCGTCTCGCCGTAGGCGTCCTTGAAGGCGCGCAGGAAGTGATACCGGGAGTACCCGGCGTGGGCGGCCACCGCGTCCAGGTCGAGTTCCGGGTCGGCCCAGTCACGGTCCATGGCGTCCTTGGCCAGGCGCAACCGGCGCAGCTTGTCCATGTGCCGATGGTGACACGGGGCACTGACAGTGGCCGGGCACGCGAGAAGGCCCCCGGGGCGGACACCGGCCGGGGGCCTTCGGTTTCGGGAGGTCCGTCAGACGGCTTCGACGACCGGCGCCGGAGCGGCGTCCGTGCCGTCCGCCGAGGACTTCTGCGGCCCGCCCTTCAGCGGGACCTCCTTCACGAACAGCGCGGCGACGAGCACGAGCACCGCGATCACCGCGCCCAGCAGGAACGCGGAGTGCGTGCCGGCGGACACCGCGTGCTGGTACGCCTCCCGCACGGGCGCCGGCAGCTTCGCGAGGCTCGCCGCGTCCAGCGCGGCGGACTTCTCGGTGATGTTCTTGCCCAGCGCTCCGGCCCGCTCGGCCATGACGTCCTGGACGCGGTGGTTGAACAGCGCGCCCATGATGGCCACACCGAAGGAGGAGCCGAGCGTACGGAACAAGGTGGTGGACGAGGACGCCACGCCCATGTCCTTCATCTGCACACTGTTCTGCGCCACCAGCATGGTGATCTGCATCAGGCAGCCCATGCCCGCGCCGAGCACGGCCATGAAGATGCCGGAGGTCAGCCGGGTGGTGCCGGTGTCCATCAGCGACAGCAGGTACAGGCCAGTGATCATCAGCACTCCGCCGACGATCGGGAAGACCTTGTAGCGGCCGCTGCTGGTGGTGACCCGCCCGGCGACCATCGAGGTCACGAGCATCGCGCCGAGCATCGGCAGGAGCAGCAGACCGGAGTTGGTCGCCGAGGCGCCCTGCACCGACTGCTGGTACAGCGGCAGGTAGAGCGTGGCGCCGAACATCACGAAGCCGGTGATGAAGCCGATGAGGGACATCAGGGTGAAGTTGCGGCTGCGGAAGATGTGCAACGGCACCACCGGCTCGGCGGCCCTGGTCTGCCAGAACACGAACCCGACCAGAGTGGCCACGCCGATGCCGATCAGCTCCATGATCCGCGCGGACGTCCAGGCGTACTCGGTGCCGCCCCAGGTGGTGACCAGCACGATGGACGTGATGCCGACGGTCAGCAGCACCACGCCGAGGTAGTCGATGCCCGCCTTGGCCCGCTTCTTCGGCAGGTGGAGCACGGCGGTGACCAGCGCCAGCGCCACGGCGCCCAGCGGCAGGTTGATGTAGAAGGCCCAGCGCCAGCCCCAGTTGTCGGTGATGGTGCCACCGACCAGCGGGCCGCCGATCATCGCCAGCGCCATGACGCCGGCCATCATGCCCTGGTACTTGCCGCGCTCACGCGGCGGGATGAGGTCGCCGATGATCGCCATGACGCCGACCATCAGACCGCCGGCGCCGAGCCCCTGAACGGCCCGGAACCCGATCAGCTGCCCCATGTCCTGGGCCATGCCGCTCAGCGCGGAGCCGATCAGGAAGATCACGATCGAGCTGAGGAAGGCGCCCTTGCGCCCGAACATGTCGCCGACCTTGCCCCAGACAGGGGTCGAGGCCGCGGTCGCGAGCGTGTACCCGGTCACCACCCAGGACAGGTGTTCCAGGCCGCCCAGCTCGCCCACGATCGTCGGCATCGCCGTACCCACGATCATGTTGTCGAGCATCGCGAGCATCATCGCGATCATGAGCGCGAGCAGGACCACTCGTACGCTCTTCGGCTGCTTCTCCGGCTGATCGGGCGTCGCCTGGCCCGTCATGGCCGCCTGTGTGTCCGCCATCTCTCCCACTCCCCCTGGCGACTGCTACTTACTTGCCGCCCGGCTAGTTCACTACACTGGGGAAGGTAGCCCGGTTACTAGCCGGGCGTCAAGTAAGTTTCCGCGGGAGCGCGAGGAGTACGAGGATGGGCGTCACCATGGACGGCACCAAGCAGCAGCGCCGCGGCAACACCCGCCAGCGCATCCAGGACGTGGCGCTCGAACTCTTCGCCGAGCAGGGCTACGAGAAGACCTCTCTGCGCGAGATCGCCGAACGTCTCGACGTCACGAAGGCGGCCCTGTACTACCACTTCAAGACGAAGGAAGAGATCATCGTCAGCCTCTTCGAGGACCTGACGAAGCCGATCGAGGAACTGATCGCGTGGGGCAGGACCCAGCCGCACACCCTGGCGACCAAGCACGAGATGGTACGGCGCTACAGCCAGGCCCTGGTCGGCGCCGAGCCGCTCTTCCGCTTCATGCAGGAGAACCAGGCGACCGTGCGGGAGTTGCGCATCGGCGACACCTTCAAGGACCGGATGCGCGACCTCAGGGACATCTTCATCGACCCCGACGCGCCCCTGGTCGAGCAGGTCCGCTGCGTCAGCGCGATGTTCACGCTGCACGCCGGGATGTTCGTGATGCAGGACGTCGAAGGCGACTCCGAGAAGAGGCACGAGGCCGTTCTCGAAGTCGCCATGGACCTCGTCACTCAGGCGCACGAGGGCGCCCGCAGGAACGCGTAGCTCAGACCTTGACGCCCTTGGAGTGCAGGAAGGCGACCGGGTTGACCGCGGAGCCGTAGTTCGGGGTCGTCCGGATCTCGAAGTGCAGGTGCGGGCCGGTCGAGTTGCCGGTGCTGCCCGAGAGGGCTATGTGCTGACCGGTCTTGACGACCTGGCCGACCTTGACGTCGATCCGGGACAGGTGCGCGTACTGCGAGTACGTGCCGTTGCCGTGCTTGATGACGATGGCGTTGCCGTAGGCGGGGCCGTCACCGGCGCCGTTGGGGCCGGCCTTGACGACGGTGCCGCCGTGCGCGGCGAGAACCTCGGTGCCGGTCGGCACGGCGAAGTCCTGGCCGCTGTGCTTGTGCGCCCAGTGGCTGCCGTCCTGCATGAAGCTGGCGGACAGCGTGTACTTCTTCACCGGGTCGATCCAGGAGGCGGCGGCCGGAGCTGCCGCGCTCGCGACCCCTGCTCCCAGTACGGCCGTGGCGCCCACTCCGGTGGCCAGGACGGCGACGCGGGTACGGAGCGTGGACGTACGGGAAGAGCGGGACGTGAAGCGCTGGAACATCGAGACCTCATGGGTTCGGGGACAGAACGGGCACCTGACGCACAGACGTTCGTCGGTGGGGCCATTCATTGGTAACCCGGCACCCCATCCCGCCACAAAGGCCCTAACTACGGCATCCCGTAGTAGAGGTCATCAAAATCGCCCACTTCTTGACATAGCGGCCCCGACGCGCGGCCCGATGAGCTGGCCGTTTAGGGTGTGACATCTGAGGAATAACCGATTTGTCGGATTTAGCAGGGCACTATTCGCCTTAGTAACGGACATTTCGCCTGTGCGCCATGTCACCGGCCGCCGAGGCGTCGGGCCCGGAAATGTGACCCAGGCCGCTTTCCCTCCACCCGGCATTTGTGAGCCAGGCCTCTTCGGGCCTTCCGGGCATATGTGACCCAGGCCTCGAAAAGCGACTGGAAAGGTGACCTGGGCCACCGGGATTTCTCCGAGAAATGTGACGCAGCCCTCTAGGCACCTACCCATCGGTAACCCTACGGTTCCCCTCGCGCCACCCTCACCAAAGATCATGCCCCTGACAGTTCAAGTTCAGGCCGTGCAGTGTACGGACGTGAGAGGACCCCCACCGATGACCAGACGCCCCTGGGCGCGCCGCATATCCGTCACCGCCGTCTCCGTGGCCGCGCTCGCCGCGCTGGCCGCCCCCGCCGAGGCGGCCGGTACGGCCACGAGCACGGGCAGCACCGCCTCGGCCACCGCGGCCAAGGTCGACTACGCCACCTGGCAGAAGGACTGCCAGTCCGTCATGGACCAGGCCCTGCCGTACCTGAAGGACCGGATCGCCGCCGCCAAGCCCGGCGAGAAGCAGGCGATCGTCTTCGACATCGACAACACCACGCTGGAGACCGACTTCGGCTTCAGCTACCCGCAGCCGGCAAACAAGCCCGTCCTGAACCTCGCCGAGTACGCCCAGGAGCACGGCGTCTCGCTGTTCTTCGTCACGGCCCGCCCCGGCATCATCTACTGGCCCACCGAGTACAACCTCGAGCACGACGGCTACGACGTCTCGGGCCTCTATGTCCGCGGCCTGTTCGACCTCTTCAAGGACGTCGCCGCCTACAAGACCGCCCAGCGCGTCGACATCGAGAACAAGGGCTACACGATCATCGCGAACATCGGCAACAGCGCCACCGACCTGTCGGGCGGCCACGCCGAGAAGACGTACAAACTGCCGGACTACGACGGGCAGTTGTCGTAACCGGAGGTCCCGGGCACGCGAAAGGGGCCGGTGCCCGAAGGCACCGGCCCCTTTCACTCGACCGTGACGCTTACGCGTCCTTGCTCAGGTTCGGCCCGGCACCGCCGGCCGCCTGCTCGATCGGCGGGACGTCCGGCAGAGCCGACTTCTCCTCACCCCGGAAGGTGAAGGTGGCGGCGTCGCCCTCGCCCTCGGTGTCCACGACCACGATGTGACCGGGGCGCAGCTCGCCGAAGAGGATCTTCTCCGAGAGCGTGTCCTCGACCTCGCGCTGGATCGTGCGACGCAGCGGACGCGCGCCCAGCACCGGGTCGTAACCCTTCTTGGACAGCAGCTCCTTGGCGGACTGGGAGAGCTCGATGCCCATGTCCCGGTCCTTCAGGCGCTCGTCCACCTTGCTGATCATCAGGTCGACGATCCGCAGGATGTCCTTCTGCGTCAGCTGCGGGAAGACGACCACGTCGTCGACGCGGTTGAGGAACTCGGGCCGGAAGTGCTGCTTGAGCTCGTCCTGGACCTTGTTCTTCATGCGCTCGTAGTTGGTCTTCGTGTCACCCGAGGCCGCGAAGCCCAGGTTGAAGCCCTTGGAGATGTCCCGGGTGCCGAGGTTGGTCGTCATGATGATGACCGTGTTCTTGAAGTCCACGACCCGGCCCTGGGAGTCGGTCAGGCGACCGTCCTCCAGGATCTGCAGCAGCGAGTTGAAGATGTCCGGGTGCGCCTTCTCGACCTCGTCGAAGAGGACGACGGAGAACGGCTTGCGGCGGACCTTCTCGGTCAGCTGGCCGCCCTCTTCGTAGCCCACGTAGCCGGGGGGCGAACCGAAGAGCCGCGAGACCGTGTGCTTCTCGCTGAACTCCGACATGTCGAGGGAGATCAGCGCGTCCTCGTCACCGAAGAGGAACTCGGCGAGCGCCTTGGAGAGCTCCGTCTTACCGACACCGGACGGGCCGGCGAAGATGAACGAACCACCCGGACGCTTCGGGTCCTTCAGACCGGCACGCGTACGGCGGATCGCCTTCGACAGCGCCTTGACGGCGTCGACCTGGCCGATGACCCGCTTGTGGAGCTCGTCCTCCATGCGGAGCAGGCGGCTGGACTCCTCCTCGGTCAGCTTGAAGACCGGAATGCCGGTGGCCGTGGCGAGGACCTCGGCGATCAGCTCGCCGTCGACCTCGGCGACGACGTCCATGTCGCCGGCCTTCCACTCCTTCTCCCGCTTGGCCTTGGCGGCCAGGAGCTGCTTCTCCTTGTCGCGCAGGGAGGCGGCCTTCTCGAAGTCCTGCGAGTCGATCGCGGACTCCTTGTCCCGGCGGACGGCGGCGATCTTCTCGTCGAACTCGCGCAGGTCCGGCGGAGCGGTCATCCGGCGGATGCGCATCCGGGAACCGGCCTCGTCGATCAGGTCGATCGCCTTGTCCGGCAGGAAGCGGTCCGAGATGTAGCGGTCGGCCAGGGTGGCCGCCTGGACCAGCGCCTCGTCCGTGATGGACACGCGGTGGTGCGCCTCGTACCGGTCGCGCAGACCCTTGAGGATCTCGATCGTGTGCGGCAGGGACGGCTCGGCGACCTGGATGGGCTGGAAGCGGCGCTCGAGGGCCGCGTCCTTCTCCAGGTGCTTGCGGTACTCGTCCAGCGTGGTCGCACCGATGGTCTGCAGCTCACCGCGGGCCAGCATCGGCTTCAGGATGGAGGCCGCGTCGATGGCGCCCTCGGCGGCACCCGCACCGACCAGCGTGTGCAGCTCGTCGATGAACAGGATGATGTCGCCGCGGGTGCGGATCTCCTTGAGCACCTTCTTCAGGCGCTCCTCGAAGTCACCGCGGTAGCGGGAGCCGGCGACCAGGGCACCGAGGTCCAGCGTGTAGAGGTGCTTGTCCTTGAGGGTCTCGGGCACCTCGCCCTTGACGATGGCCTGGGCGAGGCCCTCGACGACGGCGGTCTTGCCGACGCCGGGCTCACCGATCAGCACCGGGTTGTTCTTGGTACGGCGGGACAGCACCTGCATGACCCGCTCGATCTCCTTCTCGCGCCCGATGACCGGGTCGAGCTTGGACTCACGAGCGGCCTGGGTGAGGTTCCGGCCGAACTGGTCCAGGACGAGGGAGGTCGAGGGCGTGCCCTCGGCCGGGCCGCCGGCGGTGGCGGTCTCCTTGCCCTGGTAACCGGAGAGCAGCTGGATGACCTGCTGCCGCACCCGGTTGAGGTCGGCACCCAGCTTGACCAGGACCTGGGCGGCGACGCCCTCGCCCTCACGGATCAGGCCGAGCAGGATGTGCTCCGTGCCGATGTAGTTGTGGCCCAGCTGAAGGGCCTCGCGGAGCGACAGCTCCAGGACCTTCTTGGCACGGGGGGTGAAGGGGATGTGGCCGGACGGGGCCTGCTGGCCCTGGCCGATGATCTCCTCCACCTGCTGGCGGACCGCCTCAAGCGAAATGCCGAGGCTCTCCAGGGCCTTAGCGGCGACACCTTCGCCCTCGTGGATGAGACCCAGGAGGATGTGCTCGGTGCCGATGTAGTTGTGGTTGAGCATCCGGGCTTCTTCCTGAGCCAGGACGACAACCCGCCGCGCGCGGTCGGTGAACCTCTCGAACATCGTTAATCGCTCCTCAGAGCGGTCAGGCAGTGGGGGGAACTTCCCCTCCCTGTCCTTCCGCAGCTTAGTCCCGCAAGCGGGGACCGCTCATTCCAACTGCCGACACCGTCGATGGCCTCCTGACCCCGAACGCCGACATCTGCTCCAACCCGATGGTGCGAGACGATGTTCCCGCAGGCCAGGCAGTTACCCCACTCGCCACTACGCCGATGGCGAACGTGAGACGGCCCTTCCTGCGCGTCGCCCCCTCCCACTAGGCATGTCTTACCCGCAGGGACTGACACTCCATGCCGCGCGCACCGGTTCCCTCCGCTATGGGCGAACAACCTTGCGCCTCTCCGGAGCCTCACGCGCCCCCGTTTCGGGCACAGCACGCAATCATGGGAGCACCCAGCGTAACCCTGGGCCCAGTTCGGCGGTTGCACGGGGCATGGCTGGCTCGGTCCCCACGACCTCCACGGTCCCCCTTCCTCGTCGCCCGCTCCACCCGGAGGTCTCCAGGCCCGCGGAAACATCCGGCGGCCCGGAAGCCCGGGCCCGGCACTGGTACGAGAACGATCTGGGGTGGGCGACAGTGCCCGGACGGCCGCTGCGGCTGGTCACGGGGCTGCGGTTCGACGTCCTGGACGTGCCGGCCGAGGCGGGCGCGAGGGCGCTCGGGCGCCTGGCACCGGGCTCTCCGGTGGCTCTGCGGGGCGACCGGATGCGGCTGCTGGTCGCCGCGGGCAGCGCGGAGGAGCTGCCGGGGGTGCTGGAGTGGCTGGAATGGGTGCCACTGGCACTGGATCTGCGGGCCCTGGGCGCGGGCGGCCTGATGGAGGCGCCGATTCCGCCCGAGGGGGTCCCCGACGGGTCCCGGCCGCGTCGCGGGGACCAGCTACCCGCCGGCTCCCTGCAGGGGGCCGCCGTATGGCTGCGGCCCCCCGGTCCGGGGGGCGAGTTCGAGGCCTCGCTGCCGGCGATGCCGGCCATGGGGAGCCCGAGAGGCGCCCCCGATCTCGTACGACTGGTGGACACGGTGGCAACGCATTGCCACCGGGCCCGGCTGCGGCGCGCCGGCACCCGGCCGCCCGCCTGCCGGCGAAATCAGCCGTTGGCCTTCTCGTAGGCCTCGCGAATGGACGCGGGAACACGGCCGCGGTCGTTGACCTCGTAACCGTTCTCCTTCGCCCAGGCGCGGATTGCCGCCGTGTCCTGGCTGCCACCGGAAGCGGCACGCGCCTTTCCGCGTCCGCCCGCGGCACGGCCTCCGGTGCGACGACCGCCCTTCACATAGGGCTCGAGAAGGCCGCGCAGCTTGTCCGCATTGGTGGTCGTGAGATCGATCTCGTACGTCTTGCCGTCCAGCGCGAACGTCACGGTCTCGTCCGCCTCGCCGCCGTCGAGGTCGTCGACAAGAAGGACCTGAACCTTCTGTGCCACCGGATTTCCTTTCATCGATAACGTGAGGGTCAAGGGTCCGCGGCGTCCGCCGTTTCGCCGCCCCTGTTATATGCAGTACTGCAGTACGTCGGAAAGCAAACCGCTTTTGCCGGAAAAACACAAACCCCTGGGAGAGACCCAGGGGCTCGCCCCGGTCCGGAAACATGCGCGTTTCGGACATAGGGGCACCGGGGCATTGACGATCACAGATGCAGAAGCATCCGGCTGTTGCCCAAGGTGTTCGGTTTCACTCGTTCGAGACCGAGGAACTCCGCGACGCCCTCGTCATAGGAACGCAACAGCTCCGTGTACACATCGGTGTCGACCGGTGTCTCCCCGATCTCCACGAAGCCGTGCTTCCCGAAGAAGTCCACTTCGAAGGTCAGACAGAAAACGCGCCGAACACCGAGCCAGCGCGCGGTCTGCAGCAACTTCTCCAGCACCTGATGACCGACACCCGCGCCCTTGAGGCCGGGCTTCACCGCGAGAGTGCGGACTTCCGCGAGGTCTTCCCACATGACGTGCAGCGCGCCGCAGCCGACCACCTCGGCGTTGTCGTCGCGTTCGGCGACCCAGAACTCCTGGATGTCCTCGTAAAGCGTGACCGTGGCTTTGTCGAGCAGGATGCGGCCGCGGACGTAGGCGTCGAGGAGGCGGCGCACCGCCGGGACATCGCTGGTCCGGGCCCGCCGGACGGTGATGGCTTTTGCGGTGACTTCGGGGCGCTCTGCTGCCATGAGCGGACGCTATCGCCCGGTGGTCTCCCCCGCCGAGCCGGGGTTCTCCTCTTGGGGGGCTTGCGGCGCTTGCGGGGCTTCTTGGGTTTCCGGACCCTGCACGATGCGTACCGCGTCACTGAGGGCCTGACGCTGTTCCTCGCTCATCATCCCGAAGAAGGCGACGAGAGCCGCGGCCGGGTTGTCGCTCTGCGACCAGGCGTCGTTCATCAGCGCGGCGGCGTAGGCGGCCCGGGTCGAGACGGCCTCATATCGATAGGCGCGCCCTTCCGCCTCTCTGCGCACCCAGCCCTTCTGATGGAGATTGTCCAAAACGGTCATCACGGTGGTGTACGCGATGGACCGTTCCTGCTGGAGGTCTTCCAGGACTTCTCGAACGGTCACCGGGCGGTTCCACTTCCACACCCGCGTCATGACCGCGTCTTCGAGTTCTCCCAATGGGCGAGGCACAGCTCAGAACAATAGTGGGAGATCCCGCCGATGGCGTGCCGGACGTGCGCTTAGGTTACGAACGTGAACAAAAAGGGCGTACGACTCGGAAAGCACCGGGGTGCGAGGAGTCGTACGCCCTGACGGGCATCGGCGGCGGCAGGGCCGGGGCCGGCCCGGGTCAGGCGTCGCCGGAGGCCTTGCGGACGCCCTCCGTGCGCGCGAGGGCGGCGTCCACGGCCGCGTCCTCCTTGGCCTTGGCGGCCCCGCCCTGGGTCTTCACGATCACCCTGACCACACCGATGAAGAACACGGCCATGACGACCGGGGGCACGAGTGCGGAGACGTAGTCCATGGATCCAGGGTAGCCACGGGGTTCGGGGCGAAAGGGGCGGGGTGGGCGAACCGGCCGCTCAGCCGGCGGCGAGCTGACGCGACCCGGAGCTCTCGGCGTCGGTGGGCGGCGTGGGCGGCTTGCGGCGGGGGAAGACCTCGCCCGGCGTGGGAATGGGCCGCTTCGGGGCCCCCGGTTCCGTGGCCGGGCGGTCGGCGGGGCGTCCGGGCGGGGCCTGCCCGGGCTTGGGGGCGGGCTTCTGAGCGGGCTTCTGAGCGGGTTTCTCCGGCTCCTCGGCCTGGTCCGCCGGGGCCTCGTCCGCGCCGCCGGGAAGGGCCAGCAGGCGCGTCCTGGAGGGTGGTACGGCGGGGGCGGGGACCGTGCGTGCACCCTGGGCGAAGCGGGCCCTCACGTCCTGCTCGGCGAGCGCCTGACAGCGGTCCAGCAGATCGGCCGCCCGGGGGTTGCCGCGCAGTGCCCGCAGTGCTGCCAGATCGTCCGGCGTCGGGCGGTGCCCGGCACCCAGCGCCTCCTCGAGAAGGCCGAGGTACCCGGCGGCGGTACCCGGCAGTGCGGCGCGGTAACGGCCCAGGTCGGCCACGAGAAAGGCGCGCAGCCTGGCCCCCTCGCGCATCGCCTCGTCGAGGGACTCGGCGAGGAGGTAGCACTCCTTGACGTCCTCGGCGGTCGCTCGGCCGGGGTGAAGGGCGAGGGCGAGGGCGCGGCGGAGCACACGCAGCTCCTCCACGCCGAACGCCATGCCGCCGCGGGATCCGTATGGCGTGGGCATGCGGCGACGCTATCGCTAATCGGACAAAAGTGACGGATCGGAATGCTGTGTCGTCGCGTGTCGTTGCCGGGTTTCCCTCGACCGGGGCCAACCGCGCGCGGCGGCGAGGACCGGCGCCCCGTGCGGGCGCCGGTCCGTCACATCCGCGAGACGTTCCGTTCGTACACCAGGCGCAGGCCGATCAGGGTCAGCCAGGGCTGGTGCTCGTCGATCACCGATGCCTCGCCCAGCACCATCGGCGCGAGGCCGCCCGTGGCGATCACCGTGACGTCGTCGGGGTCGTCGGCCAGCTCGCGGGCCATCCGGTTCACCACTCCGTCGACCTGCCCTGCGAAGCCGTACACCACGCCCGACTGCATGGCCTCGACGGTGTTCTTGCCGATCACGTTCCTCGGCCGGGCCACCTCGATCTTCCGCAGCTGCGCGGCCCTGATGCCGAGGGCCTCCACCGAGATCTCGATGCCGGGGGCGATGACCCCGCCGACGTACTCCCCGCGCGCGGAGATCGCGTCGAAGGTGGTCGCCGTACCGAAGTCGACGACGATCGCCGGGCCGCCGTACAGCTCGTTCGCCGCGACCGCGTTGATGATGCGGTCGGCGCCGACCTCCTTCGGGTTGTCGAACTGGATCGGCACGCCCGTCTTAACGCCCGGCTCGACCAGCACCGCGGGCACGTCGCCGTAGTAGCGCCGGGTGACCTCGCGCAGCTCGTGCAGCACGGACGGCACGGTCGCGCAGATCGCGATGCCGTCGATGCCGTCGCCCAGTTCGTCGCCCAGCAGCGGGTGCATGCCCATCAGGCCCTGCAGCAGCACCGCCAGCTCGTCCGCCGTGCGGCGCGCGTCCGTGGAGATGCGCCAGTGCTCGACGATGTCCTCGCCGTCGAACAGGCCGAGCACGGTGTGCGTGTTACCGACGTCGATCGTGAGCAGCATGGCCGTTACTCCGCCTCACGCAGGTCCAGGCCGATGTCGAGGATCGGCGAGGAGTGGGTGAGGGCGCCGACCGCCAGGAAGTCCACGCCGGTGTCGGCGTACGCGCGCGCGGTGTCGAGCGTGAGCCGCCCGGAGGCCTCCAGCAGCGCCCGCCCGGCGACGATGCCGACGGCCTCCGCGCACTCCACGGGCGTGAAGTTGTCGAGGAGGATCAGGTCGGCGCCCGCGTCGACGACCTCGCGCAGCTGGTGCAGGGTGTCGACCTCGACCTCGATCGGCACCTCCGGGAAGGCCTCCCGCACGGCCTTGAAGGCCTGCGCGACGCCGCCGGCGGCCACCACGTGGTTGTCCTTCACCAGAGCGGCGTCGGAGAGCGACATGCGGTGGTTGACGCCGCCGCCGCAGCGGACGGCGAACTTCTCCAGCGAGCGCAGCCCCGGCGTCGTCTTGCGGGTGTCGCGCACGCGCGCCTTGGTGCCCTCCAGCACGTCCGACCACGCGCGCGTGGCCGTCGCGATGCCGGACAGGCGGCACAGGATGTTCAGGGCGCTGCGCTCGGCGGTCAGCAGGTCACGCGTGCGCGTGGTGACCGACAGCAGCTTCTGCCCGGCCTCGATGCGGTCGCCGTCCTCCACGTGCCGCTCGACCTCGAACTCGTCCGTGCAGACCACGGAGAGCACGGCCTCGGCGACCCGGAGGCCGGTCACCACGCCGGCCTCACGCGCGGTGAAGTCGCCGGTGGCCACCGCGTCCTCGGGGATGGTCGAGACGGTGGTCACGTCCACGCCGCCGTCCAGGTCCTCCTGGATGGCGACGTTCGCGATGTCCTCGACTTCGATGGGGTCGAGCCCGGCGGCGGCCAGCAGCTCGGCGAGCGCGGGGTCGAGTCCGCTCTCCAGGTACTCCTCGTCACCCTCGGCGCCACAGGCGCAGCCGTCGCCGCAGCCGCCGGTCGGGGCGAGGGGAAGGTCGTCGGTGCTCACGTCTGTCACTGCTCCTGGGAACGCTGGTTGGGCCGGGTGGGAGGGAAATCTGCGGTGTCCGTGGTCCGTACGGCCAGGGACCGGTCCGGATTGAGCCGTACGACGATGTGGCGCCGCCAGTCGGCGTCGTCGCGCTCGGCGCGGTCCTCGCGCCAGTGGCAGCCGCGGGTCTCCTCGCGCAGCCGGGCGGCGGCGACCAGGACGCGGGCCACGCACAGGAGGTTGGTGGCCTCCCAGGTGTCGACGCCCGGCTCGGCGGTCTTGCCGTTCTCGTCCAGGGCGTCGCGGGCCTCGGTGTGCAGCCGCTGGAGCTGGTCCGCGGCCTTCTCCAGGGAGTCCGCCGAGCGCAGCACACCCGCGCCTTCGGCCATGATCCGCTGGATGGCGAACCGGGCCTCGGGAGCGAGCAGCGGATAGGCGGGCTTCTCGGGATGCGGGACCGGGGCGGGTACGCGCGCGTGCAGGCCGTCTCCGGCATGGGCCGCCGCGATGTCGGCGGCGATGCGCTCGGCGTAGACGAGGCCTTCCAGAAGGGAGTTGGAAGCGAGCCGGTTGGCGCCGTGCACGCCGGTGCAGGCGACCTCGCCGCACGCGTACAGGCCGGGCACGGTCGTACGCCCCCGCGCGTCGGTGCGGACGCCTCCGGAGGCGTAGTGGGCGGCCGGGGCGATCGGGATGGGCCCGGTGACCGGGTCGATGCCGTTGGCGCGGCAGGCGGCCAGGATGGTCGGGAAGCGGTGCTCCCACATGTCGGCGCCGAAGTGCCGGGCGTCGAGGAACATGTGCTCGGCGTCCTGCTCCTGCATGCGCCGCATGATGCCCTTGGCGACGATGTCCCGGGGCGCCAGCTCGGCCAGCTCGTGCTGCCCGACCATGAAGCGCACGCCGTCCCCGTCGACCAGGTGGGCGCCCTCGCCGCGCACCGCCTCGGAGACGAGCGGCTGCTGGCCCTCGGCGTCCGCGCCGAGGAACAGCACGGTCGGGTGGAACTGCACGAACTCCAGGTCGCTGACCTCGGCGCCCGCGCGCAGCGCCAGCGCCACGCCGTCGCCGGTCGACACCGACGGGTTGGTGGTCGCGGAGAACACCTGGCCCATGCCGCCGGTCGCGAGGACCACCGCGGGTGCGTGCACGGCGCCCACGCCGTCGTGCTGGCCCTCGCCCATCACGTGCAGGCTGACGCCCGCGGTACGACCGTCGGCATCGGTGAGCAGGTCCAGGACCAGCGCGTTCTCGATGGTGCGCAGCCCACGCGCGCGTACGGCCTCCACGAGCGCCCGGGAGATCTCCGCGCCGGTCGCGTCCCCGCCCGCGTGCGCGATGCGCCGACGGTGGTGGCCCCCTTCGCGGGTGAGCTGGATGTCGCCCTCGTCGTCGGTGTCGAAGTGGGCGCCGGTGGAGATCAGCCGCCGTACGGCGTCGGGGCCCTCGGTGACGAGGATCCTCACGGCCTCCTCGTCGCACAGGCCCGCGCCCGCCACCAGGGTGTCCTCGAGGTGCTGCTCGGGGGTGTCGCCCTCGCCGAGGGCGGCGGCGATGCCGCCCTGCGCCCAGCGCGTGGAGCCGTCGTCCAGGCGGGCCTTGGTGACGACGACCGTCGTCAGGCCGGCGGCCTCGCAGCGCAGGGCGGCGGTCAGGCCGGCCACTCCCGAGCCGACGACGACCACGTCCGCGGAGATGGACCACCCGGGGGCGGGCGCGTGCAGTCGTATGCCTGTGCTGGTCACGAGGCGGCTCCGAGGGATCCGAAGGTGAGAGGGAGGTTGTCGATCAGCCGGGTGGTGCCGACCCGGGCGGCCACGGCGAGGACGGCCTCGCCGGTGAAGTCGTCGCCGATCTCGTTGAAGTCGGTCGGGTCCACCAGGGCGAGGTAGTCCAGCTTCAGCGGGGGCTCCAGGCGCGCGGCCTCGTCCAGGGCCTGGCGGGCGGCCGCGCGGACGGCCGCCGGGCCGCCGGGAGCCGCCGTGGCCACGGCGTGCGCGTCGGCGGCCGCACGGGACTCCCCTATGGCGCTCAGCGCCTCGGCACGCGCGTGCGTGGAGGGCACTTCACGGGCCCGGGCGCGCAGCGCCTCCTGCGCGGCGTGCCGGTCGCGACCGGCGAACAGGGCGCGGGACAGGGCCAGGGCGGTACGGCGCTCGTCGGGCGAGAGGTAGCGGTTGCGGCTGGACAGGGCGAGCCCGTCCTCCTCGCGCACGGTCGGTACCCCGAGGATCTCGACGCCGAAGTTCAGGTCCCGCACCATGCGCCGGATCAGGGCCAGTTGCTGGGCGTCCTTCTGCCCGAACAGGGCCACGTCGGGACGGGAGAGGTGCAGCAGCTTGGCGACGACCGTGAGCACGCCGTCGAAGTGCCCGGGCCGCGAGGCGCCCTCCAGGCGCTCGCCCATGGGGCCCGCGGAGATGCGCACCTGGGGTTCGCCGCCCGGGTAGACCTCGTCCACCGAGGGCGCGAACACGGCGTCGGCGCCCGCCTGCTCGGCGAGCTTCAGGTCGGCCTCGAGGGTGCGGGGGTAGCGGTCCAGGTCCTCGCCGGCACCGAACTGCAGCGGGTTGACGAAGACGGTGACGACGACCTCGCCGTCCCGGCCGGCGACCTCGCGCGCGGCGCGGATCAGCGTGGCGTGGCCCTCGTGCAGGGCGCCCATGGTCATCACGACGGCGCGGCGGCCGTCGCGCACGCGCGCGTGCAGCGCTTCGGCGGTGCTCAGCAGGGCGGTGCTCATCGGGCGTTCCCCTCGGTCCCGTTGGTGCCGTTCGTTCCGGTGGATCCGTCGGCCAGCACGCCGAGCAGGTCCTCGGCGAGCTCCGGCTTCAGCAGGCCGTGGGCGAGGGCCCGGTCCGCGGTGGCGCGGGCCATCGCCAGATAGCCCGCCACGGTCTGCGGGGCGTGCCGGCGCAGCTCGGTGACGTGGGCCGCGACCGTGCCCGCGTCCCCGCGCGCGACCGGTCCGGTGAGCGCCGCGTCGCCGGAGCGCAACGCGTTGTCCAGGGCGGCGCCGAGCAGCGGGCCGAGCATCCGGTCGGGGGCCTCGACGCCGGCGGTGCGCAGCAGTTCCATGGACTGGGCGACGAGGGTCACCAGGTGGTTGGCGCCGAGGGCGAGGGCCGCGTGGTAGAGCGGGCGGTTCTCCTCGCTGATCCACTCCGGCTCGCCGCCCATCTCGATGACCAGGGCCTCGGCGGCGAGCCGCAGCTCCTCGGGCGCGGTGACGCCGAAGGAGCAGCCGGCCAGGCGCTGTACGTCCACCGGGGTGCCGGTGAAGGTCATCGCCGGGTGCAGCGCCAGCGGCAGCGCGCCCGCGCGCAGGGCGGGGTCGAGCACCTTGGCGCCGTACCGCCCGGAGGTGTGCACGAGCAGCTGCCCCGGCCGTACGGAGCCGGTCTCGGCGAGGCCGGCGACCAGGCCGGGCAGGGCGTCGTCGGGGACGGTGAGCAGGACGAGGTCGGCGCGCCGGAGAACCTCGGCGGGCGGCACCAGCGGCACGTCCGGGAGCATCGTCCCGGCGCGCCTGCGGGAGGCGTCGGAGACTCCGGACACGGCCACCGGGCGGTGTCCGGCGAGCTGGAGGGACGCGGCCAGGGCGGGGCCCACGCGGCCGGCGCCCACGACGCCGACAGTGAGCCGCGCGGGGCGGTCCTTGAGGTCTTGCTGGTGGACTGTACTCACGCGACGGCGGCCTTCCCGTTCCAGTCCGCTCTGGGTACCGGACGATTTCTCGTCATGTTAACGCTATCGGGTGGGGAGGCGGCCGGTTGTCCACAGGCTGTGGGTTACCCCACGCCTTCACCCCGGGGAAATTCGGCTGCCGCAGCAGACCGCGCAGGGCATGATCCCGGGCATGACTGATACGGCTGAGCAGGGCGAGGAGCGGTCGGCACCGGAGCGGTTGCGGGACCGGCGCGCGGCCGCCCACCGGCAGGCGCGGCGCACGCTGTCCCGCGCGGGCTGGGGAACCACGATCCGCGAACGCCTCGCACACCTGACGGAGGCTGGGGCCGGGGTCCACGACCTGGACGAGCCGGCCGACGTCTACGGCAACCGGATCGTGGCCGCCCTGGAGGAGCGGGTCGCCGCGCTGCTCGGCACGGAGGCCGCCGCGTTCTTCCCGACGGGCACCATGGCCCAGCAGGTGGCCCTGCGCTGCTGGGCGGCCCGCACCGGCGACCCGACGGTGGCCCTGCACGCCCTGTCCCACCCCGAGGTGCACGAACGGCACGCCCTCAGCCAGGTCAGCGGACTGCGCCCGGTCAGGGTGGGCAGCGGGCCCCGGCTGCCCACGGCAGCGGAGATACGCGAGTTCGAAGAGCCCTTCGGGGCCCTGATGCTGGAACTGCCGCTCAGGGACGCCGGTTTCGTGCTGCCCACCTGGAAGGAGCTGACCGAGGCCGTCGGGGCGGCGCGCGAGCGCGACGCGGTGGTGCACTTCGACGGAGCGCGCCTGTGGGAGTGCACGGACCACTTCGGGCGCCCCCTGGAGGAGATCGCCGGCCTGGCCGACAGCGTCTACGTGTCGTTCTACAAGTCCCTCGGCGGCTTCGGCGGCGCCGCGCTCGCCGGCCCGAGGACGCTCGTCGAGGAGGCGAGGACCTGGCGGCACCGGTACGGCGGCATGATCTTCCAGCAGTTCCCGACCGCGCTGTCCGCGCTCATCGGACTGGACCGTGAGCTGCCCCGGCTGCCCGAGTACGTACGCCACGCGCGCGTGATGGCCACCGCGCTCCGCGAGGGCTTCACGGCGGCCGGGGTGCCCTGGGCCCGGGTCCACCCCGAGGTGCCGCACACCCACGAGTTCCAGGTCTGGCTGCCGTACGAGCCGGACGCGGCGGCCGAGGCGGCCGTACGCCAGGCCGAGGAGACCTCGGTGATGCTCTTCGCCGGCGGCTGGGAGAGCGCGGGCCCCGGTGTCGCGTTCACGGAGGTCTGCATCCGGGCGGCGGGCCTGGAGTGGACGGCCGACGACGTCCGCGCGGCCGTACGGGACTTCGTGGACCGCCTGCCGGAAGAGGCCTAGTCGAGGGCGCGGGGGCGGCGCAGCCATCGCTCCAGGGCGTGCCGCAGCCGCCCGTGCGCCGGACGCCCGGCGACGACCGCGCGGAAGCGCCGGTAGCCGCGCAGCTCGCGCATCAGGCCGAGGTCGTGCCGGCCCGGCGCGGGCGGTTCGGGCTCACCGCGCAGGCGGGCGCGGTAGGTGTCGAGGAGGTACTGCTGGGTGACGCTCATGGCGGATCGCCTTCTCGGGACGTGGGCTGATCACCGGCGAACCGGTGGCTGATCGGGCTCCGCGGCTGCCCCGGAGTCATCAGATTGCTCCTGCTCGAAGCGGATGTCCCGTGGATTGACGGCCGCCGTCAATCGGCGGCGGCGCTGTCAGTGACCCGGTGCACCATGGGGTGCATGAGCGTGACCATCGACATCACCGGGCTGCCCCCGGAGCGGGTTTCCGTCGTGCCCTCGCCGCTGGCGGAGCTGGGGATGGCGCTGCACGCGCTCAGCGAGCCCGGCCACCACCCGCAGCTGCAGGGCTGGGCGACCGCCGTGTCGACCCGGCTGGACCCGGGTCTGGCCGACCGGCTGTGCGAGGCCGACTTCCTGTGGCGCACGACGTTCTCCGACGTCTTCGCGCCGTTCTCAGGGATACCGGGCGGGCGCGCGCAACCGGGTGCCGACCTCCCCGAGGAACTGGACCAGCTGGACGAGCTGACGGACGAACAGTTCGTCCACGCGGCCCTGGAGTTCACCTGCCAGCTGCGCTACGACATCGCGGAGCCCGGCCCGCTCGACGATCCGCGGCTGCGCCGGCGCTCACTGGAGCTGGCCGCCGCGCGGGGTGCCGTGCAGGAGCGGTTCACCCGCCGGCTGCTGGAGGACCCGCCGGCCGTCCGCGCCTGGTTCCGGCAGCTCATGGTCGACTGCGACGAGGCCTTCTTCGCCGACACCTGGGCCCGGCTCCAGCCCCAGCTCGCGGCGGACGCCCGGCACCGGACCGACCTGCTGCGCCGCAAGGGCCTCGGCGAGGCCCTGTCCTCGCTGTCGGGTGCCGTCTCGCTGGACGAGGAGGCCGGGCTGATCACGGTCGACAAGCTCCTGGTGGGCCGCACGGCCACCGGCGACGGCGGCCTCGTCCTGGTGCCGACCAGCCTCGGCTGGCCGCATGTGATGGTCCTGCACCGGTACGGCTGGCAGCCCACGATCACCTATCCCGCCAGCGGCTCCCACCCGCAGGCACCGTCGGTCGAGCAGCTCACGCGCCGCCTGGACGCCCTGGCCCATCCGGTGCGGATGCGGCTGTGCCGGCATCTGGCGCGCGCCCCGCACACCACGAGCGAACTCGCGGACGCCCACGGCATGTCCGCGCCCGAGATATCCCGGCACCTGGCGGTGCTGAAGAAGGCGGGCCTGATCAGCAGCGGCCGCCGGGGACGGTACGTGCAGCACCAGCTGGACCTGTCCGCGGTGGCCCGGCTGGGCAGCGACTTCATCGAGGGCGTCCTGCGCTAGTGTGATGCGCCAGAAATCATGAGGCTTATTTCTCTCCGTCTTGGCTGTTGGGTGGGGTGATCCTGGTGAGGTAGTCGGCGAGGGACTTGA
>NZ_JBWKFL010000065.1:0-36516 GCF_056434305.1 Streptomyces sp. NPDC044061 | reverse complement strand
CTACCAGCGGTCCCGTTCCGCATGTACTCCCAGGTCAGCGCGCATCAGCCCCCGCCTGGACAGTGCCCCGGCCAGCCTTAACTTCCCGGCCTTGGGGCTTGACCTCTCTCTTCGGTCTCCATTTGGCGTCGTCCGCGCCGTTCGCTTTCGACGTGGAAAACATTACGGCAGCCAAAAGCCGGAGATGGCCAATTCCGCTTAGACCTCAATGAAATGACCCTGAGAGAAATTCTCAGGGTCATTTCGGAACCGCGGGAGTATTCACACAGCCTTTATTGCACGGCGGCTACTGCACGACCGTGATCCGGTTCGCCGCGGGAGGCGCGAGCGGCGAGCCGGCCGACGAGTTCGCCGTCAGGTACTTCTCCAGCGCGGCCAGGTCGTCCGAGCCCACGAGGTCGCCGGTGCCCTGCCCCAGGGTGGGGAAGCCGTCGCCGCCGCCCGCCAGGAAGCTGTTGGTGGCGACGCGGTAGGTGGCCGCCGGGTCGATCGCGGCCCCGTTCAGGCGGATGGAGTCGGTGACCACGCGGTCGGCGCCGGACTTGGTCAGGTCCAGGGTGTAGGTGAGGCCCGACGAGGGCTGGAGGATCTTCGGCGCCGCCGCGTTGGCCCCGCTCACCTGCTCCTTGAGCACCTGGATCAGCTGGGCGCCGGTGAAGTCCTGGAGGTTCACGGTGTTGGCGAAGGGCTGGACCGTGAAGCCCTCGGCGTAGGTGACGACGCCGTCGCCCTCGGCCCCCTTGGCCGCGTAGGTCAGACCCGCACGCACGCCGCCCGGGTTCATCAGGGCGAGGCTGGTCTTCGGGTCCAGCTCCTTGCCCTGGGCGAGCTGCGCGTCGGCGATCAGGTCGCCCATCGGGGACTCGGTGCCGGTGTTGTTGACGTCGGCGGATATGTAGCCGATGGGGCGGTTGCCGATGGGGGCCGCCAGGGTGTTCCAGCGGCTGATCAGGTCCGTCATGTCCGGGGCCTTGGCGACGTCCCGGGTGACCACGCGGTTGGCGGACTTCACGGCCGTACGCGCGATGTCGCCGGTGTAGCGGTCGTACGTCAGCGTGGTGTCGGTGTAGAGCCGGCCGAAGGAGGCCGCGGAGGTGACCATGCGGGGGCGGCCGGACGGGTCCGGGATGTCGCAGACGTACGCGTTGTGGGTGTGGCCGGTGACGAGGGCGTCGACGGCCGGTGTGACGTTCTTGGCGATGTCGACGATCGGGCCGGAGATGCCGGAGCCCGCGCCCGCGGAGTCGCAGTCGTAGTTGTAGGAACCGGAGGCCGGGAAGCCGCCCTCGTGGATCAGGGCCACGATCGACTGGACGCCCTGACGCTGCAGCACCTTGGCGTACTTGTTGATCGTCTCGACCTCGTCCTTGAAGGTCAGGCCCTTGACGCCGTCGGCGGAGACGATGCCCGGGGTGCCCTCAAGGGTGACGCCGATGAAGCCGATCCGGACGTCCTTCTTCTGCCAGATCCAGTACGGCTTCAGGATCGGGCTGCCGGTCTTCTCGTTCAGGACGTTCGCGGCCAGGTACGGGAAGTCCGCGCCCTCGAACTTCTTGTCGGCGTAGCAGCCGTCCGTGGGGTGGCAGCCGCCGTTCTGCAGCCGGGCGAGTTCCTTCGCGCCCTCGTCGAACTCGTGGTTGCCGACCGAGGTGACGTCCAGCTTCAGCTTGTTGAGCGCCTCGATGGTCGGCTCGTCGTGGAAGAGCCCGGACAGCAGCGGGGAGGCGCCGACCATGTCGCCGCCGGCCGCGGTGACCGAGTACGGGTGGCCCTGGCGGGCCTGGCGCAGGTGGGTCGCGAGGTACTCGACACCGCCCGCGTCGATCGTCTTCGTCGTGCCGTCGGGCTGGAGTTCGGTGACCCGCCCGGAGGAGCCGGACGGCGGCTCGAGGTTGCCGTGCAGGTCGTTGAAGGAGAGGAGCTGGACGTCCTGGTAGCGGCTCGGCCGCCCGTGCCCTCCGTGGTCTGCGTGGGCCTGGGCGGGCAGCGCGGCGACCAGGGCGGCGGCCGTGGCGAGCACGGTGGTCGCCCCGAGGAACGCGTACGTACGACGTCTGGTGCGCCGGGGTTCGGCTGGCATGGACCCCCCTGTGGGTCGGCTGTGGCGAGTGGGCCGTCAGCCGCGCAGCCTAGGGTCAACGCGCGTAGCACGACAGGGGGTTCATGGTTACATCCTGGTTTCCCTTTGCCGATTCCTTTACGCGCTGCGCTGTCGGCACTTCCCCCCGGCGGCCCCGTACCCTCGTACGCATGAGCAGCGACGACGCCGTACGGCCCTTCCCCTCCCGCTCCATCGAGACCCGCTCCGCACTCGGCCCGGACCGGTCCGAGGCCGTGCTCGGACTGCTCGCCGAGGCCGCCCACGTCGACGGGCAGCAGCCGGTGTCCGAGCAGGGGCGCCTGCAGCTGCGCGGGGGAGCCCGCGAGGGCGTCTCCCATCTGCTGCTGACCGTCGGGGACGAACTCGTCGGCTACGCCCAGCTGGAGGACACCGACCCGGTGGAGGCGCCGGCCGCCGAACTGGTCGTCCATCCCGCGCACCGGGGGCACGGACACGGGCGGGCGCTGGGCTCGGCGCTGCTCGCAGCCTCCGGCAAGCGGCTGCGGGTGTGGGCGCACGGCGGGCACTCCGCCGCCCGGCACCTCGCCCAGGTCCTGGGGCTGACCCTGTTCCGCGAACTGCGCCAGATGCGGCGGTCGTTGACCGACCTGGAGCTGCCCGAGCCGACGCTGACGGAGGGCGTGACCGTGCGCACCTTCGTGCCGGGCAAGGACGACACGGCCTGGCTCGCGGTCAACGCGGCGGCCTTCGCGCACCACCCCGAGCAGGGCTCGCTCGCCCAGCGCGACCTGGACGACCGCAAGGCCGAGCCGTGGTTCGACCCGGCCGGGTTCTTCCTCGCCGAGCGGCGCGGCGAGCTGGTCGGCTTCCACTGGACCAAGGTGCACGCCGAGGAGGGGCTCGGCGAGGTGTACGTGCTCGGGGTCCGGCCGGGCGAGCAGGGCGGCGGGCTCGGCAAGGCCCTCACCACGATCGGCCTGCGCCACCTGGCCGCGCAGGGGCTGCCCACGGCGATGCTCTACGTCGACGCGGACAACAAGGCGGCGGTGTCGGTGTACGAGCGCCTGGGCTTCAGGACGCACGAGACGGACCTGATGTACCGGACCGAAACCTGACATACCCGGGCGCGAGGGGTGGCCGTCTTGACGGCCACCCCTTTCTTACACCACCCTTTCACTACTCAATTAGTGAAAGGGTGGTTCAACGCGTGGTCGAATACCGCATCGACCGGCACAGCGGCGTCGCCACCTACGTCCAGATCGTCCAGCAGACCAAACAGGCCCTCCGGCTGGGCCTGCTGCGTCCCGGCGACAGGCTGCCGACGGCCCGCGAGGTCGTCGAGGCCACCGCGATCAACCCCAACACCGTCCTCAAGGCCTACCGCGAACTCGAGCGGGAGGGCCTGGTCGAGGCGCGGCGCGGGCTCGGCACCTTCGTCCGGCGCTCACTGGGCACCGCGCCCGCCGACTCGCCCCTGCGGGCCGAGCTGGAGGAATGGGCGGCGCGGGCCGCCGAGGCGGGCCTGGACCGGGACGACGTGGCGGCCCTGTTCACCGCCGTACTCGACAAGCACTTCCAGGGAGAACGTTCATGAGCGACACGGCTCTCGAGGCCGACGGCCTCGGCAGGCGTTTCGGGCGCCGGGGAGGCTGGGCGCTGCGCGACTGCGGCTTCCGGCTGCCCGCCGGGCGGGTATGCGCCGTGGTCGGGCCCAACGGCGCCGGCAAGTCGACGCTGCTCGCCCTCGCCGCAGGGCTGCTGCCGCCCACCGAGGGCCGGCTGAGGGTGCTCGGCGGCACGCCCGCCGAAGCCCGCGCCCGGGTCGGCTTCGTAGCCCAGGACAAGCCGCTGTATCCGCAGCTCACCGTCGCCGAGACACTGCGCATGGGCGCCGACCTCAACCCCGAACGCTGGGACGCGGCCACCGCCGAGCAGGTCGTGGCCGCCGGCGGCCTCGACCCCACATCCCGTATACGGTCCCTGTCCGGCGGTCAGCGCACCCGCGTCGCGCTCGCCCTCGCGCTCGGCAAGCGGCCCGAACTGCTGCTCCTGGACGAGCCGATGGCCGACCTCGACCCGCTCGCCCGGCACGAGCTGATGGGCACTCTGATGGCGGACGCCGCGCAGCACGGCACCACGATCGTGATGTCCTCGCACGTCGTCGCCGAGCTGGAGGACTCCTGCGACCACCTGCTGCTGCTCGGCGACGGGCAGGTCCGGCTGGCCGGCGAGCTCGACGACCTGCTCGCGGCCCATCTGAGGATCAGCGGGGCCGCCGACTCCGCCGATCTGTCCACGCACACCGTGATCGAGTCCCGGGTCACCGGCCGTCAGCTGAGCGCGCTGATCCGGCCCGCCGGACCGCTCCCCGGCGACCTGCGCGCCTCGGTGCCTTCGCTGGAGGAACTCGTCCTCGCCCACCTGCGCAATCCGCAGGCCCCCGCCCTCGCCCCCGCCGGGGCCGCCCGTGAGGAGAGTGCCGCGTGACCACCGCCCTGAGCACCCCGGCCGCCGCCCGCGGGCCCGCCGCGAAGCCACGCCTGGCCCACTGGCTGCTGCGCCTGCACCGCCCGGCGCTGTGCGTCTGGGCGGGCCTGGTGATCGCCCTGGCCGCCCTGCTGCTCGCCCTGCAGGGTCCGCTCGCCGACGCGGCGGCCGAGGGCTGGCGGCAGTACAACGCCTGCGGCGACGTCATGAGGTGCACGTACGACCAGGACTCGATCCTTCGCTACAAGAGGTACTACGACTACGCCACCCTCGCCCTGAACGGGCTGCCGCTCCTGGTGGCCGCCTGGGCGGGCGCCGCCCTGACCGGCCGGGAGCTGGAGTCCGGCACCGCGCGGCTGGCCTGGACGCAGAGCACCTCGCCGGCCCGCTGGCTGGCGGTCCGGCTCGCCGTACCGGCGGCCGCCGTCACCGCCGCGACCTGCCTGCTGTTCTGGCTGCACCACCTCGCCTGGGCCGCGGGCCGGGGCCGCATCGACACCGCCAAGAACTGGTCCGACCTGTGGACCTTCAACACCAACGGCCCCACCGTCGCCGCCCTGGCCCTCGCCGGCCTCGCGGCCGGCGCCCTGGCGGGCCTGCTGCTGCGCCGTACGCTGGCCGCGCTGGTCGCGGGCCTGGTGGTCACCGTGGGCGCCGGGGGCCTGGCCTGGGCGCTGATGCCCCACCTGTGGCCGGCGGTCACCCGGGTCGGCACCCTCAAGCAGGGCTACCGGGGCGACGGCCTCGTCGTCGAGCAGGGCCTGGTGTCGAAGACCGGCGCACACCTGCCGATCCCGCACTGCACCTCCACCCCCGGCTGCGACGCGGCCTACGCGCACGCCGTCGGCTACTTCAACACGTACCACCCCTACGCCCACTACTGGCCGCTCCAGCTGACCACGACCGCGCTGCTCCTGGCCGTCGCCGGTCTGCTCGTGCTCGGCTCGTTCCTGGTGCTGCGGCGGCTGACCGTGGCGCACACCGAGGAGGCCTCCGCATGAGCGGCACCGCCGTGCAGGGCCTGCCCCGCACCGTGCTGCGGCTGCACCGCCCGGCCCTGCTGCTGTGGACCGCCTTCGTCGCCCTGGCGCTCGGCGAACTGCTCTGGGTCCACTTCTCCGGGGCTCCCCGGGACAGGGTCTGCTTCCACAGCCCGGGCGCCGTGTGCACGTACACCGCCTTCACCGACGTCAACAACGTCATGAACCTCCTCGGCGAGGCCCTCTCCTACGCCCCCTGCGCGGTGGCCGCCTGGGCGGGAGCCGCGCTGATCGGCCGCGAACTGGAGTCCGGCACCGCCAGGCTGGCCTGGGCCCAGTCCGCCTCGCCGGCCCGCTGGCTCGCGGCCAAGCTCGCCACCGCCGCCGTACCCCTGCTGGCCGGCAGCGCCGTCCTCGCCGTGGCCTTCGGCTGGGTGTGGACCGCCGACGGTGACGACCTCGTCACCCACTGGAGCTGGGACCGCGTCTTCGTCCCGCGCGGGCCGCTGCTCCCGGCGCTCGTGCTGTGCGCCCTGGCCACGGGGGCCCTCGCCGGGCTGGCGCTGCGCCGCACGTTGCCCGCGCTGGGCGCGGCTCTCGCGGTGACCCTGGTGCTCCGGCTGTACCTGCGCGAGGCCTGGAAGCCCCTGCGCGGCACGCTGTCCGGTTTCTGGTCCCTGCACCTGACGGCGACCGGCATCGTCCTCGCCCTGACCCTGCTCGCCACCGCCGGAGCGTTCGCGCTGCTGCGGCGCCGGTCCGCCTAGCCGGGCGGCGAGCCAGGGGCCCGTACGTCTCTCCACGGGTGGAGGGGCGTACGGGATCGTCACTTCGGCGGATCGAGGGGGTCGTTTTCGCGACGGGAACTCCTTCGATCCGCCCCCCGATATCCCGGACGTCATGTCTCCGTAACCATCGATTCAGAAGGACTTGCGACGCTCGGCCAATGAAGCCCGCCGTGCCAGAGCCTTCGCCGCCCCCCGAGGGGGCCGCGGGAGACGGGGCCGTGACGCTCCCGCCCGCACGTTCCGACGCGCCTGTCTCGCCCCTGGCGCGGAAGAATGGGTTCATGAGTCAGCAAGACACCCAGGCAGAGGTCCAGCACGTCCAGCCCTCCGTGGGCTCCATAGCCGCTCACCGCCAGCACGCCGTGTCGGCGGCGGTGTCCGACCTCGAACCCGACATCGATGCCGACCTCGACGCGTACGAGGAGCAGCAGGCCGACGGGGCTCCACTGCCGCAGGGCCGCTTCCTCGACCGGGAGCGCAGCTGGCTCGCGTTCAACGAGCGCGTTCTGGAGCTCGCCGAGGACCCCAACACGCCCCTGCTGGAGCGAGCCAACTTCCTGGCGATCTTCGCCAGCAACCTGGACGAGTTCTTCATGGTCCGGGTGGCCGGTCTGAAGCGCCGCATCGCGACGGGGGTCGCCACCCGCTCGGCCTCCGGCCTCCAGCCACGCGAGGTGCTGGAGATGATCTGGGCCCGCTCGCGCGAGCTGATGGCCCGGCACGCCGCCTGCTACCACGAGGACGTCGCCCCCGCGCTCGCCGAGGAGGGCATCCACCTGGTCCGCTGGAACGAGCTGACCGAGAAGGAACAGGCACGCCTGTTCACGCTCTTCCGGCACCAGATCTTCCCGGTCCTGACCCCACTGGCCGTGGACCCCGCCCACCCCTTCCCGTACATCTCCGGCCTGTCGCTGAACCTGGCCGTCGTCGTACGCAACCCCGTCAGCGGCCACAAGCACTTCGCGCGCGTGAAAGTGCCGCCGCTGCTCTCCCGCTTCCTGGAGGCCGCGCCCGGCCGGTACGTCCCGCTGGAGGACGTCATCGCCGCGCACCTGGAGGAGCTGTTCCCGGGCATGGAGGTGCTCGAGCACCACGCCTTCCGGCTCACCCGCAACGAGGACCTGGAGGTCGAGGAGGACGACGCCGAGAACCTCCTGCAGGCCCTGGAGAAGGAACTCATGCGGCGCCGCTTCGGGCCGCCGGTGCGCCTGGAGGTCGAGGAGTCCATCGACCGCGAGGTGCTGGATCTCCTCGTGCGCGAGCTGAAGATCTCCGAGGCCGAGGTGTACCCGCTGCCGGGCCCCCTGGACCTCACCGGTCTCTTCCGCGTCCACGGCCTGGACCGCCCGGAGCTGAAGTACCCGAAGTTCATCGCGGGCACCCACCGCGACCTGGCCGAGGTGGAGTCCGCGTCCGCGCCGGACATCTTCGCGGCCCTGCGCGCCCGGGACGTGCTGCTGCACCACCCGTACGACTCCTTCTCCACCTCAGTCCAGGCATTCCTGGAGCAGGCGGCGGGCGACCCGGACGTCCTCGCCATCAAGCAGACGCTGTACCGCACCTCGGGCGACTCCCCCATAGTCGACGCGCTCATCGACGCCGCCGAGTCCGGCAAGCAGGTCCTGGTCCTGGTCGAGATCAAGGCCCGCTTCGACGAGCACGCCAACATCAAGTGGGCGCGCAAGCTGGAGGAGGCCGGCTGCCATGTCGTGTACGGCCTGGTCGGCCTGAAGACGCACTGCAAGCTGTCGCTGGTGGTCCGCCAGGAGGGCGAGACGCTCCGGCGCTACAGCCACGTCGGCACGGGCAACTACCACCCCAAGACGGCCCGGCTGTACGAGGACCTCGGCCTGCTCACCGCCGACCCCCAGGTGGGCGCGGACCTCTCCGACCTCTTCAACCGCCTCTCCGGCTACTCGCGCCGCGAGACGTACCGCCGTCTGCTGGTCGCCCCCAAGTCCCTGCGGGACGGTCTGGTCGCGCGGATCGACAAGGAGGTCCAGCACCACCGTGCGGGCCGCCCGGCCTTCGTCCGCATCAAGGTCAACTCGATGGTCGACGAGGCGGTCATCGACGCGCTCTACCGCGCGTCCCAGGCGGGCGTCCCGGTCGACATCTGGGTGCGTGGCATCTGCGCCGTCCGCCCGGGCGTCGCGGGTCTGTCGGAGAACGTCCGGGTCCGCTCGATCCTCGGTCGCTTCCTCGAGCACTCCCGGGTCTTCGCCTTCGGCAACGGCGGTGAACCCGAGGTGTGGATCGGCAGCGCCGACATGATGCACCGCAACCTCGACCGCCGGATAGAGGCCCTGGTCCGGGTCGTCGACCCCGGCCACCGCGCAGCCCTCAACCGGCTGCTGGACACCGGCATGTCCGACGGCACCGCCTCCTGGCACCTCGGCCCGGACGGCGAGTGGACGCGACACGCGACCGACGCGGACGGCCAACCCCTGCGCAACGTCCAGGAGATGCTCATAGACGCCCGGAGGCGCCGGCGTGGCACAGCAACACCTTGACCCGACGGACCCCACGGCCTCGGAGGTGACGGGAGAGGCACTCGCGGGTTATCTGCGCGCCCAGGCCACGGAGTTCCTCCGGGCGCTGCGTCTGCACCGTGAGACGGGTGGCGGCCCGTCGGGCGGCGCGGAGGCTTCCGTCGACGCGGCCCGGGCGCTGCGCCGCTCGGCCCGCCGCATCAGCGGCAGCCTGCACACCTTCCGTCCCCTGCTGGACGCGGACTGGTCCGAGGAGATGCGCCCGGAACTGGCCTGGCTGTCGGGCACGTTGGGACTCGAGCACGCCTACGAGTCCCGCCTGGAGAGGCTCCTGCTGGCGCTGCACCGGCTGTCGGGGGCGGCGGCCCTTCCGGAGCAGGCCGCCGTGACCGCGGGCAGCCGTGCCGCCGGGGCGGCACGGGTCGGCGGGGCGGCACGGGTCGGCGGGGCGGCACTGGAGAACAGCAGTGGTCCCGCCGCCCCGGAACGCGGCAATCTGACGGTGGGCGCGGCGAAGGCGGGCGCCCTGCTCGAGCGCCAGCTGACCCTCGCCCGGACCCGCGCCCACTCCACGGCCCTCCAGGCCCTCGGCTCCTCCCGCTTCCACGCCGTTGCCGACAAGGTCGCCGTACTCGCCAGCGAGGTGCCCCTCACCCCCACCGCGCCCACCACCGGCCTGCGCCCCCTCGCGGCCGCCGCCGAGGAGCGCCTCACGGACTCCATCGCCGCCCTGCCCCTGCTCACCGCCGGTCATCCCTACAACGCGGAGGCCCTGGTCCACGGCCTGTCCCCGGATCCCTCCCCGCACCCCCAGGACGGCCCCTGGCACCAGGTCCGCCTGCTGCTGCGCCTGCACCGCTACGCCCAGGAGGTGCTGTTCGGCGGCAGCTTCCCGGTGGACGCGCGCCTGCTGACCGCGGGCCAGGCCCTGAACCGGCACCGGGACGCCTCCGAGGCGGCGGCCGCGGCCGCGCAGGCGGCCCGTACGCCCCGCATCGCGCCGGCGACGGCGTACGCGCTCGGCGTGCTCCACGCCGACCAACGGCACGAGGTGGAGGCGGCCAGGTTCGCCTTCCAGCAGGCGTGGCAGAAGCAGACGGTCAACGCGCCCTGAACCCTCCCGAGGAGGCGGTGTGAACGACACGACGGTCCAGGCGGCGGGCTGCGTGCTGTGGCGCCGCTCGCCGGTGGACGAGGAGTTGGAGATCTGCCTGGTCCACCGGCCGAAGTACGACGACTGGTCTCATCCGAAGGGCAAGCTCAAGCGGGGTGAGGACGCGCTCGCGGGCGCCCTGCGCGAGGTCGCGGAGGAGACCGGATACACGGCCGAGCCCGGGAACGAGCTGCCGGCCCAGCGCTACTTTGCCAACGGCCGCCCCAAGCAGGTGCGTTACTGGGCGGCCGAGGCCGTCTCCGGCCGCTTCGTCCCGAACGACGAGGTGGACCGGATCCTGTGGCTCTCCCCCGCCGCGGGCCGGTGCCGACTGACCCAGCCCCGCGACCGCGACCTCGTGGACACCCTCGTCCGGGTATTCGAACACATGTAGCGGAAGGGTGAACGCCGGGGAAATGATCACCTGCGTGTCTTCTGCGTGACGCGCGAGCCTGTTGGGATAGGTCTGCACCACCTGGCACGAACGTCCAACTCGACGCATTCACAGGGGAGTTGCCAGAACGATGCACATCAAGAAGAGCGCCGCGCTCATCGTGGCCGCAGCCGCCGTCGCCACCGCCGCGAGCGTGGTACCGGCCGCCGCCCAGAACGACGGCCGCTGCACCACCAGCGTCAGCTCGAACCTGTTCGGCGAGCTGTGTCTGTACTACAACTCCGGCCTCTCCGGCTCGCACGCCGACTTCAACGTGCCGACCCGGGACCACGCCGGCTACGTCTTCTCCTCCTCCGGCGCGGGCCAGGGCCAGCCGGTGAAGAACAACGCGGCCTCGGCCACCAACCTCGACCCCGACTGCACCGCGAGCATCTACTACAACAGCGGCTGGAGCGGCCCGGCCGACTACATCCCGGCCAAGTCGTCGGTCTCCCGCCTGAACAACACCTACAACAACAACGCCTCCAACCACTGGGAATGCCCGTGAGCGTGCGGCCGCGGGGACGCCTGTTCGTCCCCGCGGCCGCGGCCGCCCTCCTGCTCGCGGCCTGCGGCACCTCCGCGAACCCCGCACCGCCCCAGCGGCACGGCTCGCCCGCCAGGCCGGTCGTCCTGCCCGAGCCGCTCCTCGAACGCCCCGTCGACACCGCCCGGTTGTCGCCCCTGGAACTGGCCGCCGTCGGCCGCGCCGAACTCATCGAGCGCGCCGCCTGCATGCGCCGCTACGGCTTCGACGACCGCGTCCGCTTCACTCGCAGCCTCTACGCGACACTCCCGGACCGCTCCTACGGCGTGATGACCGACGAGGACGCCCGCCGCTACGGCTACCACATGGCCCCGGACGTCGACCCGCGCGTGCCCGCGAACCAGCGCAAGCGGACCGACCTGGTGACGTCCCGGCAGCCGAGGACGGCCGCGGACCGCCGGGTGCGCGCCCTCGTGCTCTACGGCACCGCGTCCGGCACCCTCACCGAGGCGGACGTCCGGCGTGCCGACGGGCCCCAGCCGCTGCGCGAGGCCAAGGTCATCGGCACCTACCGGGACCGCCCGGTCCGAGAGGGCGGCTGCGCCGAGGAGGCCCGCACCCGGATCGTCGGAGACGGCGGCAGCGAACGCAACCCGGTCGCCATGCGCATCTACCTGACCGCCTTCGAAGAGGCGGAGAAGGACCCCGGGGTGCGCAGGACCGTCACGGCCTGGTCGTCCTGCATGGCCCGTGAGGGGTACCACTACGACTCCCCGCTGGACGCCGGCACCGACCTGCCCACCGCCCGCCGGCCCGCACCCGACGCCCGCGAGAAGGCCGTCGCCCGCGCCGACATGGCCTGCAAGCACGACACCCGCCTGATCGAGGTCTGGTCGGCCGCCGAGGCTCGTCACGAACGGCGGGCCATGGCGCGCCCGAAGAAGGCGCTCGCGGCGGAGACGGCGCGCAAACAGCGCATGCTCAAGCGTGCGCTGAAGGTCCTCGCCACCACCGAGGACGCGGGGGCCTGAGCCGCCCCGGCGCCGAAACCGGGCGCCTCACAGGCCGCCCGCGTGGCCCTCCGCGTCCGTTCTGGCCTGGCTGCGCGCCCGGCGGGCCGGGCCGCGCCAGCCACAGGTGCAGCGGGCCACACAGAACCGGCCCTGCTCTGTCGTCGTCGTGAGGTGCTCCTGCCCCTGCCGGGCTCGCTCCGGCCCGTCCTGCTGCGCCACGACGACAACGTTACCGACTATGCGATTAAAGGGTTTGTATGCCCTTTCCCAGCCTTGGGCAGTGCGTGACGGCACACCCCTACTCGTCGTTAACCGAAACGACAGGGGGCCCGTGACGGACGTACCGGCTGGGGGTAGGCAGGCGATGGATCGGCGGCAGCACAGGCGGTCGGGCAGGACGGTCGTCGCGGTGGGGATCTTCGGGATCACGGTCGGACTCGGGGCAGCCACCACGGGGTGTTCCGGCAGCGGCGCCGCGGCGGAGGGCGTGAACGGCGCGGGTGGTGACCCGGTGGCCACCCTGCGGCAGGCCGCCGACACCCTGCGCGGCGCGGGCAGTTCCAAGGCCACCACGTCCATGGAGATGGCGACCGGCGGCACCCGGGTCACCATCCGCGGCAGAGGCGTCTACGACTACCGGCGCCGGCTCGGGCAGCTGACCGTCGTGCTGCCGGAGGATCCGGCGGGGGCCTCCGAGCACCGACCCATCACCGAACTCCTGGCCCCCGGCGCCCTGTTCATGAAGAACCGGGGCGCCGGAGTGCCCGCCGACAAATGGGTCCGGGTGGAGACCGCGACCCTGTCCGACGGCAACCTCGTCACCGGCGGCGCGACGGACCCGTACGCCGCCGCGGAGGTGCTGCGCGGGACGCGTACGGCGACGTACGAGGGGCGGACGGAGGTCGGCGGGACCCCGGTGCGGCACTACCGCGGCACGGCCGATCTGGCCCGCGCGGCCGGGTCCGCCTCCGCGGACGTCAGGGCACCCCTGCGGGCGGCGGCAAAGGGCTTCGCCACGGCCGAGGTGCCGTTCGACGTCTACCTCGACGACCAGGGCCGCATCCGCAAGCTGCGCCAGCGCTTCAGCTTCGTCAACGGCCGGGAGAAGACCGCCGTGGCGGTCGCCTCGACCACCCTGCTTTACGACTTCGGCGCCCCTGTCGACGTACGCCTGCCGAGGCCGAAGGACATCTACGCGGGCCGTATCGCCGAGAGCGAGGCCGAAAACCAGCCAGGGCACTAGTCAGGGACGCCACCCTCGAACTAGCCCGTCCGTGCCATGCGCGGTGTGTAGAGCCCTGCCTACTCTAGGAAGTCGGTGACGGCAGAGAAGAGGTGACGCACGTGGCTCCGCTCGGCGGTACGGCAGTTCAGGACCACGTGGCCCTCGCCGAGATCGAACTCTGCGGAGAGCTGATCATCGCCGCCTCGGCCGCCGAGGACCGGCTGAGCATGGAGAGCATCGACGAGGTGCTGCGGGTGGCCGAGGAGCGGAAATCCGCCGAGGTGTGAACGTTCCGGTTCGGCGGCTCAGGTGCGCAGCAGCCGGCCGATCGCCTTCGTGGCCTCGTCCACCTTCGCGTCGATCTCGTCGCCGCCCTTGAGGGCCGCGTCCGCGACGCAGTGCCGCAGGTGCTCCTCCAGCAGCTGCAGGGCGAAGGACTGCAGGGCCTTGGTGGAGGCGGACACCTGGGTGAGTATGTCGATGCAGTAGGTGTCCTCGTCGACCATGCGCTGCAGACCCCGGATCTGGCCCTCGATCCGGCGCAGTCGCTTGAGGTGCTCGTCCTTCTGCTTGTGGTAACCGTGCGTGGCGCCGGCCTCGGTCGTCGTCATCGCGGGCCTCCATCTCGGGACGAGCTTCGGATACATACCCCTACTGGGTATATGGTAACGAATTTTGCTGGGTAGAGAGCCCTTGGTCCGCCCCCGTGCTGATCACTGTGTCCGATGGGCGACACTGGGGGACGGCCCGATAGCCGTGGCCGGATGATGCGCCTAGCATCAGCCTGACCGAAACCGAAGCACCCCGAGGACCCCACGTGCGCTTTCGTCTGACCCCCAGGGAGACGAGCTTCTACGACATGTTCGCCGCATCCGCGGACAACATCGTCACCGGCTCGAAACTCCTGATGGAACTGCTCGGGGCGGACGCGTCTGCCCGGGCCGAGATCGCAGAGCGTATGCGGGCCGCGGAACACGCGGGTGACGACGCCACGCACGCGATCTTCCACCAGCTGAACTCCTCGTTCATCACGCCGTTCGACCGCGAGGACATCTACTCCCTCGCCAGTTCGCTCGACGACATCATGGACTTCATGGAGGAGGCCGTCGACCTGGTCGTCCTCTACAACGTCGAGGAGCTGCCGAAGGGTGTCGAGCAGCAGATCGAGGTCCTGGCCCGGGCCGCCGAGCTGACGGCGGAGGCGATGCCGAACCTCCGCACGATGGACAACCTCACCGAGTACTGGATCGAGGTGAACCGTCTGGAGAACCAGGCGGACCAGATCCACCGCAAGCTGCTGGCCCACCTTTTCAACGGCAAGTACGACGCGATCGAGGTGCTCAAGCTCAAGCAGATCGTGGACGTCCTGGAAGAGGCGGCGGACGCGTTCGAGCACGTGGCGAACACGGTGGAGACCATCGCGGTCAAGGAGTCCTGAGGCGTCGATGGACACCTTCGCCCTGGTCGTGACCATCGCGGTCGCGCTCTTCTTCACGTACACGAACGGCTTCCACGACTCCGCGAACGCGATCGCGACGTCGGTGTCGACGCGGGCGCTGACCCCGCGGGCGGCTCTCGCCATGGCCGCGGTGATGAACCTCGCGGGCGCCTTCCTGGGCTCCGGGGTCGCCAAGACCGTCAGCGAGGGCCTGATCGAGACGCCCCAGGGCCCGACGGGCATGGGCATTCTCTTCGCCGCCCTTCTCGGCGCGATCGTCTGGAACCTGATCACCTGGTACTTCGGCCTGCCCTCCTCGTCCTCCCACGCTCTCTTCGGCGGTCTGGTGGGGGCGGCGCTGGCGGGGGGCACGACCGTGCTCTGGAACGGCGTCCTCGACAAGGTCGTCATCCCGATGTTCCTGTCGCCGATCGTCGGTCTGCTCGTCGGCTACCTGGTCATGACGGCGATCCTGTGGCTGTTCCGCAGGTCCAACCCGCACAAGGCCAAGCGGGGCTTCCGTATAGCCCAGACCGTCTCGGCGGCCGGGATGGCCCTCGGTCACGGCCTCCAGGACGCCCAGAAGACGATGGGCGTCGTGGTGATGGCGCTGGTGATTTCCGGCCACCAGACTTACAGCGACCCGATCCCGGTCTGGGTGAAGATCGTCTGTGCCGTGATGCTGTCCCTCGGCACCTACGCCGGCGGCTGGCGGATCATGCGCACGCTGGGCCGCAAGATCATCGAACTCGACCCCCCGCAGGGCTTCGCGGCGGAGACCACCGGCGCGTCGATCATGTTCACCACCGCGTACATCTTCAAGGCACCGATCTCCACCACTCACGTGATCACGTCCGCGATCATGGGTGTGGGCGCGACGAAGCGGCTGAACGCCGTCCGCTGGGGCGTGGCCAAGAACATCGTCCTCGGCTGGTTCATCACGATGCCGGCGGCGGCACTGGTCGCTGCCGCTGCCTTCGGCCTGATCAACCTGACGATCCTGTAGCCGGACCCCAGGGGGCTCCGCCCCCCGGACCCCCGATCTCGCCCACCACACCCACCCGACTCGGCCGGCCGAAAAGCCGGACGAGGGGGTGGGTGTTCGCGTCGATCCCAGCCACAAGCACCTCCCCCCCACCGGGGCCCGAAGGACGTCAGGACCCACCTGACCACCCCGCTCCCGCCCGCCTGATCACCCCGCTCCCGCCCGCCTGATCAACCCGAGCTGCGCGCGGCCCAGGCCCGGCCAGCCGCCCTCAGCCAACCGAGCCCCGCAGCCCGCACCCCTCAACCCACCGAGCCACTCCATCCCCTCACCCCAACCTCTCCGCCCCACCCCGCAGCCCGCACCCCTCAGCCAACCGAGCCACTCCATCCCCTCACCCCAACCTCTCCACCGGCCAAGCCCCCACCGTGCAGCCCGCCCCCTCAACCCACCGAGCCCACCCACCCCCTGCCTTCCGCCTCTCAGGCAACCGAGTCGGGTGGGTGGGTGGGAAGCGGGGGTCAGGGGCGGAGCCCCGGCGGGGTTGGGGGCTGAGCCCCCGAGACCAGGGGGCGCGGGACCGGAGACCCCGAGACCAGGGGGCGCGGGAACGCAATGGGCCCGCCCCCGGGAGCCAGGGGCGGGCCCTCTTGCATCCTCACGGTGGCACCGCCATGCAGCACCGCGAGGGGTTCTGGGGATCAGCCGAAGCGGCCGGAGATGTAGTCCTCCGTGGCCTGCACCGACGGGTTGGAGAAGATCCGCTCGGTGTCGTCGATCTCGATCAGCCGACCCGGCTGCCCCACGGCCGCCAGGTTGAAGAAGGCCGTACGGTCCGAGACACGAGCCGCCTGCTGCATGTTGTGCGTCACGATGACGATCGTGAACCGTTCCTTCAGCTCACCGATCAGGTCCTCGATGGCGAGCGTCGAGATCGGGTCCAGCGCCGAGCAGGGCTCGTCCATGAGCAGGACCTTCGGCTCGACGGCGATCGCCCGCGCGATGCACAGACGCTGCTGCTGACCACCCGAGAGGCCGGAGCCCGGCTTGTTCAGGCGGTCCTTCACCTCGTTCCAGAGGTTCGCGCCCTTGAGCGACTTCTCCACGATGTCGTTCAGCTGGGACTTCTTGTAGCTGCCGTTCAGCCGCAGCCCCGCCGCCACGTTGTCGAAGATCGACATCGTCGGGAACGGGTTCGGGCGCTGGAAGACCATGCCCACCTCGCGCCGCACCGAGACCGGGTCGACGCCGGCGCCGTAGAGGTCCTCGTCGTCCAGGAGCACCTTGCCCTCGACGCGGCCACCGGGCGTGACCTCGTGCATACGGTTCAGCGTGCGCAGGAACGTGGACTTGCCGCAGCCGGACGGTCCGATGAACGCCGTCACCGAGCGCGGCTCGACCGTCATCGAGATGTCTTCGATCGCCTTGTGGGAGCCGTAGTAGGCGGTGAGTCCGCTTACGTCGATTCGCTTGGCCATGTGTCTACTTCACTTCCAGAAAAGTCTTGATCGGTCGCCGATGGCCGCGTCAGCGACCGGTCTTGGGGGCCTTCCAGCGGGCGATCGCCCGGGCCACCAGGTTGAGGATCATCACGAAGGCGATCAGCGTCAGGGACGCCGCCCACGCGCGGTCGTACGCCGCGTTGGCACCCGCGCTCTGCGCGTACTGCTGGTAGATGTACAGCGGCAGCGACGCCTGCGCACCCTCGAAGGGATTGTTGTTGATGAACGGGTTGCCGAACACCAGCAGCAGCACCGGCGCGGTCTCGCCCGCGATACGGGCGACGGCGAGCATGATGCCGGTGGTGATACCGCCGAGGGAGGTGGGCAGGACGACCTTCAGGATGGTCCGCCACTTCGGCACACCGAGCGCCAGCGAGGCCTCGCGCAGCTCGTTCGGGACGAGCTTGAGCATCTCCTCGGTGGAGCGGACGACGACCGGCATCATCAGGATGGCCAGGGCCAGCGAACCGGCGAAGCCGAACGGCTGCATCTTGAAGATGAGCATCAGGCTGAGGATGAACAGACCGGCGACGATCGACGGGATGCCCGTCATGACGTCGACGAAGAAGGTCACCGCCTGGGCGAGGCGACCACGCCCGTACTCCACCAGGTAGATCGCGGTGAGCACGCCGATCGGGGCGCCGATCAGGGTGGCGAGGCCCACCTGCTCCAGGCTGCCGATGATGGCGTGGTAGATGCCACCGCCCGGCTCGGAGTCGGCGACGACTCCCATGGAGTGGGTGAGGAAGTAGACGTTGAGGACCTTCACACCGCGGGAGATGGTCACCCAGACCAGGGAGACCAGCGGAACCACGGCGATCAGGAAGGAGACCCACACGAGCGAGGTGACGACGCGGTCTTTGGCCTGGCGGCGGCCCTCCACCTTGGCGGCGATGCCGTAGGTGCCGAGGACGAAGAGGATCGCGGCGATCAGGCCCCACTGGATGCTGCTGTGCAGATCGGCGGCGAAGCTGATGCCGATCCCGAGGGCGACGGAGCCGGCGGCGATGGCCCACGGCGTCCACTTCGGGAGGCTCGCGGCCCGCAGCGTGCTGGGGCGCTTGTGGCTGACGGCTGCGGTGCTCATGCGTTGGCCCCCGAGTACTCCTTGCGGCGGGCGATGATCGCGCGGGCCGCGCCGTTGACCAGCAGCGTGATGACGAAGAGCACCAGACCGGAGGCGATGAGCGCGTCCCGGCCCTGCTCTGTGGCCTCACCGAACTTGCTGGCGATGTTCTGGGCGAAGGTGCCGCCGCCCGGGTCGAGCAGGCTGGCCTGGATGTCGTAGCTCGGGGAGAGCACGGTGGCGACGGCCATGGTCTCGCCGAGGGCGCGGCCGAGGCCGAGCATCGAGGCGGAGATCACGCCGGAGCGGCCGAAGGGCAGCACCGACATGCGGATGACCTCCCAGCGGGTGGCGCCGAGCGCGAGGGCGGCCTCCTCCTGCATCCGCGGGACCTGCCGGAAGACCTCGCGGCTCACGTTGGTGATGATCGGCAGGATCATGATCGCCAGCAGGATGCCGACGGTGAGCATGGCGCGGGGGGCTCCGCCGTCCCAGGAGAAGATGCCGGTCCAGCCGAGGTAGTCGTTCAGCCAGCCGTACAGGCCCTGCATGTGCGGGACGAGGATCAGGGCGCCCCAGAGGCCGTAGACGATGGACGGCACGGCGGCGAGCAGGTCGATCACGTAGGCGATGGGACCGCTCAGCTTGCGCGGGGCGTAGTGCGTGAGGAACAGCGCGATCGCGACGGCGACCGGCACGGCGAGGGCCATGGCGACGATCGAGGAGATGATCGTGCCGAAGGCCAGCACCGCGATGCCGAAGACCGGCGGGTTGAGGTTGGTGTTCCACTCGAAGGTGGTCAGGAAGTTCCCGTGGTCCTTGCTGATCGCGAGGGAGGCGCGGTAGGTGAGGAACGCCGCGATCGCGGCCATGATCACCAGCAGCAGGATGCCCGAGCCTCGGGAGAGGCCGAGGAAGATGCGGTCACCGGGGCGGGTCGCGCCGCGGGAGTTGCGCTTCTCCTCCGCCAGGGAGGGCTGGGGCGTGGGGGGAGGTGCGTCGGTTGTATGGGTCGATATGTCCATCGGGGTTCTCCGGTCTGCGGAGCCGCGGGGTGGGCGGCTCGGTGGAGCCGTTCCCCTGGGGGTACGGCTCCGGGCGGCGGTGCACCGGACGGTGCGGCCCGGCCCTGGAAGGAACCGGGCCGCACTCACGGATCAGGTCAGCTCAGGCCGGCGACGGCGGTGCGGACCTTGGCGATGATCTCGTCGGGGATCGGGGCGTAGTCGTTCTCCGTCAGGAGCTTCTGACCGTCTTCGCTCGCGATGTAGGTGAGGAAGGCCTTGGTGGCGGGCAGGGTGTCCGCCTTGTTGCCCTTGTCACAGACGATCTCGTACGTGACCAGGGTGATCGGGTAGGCACCCTCGGCCTTGGTCTTGTAGTCGAGCTGCAGCGACAGGTCGTTGCCGGTGCCGACGACCTTGGCGGCCGCGATGTCGGCGGTGGCGGTCTCGGTGGAGGGCTTCACCGGGGTCTTGGCGCCGGTGTCGATCGAGACGGTGTTGATGTCCTTGGCGTAGGACAGCTCGAAGTAGCCGATCGCGCCGGAGTTCTGCTTGACACCCTGGGCCACACCGGCGGAGCCGGAGGCCGCCTGGCCGCCCTTGGCCTGCCAGGCCTTGCCGCCGGAGTACTTCCAGTTGGCCGGGGTGGTGGCGATCAGGTACTTGGTGAAGTTGTCCGTGGTACCGGAGTCCTCGGAGCGGTGGAACGCCTGGATCTTCAGGTCGGGGAGCTTCGCCGACGGGTTCAGCTTCTTGATCGCCGGGTCGTTCCACTTGGTGATCTTGCTGTCGAAGATCTTGGCGAGCGTCGGGGCGTCCAGGACCAGGTTGTCGACACCCGGGACGTTGTAGCCGAGGGCGATCGGGCCGCCGACCATCGGCAGGTCGATGCCCTGACCGCCGGAGCAGACCTTCTTGGAGGCCGTGACCTCTTCGGGCTTCAGCGCGGAGTCCGAACCGGCGAACGCGATCTGGCCCTGGTTGAAGGAGGTGACACCGGCACCGGAGCCGGCACCCTTGTAGTTGATCTGGACGCCACAGGCCTGGGAGAAGTTCTTGACCCAGGCGTCGATCGCGTTCTTCTGCGCGGAGGAGCCGTCGGCGAGCAGCTGGCCCTTGGCGTTGTCGCACTTGACCGAGCCGGCGCCGGCCGAGGCCGTCGACTTGCCGCCCGAGTTGTTGCTGCCACCGTTGTCGTCCGAGCCGCACGCCGTCAGGGCCAGGGCGCCGGAGACGGCGATCGCACCGAGAGAGAGGGCGCGCAGCCGGTTCTTGCGCTGAAGCTTCACTTTCGGGAGTTCCTTCCAGGAGCCGCCGCTGTGGGCGGCGTGCGAGGGAGTGAGTGCGCGAGCGCATGTGTGGCCGCACTCCGCACCGTGCACGGCCGAAATTAGGCAGAACAGGTGAAGCCGCCGATGGCCGGAAGTGAACGGCGGGTGAACCCCTGCCGTCGGCCCGGTGAGGTCACGGAATGCTTACGGGGAGGGCACACGAAGGTCCCGACGGCTGGGGTGTGCGGACACGTCTTCGGCGTTCGCTCTCCCGTCCGAGGGAACCCTTGTGCGCATCGCGTCGTCTCGTTCCAGGAAGGCCGAGGAAAGGCGACAGACATGGAACGGCGTACGTTCATCTCGGGCGGCGCGGCCGCGGTTGCGGCGACCGCGCTGGCCGGTTGCAGTTCTGGCTCGGGCGCGTCCACCGGTCTCTCGGCGCACACGGCCTCGTCGTCTACATCCTCGGGTACGGCTCTGAAGACCACCAGTCAGGCCGCCGCCGCGAACTGGGCGGCCCTCGCCCGGGACCTCGACGGCCCCCTGGTGCGCCCCGGTGACGCGACCTGGAAGACGGCCCACCAGCTGTACAACACCCGCTTCGACGGCCTGAAGCCCGCCGCGGTCGCCTACGTCGCCCACCCCGACGACATACGCACGACCCTGGCGTACGCCCACTCCCACGGGACACGGGTGGCGATACGCAACGGCGGCCACTCCTACGCCGGCTACTCCTCGGGCGACAGCCGTCTGATCATCGACGTGTCCAAGCTGAACCGCGTCCGGGTGAGCGGCGGCCAGGCGGTGGTGGGCGCCGGCTCCAAGCTGATCGACGTCTATCGGGGGCTGGCCGCGAAGGGCGTGACCATACCGGCGGGCTCCTGCCCCACGGTCGGCGTCTCCGGTCTGGTCCTCGGCGGCGGCCACGGCGTCGCCTCCCGCGCCTACGGCCTGACCTGCGACAGCCTGACCCAGGCCACCGTGATCACGGCGGACGGCACCCAGGTCACCGCGAACGCCACGTCCCACTCGGACCTCTTCTGGGCACTGCGCGGCGCGGGCAACGGCAACTTCGGCGTCGTCACCGAGCTGCAGTTCAAGACGCATCCGGCGCCGCAGGCGGTGACCGCGTACATGACGTGGTCCTGGTCCAAGGCGGCGGCGGTGTTCAAGGCCTGGCAGGAGTGGGGCCCGACCCAGCCCGACGAGATCTGGTCCTCGCTGCACCTGTCGAACACGCCGGGCGGCACGCCGAGCATCTCCGTGGCCTGCTTCTCGCTCGGCACCTACGGCGAACTGCAGAACGCGGTGGACCGGCTGGCGCACAAGGCGGGCGCCGACGCCAGGACCGTGTCCCTGCGCCGCCGGGGCTACGAGGAGGCGATGGAGATCTACGCCGGCTGCTCCTCCTTCTCCGCGGACGCCCAGTGCCATCTGCCGGGCTCGACCCCGGGCCGCTCCCCGCAGGGCGCCCTGGGCCGGGAGACCTACGCGGCACGCTCCGACTTCTTCGACCGCTCCCTGTCCTCGGCGGGCGTGCAGACCCTGCTCAAGCAGATCGGCTCCGTCCGGGGCGGCGCGGGCAGCATCGCGTTCACCGCCCTGGGCGGCGCGGTCAACCGGGTCTCCCCCACGGCGACGGCGTTCGTGCACCGCCGCTCGCGGATGCTGGCGCAGTACATCGCCTCCTGGGGCGCGGGTGCCTCCGGCGGCTCGGCCCAGTCGTGGCTCACGTCGGCCCACAAGGCGATGCAGCCGTACGCCTCCGGCGCGGCCTACCAGAACTACACGGACCCCACGCTGACGAACTGGCGCAAGGCGTACTACGGGGACGCGGCGACCCGACTGGGCAAGGTGAAGAAGCAGTACGACCCGGAGCGGTTCTTCTCCTACGCGCAGGGGCTGTGAGGGGTCGTCGGCGGCCCGGATCCTTGCCCTACGCGGCCAGGTCCTTCTCCTCGGACTCCACCGGCTTGCGGGTGCCGGGGACCAACGCGTCCCGCCGCTCCCCCGACGCCGACCGGCTCCGGACCAGCCACCCCGCCCGGGGCGACCGCTCCACCGCCTTCATCAGCGGGGTCAGCAGGGCCATGGCCGGCGGGGACAGCAGCAGGGCGACCGCCGTACCGAGCGCGAAGCCTCCGACGACGTCGGTCGGGTAGTGCACGCCCATGTACACCCGGCAGAAGCCCTCCAGCAGCGCCAGGCCGATGCCCGCGATGCCGAAGCGGCGGTTGGCGACGAAGAGCCCCACCCCGAGGGCCATCGTGATCGTCGCGTGGTCGCTGACGAAGGAGAAGTCGCTCTTGCCGGAGACGAGGACGTCCAGGCCCTGGTGGTCGACGAAGGGGCGGGGACGTTCGACGAAGCCGCGGATCGGCACGTTCACCAGCACCGCGATGCCGGCCGCGAGCGGGGCCCAGACCAGGGCGGCCACGGAGGACGCCGCGTCCTCCTCGCCCCGGCGGCGCACCGACCACCAGCACGACAGCACCAACAGCACCATCGCGACCAGCAGTCCGTACTCACCCACGAACTCCATGACCCGGTCGAACCAGTGCGGCGCGTCCTTGGCCAGGCCGTTGATGTCGTAGAGCAGGTCGACGTCGGGGTTCGATCCGGATTCGGCGAGTACAGCCATGGTGCTGCGGCCCCTTCGTCGTCTTCCCGGACGCACCTCGTGTGCGTCGCGCCGGCCCCCCGTGGTTCGTAGATCCGCTTCCGCTGCACTGCACCGCACTGACGTCCGCTCGGCTACGTCAACAGGAACGCACAGCCCCCATTAATACGTTCCACTCTCCACCGAATGATCACGCAGACGTTATCGAAGAGAGACTCATCACCGCAGCTCAGGGGGTGGGTTCACATTCGGTTCACACCGCCGTCGGGAGCGCTTTTGCGCCATCTTCGGTGACTCGTGTGGCGCCGAAGTAGTCGGGGGTGTCGACCGGGTCGAACCGGATCACGGCACCCGAGCGCGGCGCGTCGATCATGTATCCGCCGCCCACGTAGATCCCGACGTGCCGGATGGCCCGTGAGTCGGTGAGGTCGTCGGAGAAGAAGACGAGGTCGCCGGGCAGCAGTTGGTCCCGTGAGGGGTGCGGGCCCGCGTTGTACTGGTCGTTGGCGACCCGGGGCAGGGTGATGCCCACCTTCTCGTACGCGGCCTTGGTCAGGCCCGAGCAGTCGAAGCGTCCGCCCTGGTCGGCGGTGCCGTCGCCACCCCAGAGGTAGGGCGTGCCGAGCTTGCTCTGGGCGAAGGCGATGGCCCCCGCCGCCTGCCGCGTGGGGTCGATCCGGCTGACCGGCGCGGCGAAGCTCTTCTCCAGGCTGCGGATCCGCTTGACGTAGTTCTGCGTCTCGCTGATCGCCGGCACCCCGCCCGATCTGATGACCCGGTAGGCGCCCGCGTTGTAGGCGGCGAGCATGTTGTCGGAGACGTCGCCGGGAACGTCCTTGACGTACTTGGCGAGTTCGCAGTCGTACGACGCGGCCGAAGGGATCGCGTCGGCGGGATCCCAGATGTCACGCTTGCCGTCGCCGTTGCCGTCGATGCCGTGGGTCGCCCAGGTGCCCGGGATGAACTGGGCGATGCCGCGCGCGTCGGCCGGGCTGACGACGGTCGGGTTCCAGCCGCTCTCCTGGTACAGCTGGGCGGCGAGCAGGGCCGGGCTGAGCGCCGGGCACAGGTTGCCCCACTGCTGCACGAGCTGCTTGTAGGCGGCCGGCACGGCGCCCTTGGCGAGCCCGCGACTGCCCGTGGTGACGCTGTTGACGAGGTTTCCGGCGACGATGTACACCCCGACGACGAGCAGCATGACGAACGCCATGCCGAGCCCGACGGCCGCCCCACCGATCACCCATACCTTCCGCACGGTCCAACTCTCCCCCATGGCGCCCCGATTCCAGTCCCCATCGGCCTGAAATGGCGTCATTTCACAGTCGGTCCGGCGCAGCCGAGGTGTCGGCGACGGTCAGCCGGCGGCCCGGCCACCCCCGGTCGCGTCCCGGTACAGCTGATCCGCCCCGGTCCGCAGGACCACGCTGTACGAGCGGTCGGCCGTGGAGCCCCCGTGCTCGTGCCCGCCGAGGACGCCGACGACCTGGTGGTCGCCGTTGATCCAGGGGCTGCCGCTGGTGCCGCCGGTGAACTGCGGGCAGTCGATGCGCTGCTGGGTGGCGCTGTGCCGGGCCGGCTTGTTGGTGCAGCTGATGGGCTCCTCGAGGGCGTCCGGATAGCCGGTGACCGTCACGGCGGTGGCGCCGGTGGCCGTCCCCGGGGCGAACCGGTTCCCGCCCACCACGTCCTCGATCCGCTGCCCGCCCAGTTCGTCGACGTACGCGAAGGCTACGTCGCTGTTCTCGTCCTGGCTCTTGGCCCATCCGTCGGGCAGGAACCGTCTCCCCACCTTCCACACTCCGTACGGCGCCCGCCCGTTGCGGTACCCCGGCACGAACACCAGGTCGCCGTCGTCCCCGTCCACGCAGTGCGCGGCGGTGACGATGAGACTGCGCTGCGGGCTGTGGACGACGGAGGCGGTGCAGAAGTGCCCGCCGGCCAGCCTGCCGACGCGGTCCGCACCGAACAGCGCGCCGACCCGCACGGTCCGCTTGGTGGCGACCGTGTAGGCGGTGACCCCGAAGGGCCCAGGTCCGTCATCGGCGGAGGCCACGGACGCCGAGGTCAGGGCGAGCGTCACGACGGCACACGCCAGGGCGGGGCGCGAGGTGAGCCAGATGCGTGAGATGCGCTTCATCAGGCCTCACTCTCTCCCACGAAGGTGAGAAACCCGCCCCGACTTCACTGAGATTTTCCCGTGAACCCTCCCGATGGCCGTCGGTCTGCACCACCCCTCAGTAGCGCTGGGCCTTGGCCAGCCGGGGTGTCAGCCGCGGCTCGGACGGTTCGTGGCTGAACACGATGGGCTGTTCCTTCTTGCCGGGTTCGAGGTTCTCCGCGCCCGTGTACCGGGTCTCCACCACATGGTGGTCGGCGTCCTCGAAATCGATCTGAACGGCGTAGGACGCCTTCTGGTTCGTCTTGTTGGTGATGGCGACCAGGACGGCGAGGACACCCCCGGTCTGCTCCTTGGGGATCCCGGTCATGCCGACCTCGGACAGCGCGTTCCCCTGCCCCTTGACGTTCTTGAGGGCGTTCTGGGCAGCTTGCGTCCGGCGGGCGCTCTCGGCCGACACCGACGCCTCGAACTCCGAGGCGCGGGCGGACGCCGAGGACGCGGCCGCCGAGACCGAGGCACGGGCGGAGGAGACGGCCGCGGAAGCGGAGGAGGCCACGGCGGAGGGAAGCGTCCCCGAGAACGAGGCCGTGTTGGGCGAGGCCGGGGTCCTTGTCTGCGTGGAGCCACCACCGCCGTTGCCGCATCCGGACAGCGCCGCGGACGCCAGGAAGCACAACAGAAGGACCGGGGCCACGCCGTGACGGCTCGACCTGTGGGCCAGGACGTGAGAAGGGGCAGGCATGCGTTCCTCCAGGGCGGGGGAGCTTGAAGTCATCGTCCGTGCTCCCGGCGTGCCCTGCGAGTCGGCTCGGCCCGACGGGTGACGCCCGCTCCGCCGAGCCGGTACGGCCCGGATGGCCCCGGCGCCCGCCCCGAGAGGTCCCCGCCGGCCGTCCCTCCCGGCGGTTCAGACCGCCTTCGCCGTGAACGCCCAGCTCACCCCGGTCAGTTCCTCCGAAAGGGTCCACAGCCTGCGCGCCGCCTCCGGGTCGCTCGCCGCCGCGCTGCGCCCGACCAGCGTCGGAGCGCCCCGCATCTCGCCCAGGCCGTCGGGGCCGACGTACGCCGCACCCGGCAGGTCCTGGCTCGCCGCGTAGAGCGTCGGCAGGGCACCTGACTTGTCGTCCTGCGCGAGGAACTTGTTGCCGAGGACCATGAACGCCCGCGCGAGGGGGTTCGCCGCGTGGCTCTGCAGGTTGGTGGCCGCGTAGCCCGGGTGCGCCGCAAGGGACCGAACGGGTGAGCCGGACTCCGTCAGGCGGCGCTGGAGTTCCAGGGTGAACAGGAGATTGGCCAGCTTGGACTGGGAGTAGGCGCGGGTCGGGGAGTAGCGGCCCCGCAGGTTCACGTCGTCGAAGTGGATCACCCCGTCGCCCCCGCGGTGGAGGCCGGAGGAGACGGTCACCACCCGGTCCGTGACGTGCGGCAGCAGCAGGTTGGTCAGCGCGAAGTGCCCGAGGTGGTTCGTGCCGAACTGGGTCTCGAAGCCCTGCGCGGTCCGCTGCTCCGGCAGCATCATCACGCCCGCGTTGTTGATCAGCAGGTCCAGCGGGCGGTCCCAGGCCGCGGCGAACTCCCGTACGGAGTCCAGGTCCGCCAGGTCCAGCCGGCGCACCTCGGTGCTGCCGTTCACCTTCGCCGCGGCGGCGCCGCCCCGCGCGAGGTCCCGTACGGCGAACACCACATGCGCTCCGGCCCGGGCCAGCGCCTCGGCGGTGGCGAGGCCGAGGCCGCTGTTGGCTCCGGTGATCACGGCCGTACGGCCGGACAGGTCGGGGAGGTGGGTCGCGTTCCACTTGCGCGTCGCGCGCGCTTCGGTCGTATCAGCCATGACCTCAATGTAGGCATCGCCAACAATGATGTCAATGACAACAATGATGGCGATGCCAACTATATTGGCAGCGCCAACATCGGGATACGATGGTGCGCATGCCGCGCCTGTCCCCGCCGTCCCCCTCGTCGCCGAATCGCCCCTACCACCACGGAGACCTGCGCGCCGCCCTGCTCAGAAGCGCCGACCGCACCCTGCGCGAGAAGGGGGTCGGCGCACTGTCGCTGCGTGAGCTGGCGCGTGACATCGGGGTGAGCCACGCCGCCCCCGGCCGGCACTTCAAGGACAAGCAGGCCCTGCTCGACGCCCTCGCACTGGACGGGTACGAGCGGCTGAACCAGGCCCTGGGCGCCGCCGCCGGTGGCCCCGCCCTCGGCTTCGAGGAGCGGATGACGGCGCTCGCGCGCGCCTACCTCGGCTTCGCCGTGGAGAATCCGGAACTGCTGGAGCTGATGTTCGCGCGCAAGCACCACCCCGACAGCTCCGCACAGCTCGCCGCTGCCGTCGACCAGTCCCTCGGCTCCCTCACCCGGATGTTCGCCGAGGCGCAGGAGCGGGGCGAGATCGTGCAGGGCGACCCCGAGCGCATCACGATGGTCGCCGCCGCGAACCTGCACGGCCTCGCCGCCCTCATCGCCGGCTGCGCCCTCGAGGCGGACGAGGCCCTGGCCGGCCTCGACGAACACGTACACCTGCTGCTGCACGGCCTCAAGCCCCGCTGAGCCCCAACGGGGCACCTGTGCGCGCATGTGTGCGCCGGTCCGCACGTGAGAACATCGTCTCGACGCGTCACCCGACCATCCGTCAGAAACCGTGCGGGGTCGTAAAGAGGGTCAACGACGGAACCACACGACAGGTTCCGCCCAGACCTCGTTGCCCGGCGTGACCTGCCGTGATACACAGAGTGACGGTACGGGCCATTCGTGCGAAACCCGCCAGTCAATGACGTCAAGTCGACATACGACGGCGGCATTGTCGGCGAGAATGTTGTGTGACCTCTGCACACCGCAGGGGCCACGCGGAACTACCCACCAGGGGCGGTGACTTACATGCTCTTTGCGGCCGACAAGGGAGACATCAACACCATCATCGGCGGGATCGCTCCGGACTGGGGCCCCTTCGGCAGCCTGGGCAACGAGGCCAAGGTGATGATCGAGGTGGTGATGGCCGTGGCCATCCTGCTCTGCCTCGGCATCGCGGTCTGGGGCGCGGCCAAACAGCGGATCGGTGCGACGGCCCTCCGGGACACCTTCAGCGCGGAACAGGGCAAGGGCCTGATCATCGCCGGCCTCACCGGAGTCTTCATCATCGGCTCCCTCGGCACCCTGTTCACGATCGTGTACGGCATGGCGGTCTGACGCCCCCTCTCCTCCCGGGCGCGCCCGGTCGTCCCCCTCCACCCCACCCACCCGTCGTGCCCACCGGCTGAGGTTGCGTTTCCCTGATGTCGAGTCACCACACCGCGCCCGCGCGGAAACCAGCACGGCTACCGTCGTATGTCTACGAGGTGGAGGGGGCGTACACGGCATGAGTCCCACGGACGAGCAGGGTTACACCGAGACGGGCCAGACCCGGACTCGCCTGCCCGGCGGCGACCCCTACGGCGGCGCGCCCCGCAGAACCGGCCGCTCCTCCTCCCGGAGCCTGGTCACGGTGGTCGGCGTGGTCGTCCTCCTCATCGCCGCGATCGCCTTCGCGAACAGAGGAGACGGTTCGTCCGCCGACGGCTCGACGGAGAAGGGAACTCAGCCGAAGAGCGCGGCCACGGCGGCCAGCGGGTCACGTCCCGTGGAGACGAAGAGCGGTGGGATTCCCTCGGGCTTCGCACACACGGATCAGGGGGCACAGAGCGCGGCGGCCAACTATGCGGTGGCGTTGGGTTCGGCCGAGATGTTCAACACCGCTTGGCGGCACCAGATCGTCGACACGGTCTACGCCCGGAACGCCGCAGCCACCAAGCAGTCGGCCATGGACAGCGCCTACTCCAACGAGAAGTTCCTCTCCAACATCGGCCTGGCCAAAGACGGCAGCGCCCCGAAGGGCCAGAGGTTCGTCTCCCGGGTCATTCCAGTCGGCACCAAGGCCACCTCGTCGGGCTCGGACACCACCACCGTCGAGGTCTGGTACACCTCGCTGTTCGGCCTCTCCGGCGAAGCCTCGAAGAATCCGGTGACCGAGAGCTGGTACACCACGACGTACGAACTGAAATGGGTCGACGACGACTGGAAGATCACCGACTTCCAGCAGAAGGACGGCCCCGTCCCCGTGGGCCGTGACCAGACGGCCTCCACCGCCGACGACATGACGAAGGCCGTCGAGGAGTACGGAGGGTTCACGTATGCGCGCTGACCACCGCGTCATCAAGCTCACTGCGCTCCTCGGCACCGTGCAGACGGCCACGATCCTGCTGGCCACCCACGCCGTCGCCGCGCCCACTCCGTCTCCGACGAAGAGCAACGACCCCTGCGACCTGATCCGCGGCGCTGCCAAACAGTTCTGCGAGAAGGACAACGGATCCACCGGAGGCTCCTCCGGTGTTACCCCCAACAACCCCCTCACCGACACCCTCGACCCCCTCTCGTCCCTCAGCAAGGGCTGTGCCGATGCCGCTTCCTGGACCATCGGAAAGCTCAGCTCCGCCGTGAAGGAGACCGCGAACGTCGACTTCACGAACACCAAGTTCCTGCAGCAGTACGCCGTCGTGTTCGCCGCGTCCACGATCCTCACGCTCCTGCTGTGGCTGCTGGCCGTGGCCAAGCGTGCCGTCCGGGGCGTGCCCCTCACCACCGCCATCTCCGAAGCCGTCGGCTTCCTCTGGCTGACCGTGCTCGCCTCCGCCTTCACCCCGCTGATCCTGTACACCGTCGTCTCGGCGACGGACGGGGTCACGGACGTCCTCGCGAAGGCCACCGGCGACCAGACGGACACGTTCTTCGGCACCTTCTCCGGCGCCCTCGGCAAGGGCAACGACATCGGCGGCGGCCCGATCATGCTGATCGTCGTCTCTCTCGTCAGCATCCTCGCCGCAGGCATCCTCTGGCTCGAACTGGTCATCCGCGCCGCCCTGCTCTACGTCGGCGCCCTCCTCGGCACCGTCGTCTACGCCGGACTGGTCGACAAGAACCTGTGGGGACACGTCCGCCGCTGGGCCGGGATCATGATCGCGGTCATCCTCGTCAAACCCGTCATCGTGATCGTGCTCGGCCTCGCCGGCGCCCTCTCCGGAGACAGTGGCCCGGACGCCTTCTCCGCCGTCGTCTCCGGCCTCGCCATCATCCTGCTCGCCATCTTCGCCAGCGCGATGATCTACCGCTTCGTCCCCGGCTTCGGCGACGAGATCGCCGGCTCCCGCAACAACCGCATCATGCAGGGCGCCGAGGGCAAGGCCGCCGCGGTCATCAGCTCGCCGGCCACCCTCGTCGCCCAGGGCATCAAGACCCACAGCACCCGCGCCGACAACAACGGAGGAGGCGGAGGCGGCTCCAGCAGCGCCCGACCCGCCAACCCCGCCTCCGGTGGCGTCGCCGCCCACAGCAGCCGTACCCCCCAGGGCGGCGGCGGAGCAGTCCCCTCCGCCACGCCCGCGCCGCGCGCGCCCAGCCCGGCCAACACCCCGCACGCCAGCAACACCCGCAACAGCAACCGCTCGGGAGGTGAAGGGCGTTGACGACCGAGTCCCACATGTCCCATCCGGTCACGCCCCGCCGTACGTATCTGATCGGCCGCGCCCGGCCGAACGCGATCATCGGCAGGAACCGCGAGTCCGGCGAGATCGCGCTGATCGTCGCCGGCGCGTTCCTCGGCATGATGTGCGGCCTCCTCGTCCCGGTCCTGTCCCTGCGGATCGTGCTGCTCACGGGCTTCCCGCTGCTCGCGCTCGCCGCGGTCTACGTGCCGTACAAGCGCCGCACGTTCTACAAGTGGTTCGAGATCAACCGCACGTACAAGCGCACCGTCAAGCGCGGCACCGTCTACCGCTCCGGTGTCATGGAGGCCGGCACCCGGCTTGACGGCCGGGAGGTGGAGATCGGCCCGCCGCCGGGGATCGGCCGGATCAACTGGCTCGCCGCACCCTTCGGGCCCGACGAGATCGCCGTACTCCTGCACGCCGACCGCAGAACGGTCACCGCCTGCATCGAGATCGAGGGCCCCGGCGTCGGGCTGCGCGACTCCGAGGACCAGGAGGCCCTCGTCGACCGCTTCGGCACGCTGCTCAAGCACGTGGCCAACGGGGACGGGTTCGTCACCCGCCTCCAGATGCTCGCCCGCACGCTCCCGGCCGACCCCGACGCGCACGCCAAGGACGTCGCCCTGCGCGGCGACGACCGGGCGCCGCAATGGCTGTCCCGGTCCTACGACCAGTTGCAGTCGATGGTGTCCACGAGCAGCGAGCAGCACCGCGCCTACCTCGTCGCCTGCATGCACTACACCCGCGAACTCGCCGCCGAGGCCCAGGCCATGGCCCGCGCGGCCAGGCCGCAGGCGGGCCGCAAGCTGGACCGCGACGCCGGCCTCGCCGTCGTCATGGCCCGCGAGCTGACCGACATCTGCTCGCGCCTGCAGGAGGCCGACATCCGGGTCCGCCAGCCCCTCGGGCAGGGCAGGCTCGCCTCCCTCATCCACTCCATGTACGACCCGGACCACCCCATCGACCACATCCAGGCGATGAGCAAGCGGAACGCCTGGCCGGCCGAGCTGGACGCCATGGAGCCCACGTACCTCCAGGCCAAGACCCGCGAGTCCACCACCCGCGCCCCGTGGTGCCACGCCACGGCCTGGGTGAAGGAGTGGCCGATGACCCCCGTCGGCGTCAATTTCCTCGCACCGCTGCTCGTCCACACCCCGGACGTCATCCGAACGGTCGCCGTGACGATGGACCTCGAGCCCACCGAGGTCGCCATCGAACGCATGCTGACCGAGAAGACCAACGACGAGGCCGAGGCCTCCCGCGCCGCCAAGATGAACCGCACGGTGGACCCGCGGGACATCGCCGCGCACAACCGTCTCGACCAGCGGGGCGAGGACCTCGCCAGTGGCGCCGCCGGAGTGAACCTCGTCGGCTACATCACCGTGTCCTCCCGCTCCCCGGAAGCCCTCAACCGCGACAAGCGCACCATAAGAGCCTCCGCCGGGAAGTCGTACCTGAAGCTGGAGTGGTGCGACCGCGAGCACCACCGGTCCTTCGTGAACACACTTCCCTTCGCCACCGGCATTCGAAGGTAGGGGCTGATGCGCTGATGCGGGACCCGCTGTCCGTCCTCACGGACGCCTTCACGTCCTTCCTGTTCGGGAAGGTCGAGACGACCCGGCTGCCGGTGCGCACCTCCACGGGCCAGGCCCAGGCGGTCTACCTGCCGACCGCCGCGCCCGGCCTCGGCGACTCCGGCGTCATCATCGGCCGCGAGGTGTACTCCGGGAAGGGCTACATCTACGACCCCTTCCAGCTCTACGGCCAGCAGCTCCCGGCCCCGCACTGGCTGGTCCTCGGCGAGTCCGGCAACGGCAAGTCCGCGCTGGAGAAGACCTACGTCCTGCGGCAGCTCCGTTTCAAGGACCGCCAGGTCGTCGTCCTGGACGCCCAGGGCGAGGACGGCGTGGGCGAGTGGAACCTCATCGCGGAGGAGCTGGGGATAACTCCCATCCGCCTGGACCCGACGGCGGCCCTGAACCACGGCATCCGCCTGAACCCCCTGGACCCCGCGATCACGACCACCGGCCAGCTCGCGCTGCTCCGGACGATCATCGAGGTCGCGATGGGCCACGGCCTGGACGAACGCTCCGGCTTCGCCCTCAAGGTCGCCCACTCCTACGTCAACGAGTCCATCCTCGACCGCCAGCCGGTCCTCACCGACATCGTGGAGCAGCTACGGCACCCCGAGCCGGAGTCGGCGGAGGCGATGAACGTCGCCATAGACGACGTACGGGCCTGGGGACTCGACGTCGCCCTGGTCCTGGACCGGCTCGTCGACGGTGACCTGCGGGGCATGTTCGACGGCCCCACCACGGTCGGCATCGACCTCGACGCCCCCCTCATCGTCTTCGACCTCTCCCACATCGACCGCAACTCCATCGCCATGCCCATCCTGATGGCGATCGTCGGCGTGTGGCTGGAGCACACCTGGATCCGCCCCGACCGCAAGAAGCGCATCTTCCTGGTCGAAGAGGCCTGGCACATCATCAACAGCCCCTTCGTGGCACAGCTGTTCCAGCGGCTGCTGAAGTTCGGCCGGCGGCTGGGCCTGTCCTTCGTCGCGGTCGTCCACCACCTGTCCGACGTGGTGGACGGCGCCGCCGCGAAGGAAGCGGCCGCGATCCTCAAGATGGCCTCCACGAGGACGATCTACGCCCAGAAGGCGGACGAGGCGAGGGCGACCGGCCGGGTACTGGGCCTGCCTCGCTGGGCGGTGGAGATCATCCCCACCCTCACGCCCGGCATCGCCGTCTGGGACGTCAACGGCAACGTCCAGGTGGTCAAGCACCTGGTCACGGAGACGGAACGGCCACTGGTGTTCACCGACCGCGCGATGACCGAGTCCGCCAGCGACCTGGCGGCCGACGACGCCCTGCGCGCGGCCGAGCTCGAGGCCGAGCGGCGGGCGGCGTCCTTCGTGGAGCAGCATCTCGGCGACTCCGAATCGACGGTGGCGTAGGGGGAACAGAGTGAGACCGGACGATCGCCGAGACGACCGCCGCGACCCCCGTCAGGGCGGTCAGGGCGGCATCCCCGACGGCCTGCTGATCGGCATACTCGCCTTCCTCATCGGCATGACGGTGCTGGTGTGGACGGCCACGGGTCTGGCGGCCCTGTTCTCCCGTGGCTCCTGGCCCGACGGCGTCACCTTCACCCGCACCCCCCTGGCCATGCGCCACCTCATCGGCCGGCCCCACGACATCACCGGCGCCTGGCCGGACACCCCCGCGACCCAGCTGTCCGGCTGGGGTCTGTTCTGGGGCCTGCTCATCGGCCAGCTGATGGTCCTCATCGTCCTCGCCCTGTTCACCATGGGCACGGTGGCGAGATGGCGAGCGGGCCGGGTACGCCGGGCGTTCGACAGAGGGGCGGCCGAGGGACGGGCGCAGTCGACGACGGCCGCCCCGGCAGCGACGCATGCTCCAGCTCCAGCGCCGGAACGGCAGTACGAGGTGCCCGAGCCCCGGCCGGAGCCTGTCCCGGAGCCGGAGCCGACCGAGGCTCTCCAGGGGGCGACGGACCGGGTGGGTGCCTTGCCGGCCAACGGTGAACCGGAGGGCGGGTGGGAAACCGACCGGGCCGAAGGCGCGGTGCACTACGGACCACCCGCAGCCCGCCACTCAACGGCGACCCAGGCCATCCAGGACGCACCGGGCGCCGCCGTGGTCGTCACCTCGAACCCCGCCCTGTGGCAGGACACCAAGGACGCCCGAGCCAAGCTCGGCCCCACCCTGCTCTACGACCCCACCCACCTCTGCGACACTCCGGCCCGCCTCCACTGGTCCCCGACAGCAGGCTGCGAGGACAAGCAGACGGCCCTGAACAGAGCGAAAGCCCTCCTCAGTCCCGTCCAGCCCACCGCCAAGATCGACCAGGCAGTCGCCGACACCGCGATAACGCTCCTCAGGAGCTACCTCCACGCCGCCGCCCTGGAGACCCGCACCATCCGCCACGTCCACCGCTGGTCCCAGGGCACCCAGATCCAGGACGCCGTACGAACCCTCCGTACCCACCCCAAGGCCGCCCCCGGCGCCGCCGGCGAACTCGAAGCCGCCCTCACCGCGCATCCGGAACGCCGTGACATGGCACACGAGTTGACGAGTCGGGCGCTCGCCGCCCTCTCCACGGTCAACATCCGCGAGGCTTGCACCCCAAACCGAACTGATGCGCTCGCCTTGGATTCCTTTGTCCACGAAGGGGGCACGCTTTATGTGGTCGGTGAATCCATCGAGGACCCCAGGACCAACCCGGGCGCGATGCCTCTCCTGACGGCCCTCGTCTCGAGCGTGGTCGAGCGCGGCCGGCGCATGGCCGAACGGTCATCCTCCGGTCGGCTCGACCCACCACTGACCCTGGTCCTGGACGACATCGCGGCCGTGGCCCCCGTCCCCCAGCTGCCCGACCTGCTCGCCACCGGAGCCGACCAGGGCCTGCCCACCCTCGCCCTGCTCCGCTCCCGTGAACAGGCCAGGTCCCGCTGGCCCCACCAGGAACTCCCGGTCTAGGACCGCCGGTCCAGAACGAACTCCAGCTCGTTCTCCGCCTCGTCCTTCGAGAAGGACACGGCGACCCCGCTCGGCACGAACCCGACCTTGCGGTACGCCCCCTGGGCCCGCGCGTTGTCCTCGTGCACGAGCAGCCGTACCCGCTCGGCGCCTCGCTGCCACGCCCACGCCACACCGGTGTCGAGCAGCGCCTTGATCAGTCCGCTCCCTCGGTGCTCCGGACGTACGAACACACCGACGACATGCCCCTGCCGTCGCTCCACCGGGTACCCGGCCCAGTCCGTCGTGCCGGCCTCCTCGACGAGCACGGTGACGGTGCCGGTCCATGTACCGTCCGCCGCCTCGGTGATGAACTGCCGGGCTCCGGCGGGCTCCTCGGCCGACCGCGCGGCACGCTCCTGGTAGAACGAGTCCGGCCGGCCCACGGCGTCCTCGTAGGTCTCCAGGAACGCGATGCCCGCGACCGGGTCACGCAGCGCGTCCAGCCGCAGCTGCTTCACCGCGGCCCACTCGTCGGGTCGTATCGCGCGGACGACATGGCCCTCGCCGGTCGGAATGCTCATGGGGCCACCGTAGCCCGCGCCCACGGGGCCCCTCACCCGATATTCGGGCCGCGGATGTCAGTGGCGGGGCCTACCTTGGGCGCATGACAACGCTTCCCGATCGACCCAACACCGCACTGCTCGTCATCGACGTCCAGAACGGCGTCGTGGCGGCCGCCCACGACCGCGACGGTGTCATCGCGAACATCAACACCCTCATCGACAAGGCCCGCTCGGCGGACGTTCCGGTCATCTGGGTGCAGCACTCCGACGAGGAGCTGACGCACGGCAGCGACAACTGGCAGTACGTGCCGGAGCTGCGGCGCCAGGACGGCGAGTCCCTGGTCCACAAGGGGTACCCGGACTCCTTCGAGGACACAGAGCTGGAGTCCGTTCTGGCCGAGCGGAAGGTGGGCCGGCTCCTCGTCACGGGCGCCCAGACGGACGTGTGCGTCCGCTCGACCCTGCACGGCGCGATCGTCCGCGGCTACGACACGACGCTGGTCGCCGACGCACACACCACGGAGGACCTGACCAAGTACGGCGCTCCCGCCCCAGAGCAGGTGATCGCCCACACCAACCTCTACTGGAGGTGGCACAGCGCACCCGGTCGCCAGGGCGGAACCGTGGAGACGGCCGAGGTGACGTTCTAGGTTCTTACAGCGGACGGGAGTTGAACGCGAAAAAGCCCCAACCCCGGGTTTCCACCCGGGATTGGGGCTTTTTCTCAAAATTTGTTCGGCGGCGTCCTACTCTCCCACAGGGTCCCCCCTGCAGTACCATCGGCGCTGTGAGGCTTAGCTTCCGGGTTCGGAATGTAAC
>NZ_JBWKFL010000064.1:0-37670 GCF_056434305.1 Streptomyces sp. NPDC044061 | reverse complement strand
CGCGGCGGCCGCTGCACCGGTGGTGGCCAGGCCGGTCAGGGCGAGGTTGCGCAGGCGGGCAAGGCGGGAAGCAGCGGTGATCGCAGTCATGGGGGTCTCTCCTGTCGGACGTCTTTGAGGCGCCGGCCGGCATCGGTCGCGGCCTGTCGGGCGTCGGGGCGAGGCCCCGGTGCTGCGCGGCAAGAGAGGTCGGTCCCGGCGTGGTGCGCCCGGTCCGTCCCGCTGCTTGCGGCAACGAGAAACATGGTTAGCGCCCGCCGAAACCCCACGCAAGAATGTGACGTACTACCCAACAACGTAGAAATGTGCAAATTCGGTCATTCAGCAGCTTTACCGCAGGCTTGTCTCCTGTCAGGTCCTACGACCTCCCTTAGGACGTGACCTGGCTCCTATGGGGCTCATCACGGCTTCAGCCAAGAATCCGGGCTCCCGACCCGACCCTTCCCATCCCCGAGCAGGATCGACCGCAACCCCGAAAAGTTACGGTTCGCGACGAATCATCACCGAGTGCGATGCTCACAGGCGATCGGTCCAGCCCTCTCTTGGGTGAGTGCGGGACGCTGATGCGGGCTCGGGGCGTCCGGAGGCGATAGTGGCGGGCTCCTGCCCGGCTTCTGTGAGAGGGATGTCCCGGCGATGGCCGACGACGCCTTGCTGTTCATCGCTCCCTGAGCGTCACTCGATTCTTGGAGCGGCCCCGCGAGCGCGGTCGGCGAGCTGGAGTGCACCGAGAACCCTGCGGTGCTGGGCCGGCTCCACGCCCACGGCATCCCCGGTTCCCCAGAGCGCGTTCGCCAGTCCGCCGGCGACTCGTCCCCTGGCGCCCTCGCGGCGTGGGCGCCTTCTCGTAGGGTCCGGCCGGTCATCCGGGGTCGGTGCAGCCGAACAGGCCGGCGTGTGCCGGCGGCAGCACTCCCCCACAGCGGCGCGCCCCCTGCACCGCGTTGACGGCACACGCCGCCAATCCGCAAGAACAGACGCCTGCATGAGTTCCGGCGCGGCGAAGTGAGCGGTGTCGTCCGCGGAGTGGAGTAAGAGGGGTGCCGTAAGAGGAGTGCCGTGGGAGGAGTGCATGCGGTGATCCAGCGGGGGCACAAGGTCCACCGGAGCACGTACCTGCTCCGTTCAACTGTGGTGCCGCCTTGCAGGTGTGCGCTCGGCGGAGGTTGCGGGCCCGGTGTGCCGGTCCGCTGCACGAGAGGGTTGTCGCTGTGTTGCTGCCGGCGGAGAAAGAACTGCGCGCAGTGCTGGCCCGCTTCGCCGAGGCCCGCTTCCGTCATGGCCTGCATCCCACCGGCCACTCCAGCCGGGAACTGGAGGACACCTCCGCCCGGCTGTGCGCCATGACCGGCACCGAGTCGGTGAACGAGGCCCTCGCTGCCGCCGACATGCTCCTGGACCGCCTGCGAGCGGACGGCTGCGCAGCATCGAAGACGACCCGCGTCCTGGCTGCCTGACCCGAGCGGGCGTTCCCAGGAACTGATCGCTTCACGCGGTGCCCGTCGCCGGACCAGGGCCGCTGAGCCGGACGCGCGCGGGGTCGTCTGCCCGTAGCGGAGGACTGACGCGGACCGGCTTCCCGCCCTTGTACTGTGCGGGCGGGTTCAGGCTTGTTCCAGGGCCCGCTGCAGCTCGTCGACCACCCGGATGGGCGTACCGGTGCCCTGAACCAGTCCCAGCACGTGTTCGGCAACGCGGTGCACGTCCAGGCCGAGGGCGCGCGAGACGTCCCGCAGCACCACTGCCGCCTTCTCGACCGGCAACTGTCCGAGAACGGCCAGGGCGCCCTCGGCCATGGAGATCCTGGAGTGCGCCGCCACCTCGAGGTGAAGCTGCTCGAGCTCCGCGCGCAGCAGCACACTGCCGTCTCCGTGCGGGTGCTCCGCGGAGGTGAGCGGTTCTTCCGTGTCGCGCTCGGGCCGGTCGAGCCGCATGTGATCACCTCAGGGGTAGCAGGGAGCGAAAACCGGCTACCCCCGCGTCGGCGCCTCAAAGCCGCTCATGCGACGCTACGCATCCTTCCGCTGAACCGGCAGGGATACGCCGCCGCAGACCCCGCCCCGGGCCGCCCGCCCCGAGCGGTTTCGTGAGCACTGTTGCGAGGCCAGGAGAGCCCGTAGGGCGCGCGGGAAAGCCCCGGCCGGTGTGCCGGCTGGGGCTTTCCCGTATCGGGTGTGATCGTGAAGGGCGGTCGCCTACGCGGCGGAAGGCTCTGCAGGGCTTCAGCCGAACGATCGTCCCTGCAGGCGATGGTTGAGGCCCGGGGACACTGTCCCCTTCACCGTCACGGCTGGTTCAACCACACCGGAGAGGCCGGCATTCCCGCAGCCCGGGCACCGCCGGTCACCAGCCGGCTCGCCGCCTGGCCCACCGACGATCACCGGCGACCGCAGTCGCCTCCGCGCCGGCGGCTTGGACCAGCCGGATCACGATCGACGGCTGAGGTGCTGCGCACTGATTCCAGCGGCACGGGCCAGTACTCCGGCGGTCCTCGACCCCGCCTCAACGGCATGGCCGGCGGTGCTGGGCATGCAACGGTCGTCCTCGGGCACGAACTCGGTCATGATGACGCCTGCGTGATCGGTCGCGACCTCGTGGAGCGACACCGGCCAGCTCTGTTCCTCGAGAGCCGCGTGCAACTCGCGTGAACGCTCGACGTCCACCACTGGATCGGCAGTGCCGTGCACCAGCCACACCGGCACAGGCGGCACCAGGCCGCCGCCCAGGCGGAGGTCGTCGACGGGGACGGTGCCGGTGGTCGGTGCCACCGATCCGTACGCACCCGCGATGCCCACGACGGCTTGCGGCCTCCAGTTGCCGAATGCGGCAGGATTGACGGCGACCCCCACCGCGGCCTTGCCGCCCAGCGACCAACCGGCGAGCACGATCCGCTCGGGGTCCCCGCCGAAGTCGACCACGTTCTGCCGTACGAAGTCGGCCGACTCCCTCAGGTGTGTTCGCCCACCGTCCGCAGCGTCGGGTCGCCAGTCCGGCAACAGGACGATGACACCGAGTTCCGCAGCGGCGCGGGCGACCGGCGCGAGGACGTCTCGTTCGTCCGGGCCCCGGCCATGCCAGAGCAGCACCGCGGGCACAGGCTCCGAAGCGCCCGCGGGCTGATACACGTCCATGAGTTTGCCGCCGGCCCCGTACCTGAGCCCCGTCCTGACGACGACCTCTGCGGCCACCACGACACCCCCGACTCGTACACCACGAACACAGTCACCCTACCCACGCGAGTCGGCCGGCCTGACCCCACGTCAACCGGCTGAGGTGACCGCCGTGTCAGGTACGGAAGCGGTGGCCCAACCAGGCCAAACGCTGCCAAGCCGAGAAGAACTCGAGGCTTCGCCGCCACCAGCGCAGCAACGATCTACGACTGGCGTACTACTGGGGCCTGCCAGACGAGTCGGCCGGGCGGTCTGCCACGACCAGCCACGCCGTACTGCGCAGCCGGACCGTGCCGTCCGCCGCCTCGTGGTCGCGCAGATGATCGGTCAGGGTGCGCCGGGCCAGGGCCCGTGCGGTCGCGTCGACCTGCTCCGTCAGGTGACGACCGGGGCCCGTACCCAGCAGGAACTCCGCCGCGTCCTCGGCTCCGTGTCCCCATGCTCCGTAGGCCTGCGACCGGTTGATGGCTATGCCGGTGAATCCAGCCGCGGTGAGGACGTCGCGGATGCGGTCCGGGGCGGCCAGGGAGAACATGCCGGGCAGCCCCGGCTGCCCGAAGTCGCCGACCGGCAGGAAGTCGCGCAGCGCCGCCATCGCCAGCACCCAGTCGTTGAGCGTGGCATCGGCCGGGCAGACGAATGCCAGCCGACCGCCGGTTCGCAGCGCCCGGCCGACGTTGCCGAATGCCGCAACGGGGTCGGCGAAGAACATCACCCCGTAGCGGCTGATCGCCGCATCGAACGCGCCCGCCTCGAAAGGGTGTGCCTGCGCGTCGCCTTGTGTGAAAGAGGCGTTGGTGATGCCCTCCCGCTCTGCTCGGGCCCGCGCCTCCACCAGCATCGGGCCCGAGAGGTCAAGGCCCAGCGCCCGCCCTCGAGGTGCCCGGACCGCGGCCAGGCGCGTGGTCTGCCCGGAGCCACAGCCGAGGTCGAGGGTCCAGTGATCCTCGGCGATTCCGGCGGCGTCGAGGAGCGACTCGTTGAAACCGTCGTTCACGGCGTTCCAGCGGTCCTGGTTGCGGGCCCAATGGGCACCTTCCGGGCCGTTCCACGCCTGGGCCTGTTCAGTGTTGACGATGTCTGGCACGGGTGCCTCCTGTGACGGACGCCGAGGTATGGGCATAGGCCCATACAGTATGGGCGCATGCCCATATCGGCAATCCCCCGGTACCATCCAGGGCGTGGCGCCCCTTCGAGGGCGGCGGAAGCGGAACGGAAGAGGGGCCCATGTCACCGCGCGGAGTGGCGACGCCGAACGTGCGCGAGCGGCTTTTCTCGGCCGCCGAGCGCGTCGTGGAAAGGGATGGGCCCGGCGCGCTCACCAGCCGGTCCGTCACGACCGAGGCGGGCTGCGCCAAGGGGCTGTTGCATGCGCACTTCGCGGGGTTCGACGAGTTCGTGGCCGAGCTCTGCCTCGACCGGTTCGCGCGGACGGCGGCGAAGGCACAGGCACTGTCGGGACTCGCCGGACAGGGCACGGTGGCGCGGAACCTCGAAGCTGTCGCCCTCGCGCTGTTCGACTCCGGCGGTCCCGCCATCGCGGGCCTGGCCATGACTCGCCCCACCGCCGCACTGCGCATCCGCAAGGCCCTGGAAGGAGGGGCGCCCGGGTTCGCCGCGGTTCAGGAGGCCATCACCGGCTATCTGAAGGACGAACGGGAACTCGGCCGGGTGGCTGGGACTGTCGACCCGCGCACGGTGGCCCTCGCCGTCGTCGGCACGGCCCACCACCTCCTGATGACCGGCTGGCCGGGCGCACCCGACCCACGGCCCGCCATGAAGCGCCTGGTGGCCGCGCTGGTGGGCTAGTCACCCCACCCCGCGCCGACCGGAACGAGCAGCACGCTCACAGTCCCGGAGGCCCATCGGACAAGTCCTGGGTTCGACAAACGCTCAGTGCTCGCGGAGCCAGAGGATCAGTGTGGCGAGGAGCCGGCCGGCGAGGTGGCGGGCAGCCGGCTTTTCAAGGGCCTTTGACCTTGCCGACGCCCAGCGCCGGGAGGATGTGTTCTCGCGGGTCGCGTTCAGGGCCCGGGGCACACGGGCGCGGTCGTACGGTCCGGCAGGTACGCCGCCCGTTCCTCCGAGGTCAGGTCCCGGTTCACGGCCTGGCAGATTTTCCGGATCGCCTCGGCGGGGCGCGGCAGGACAACGTCCCTCAGCCGCGCGGTGCGGTCGTCATCCGCGGAAGCCAAGGTGTGTCCATCCGGGCTGAATGCCACCGCTTGGACCGCAGCGAGCTCGGTCAACGTGGCGCGGGCCTTGCGGGTGGAGACGTCCCACAGCACCGCTGTGGAGTCGAGGCTGCCACTGGCGAGGGTGCGGCCGTCGCGGCTGAACGCCAGCGTGGTCACCGGCCCGGTGTGCCTGGTCAGCGTGGCGAGGCTCTTGCCATTGGCCACGTTCCACAGGCGCACCGTGGTGTCGTTGCTGCCGGTGGCCAACGTCCGCCCGTCCGGGCTGAACGCCACTGCGAACACCGGTCCGCTGTGCCCCCGGAAAACGGTGCCGGGGGCACCGCTGGCAGCGTCGTACAGCTGCCCGGAGTTGCCCGTGTTGCCGACGGCCAGAACCTTTCCGTCGGGACTGAAGGCCGCCGAGGTTGCCGGACTCTCCTCGTACAGGGGGGTGCGGATCTCCCTCCCGGTCCTCACATCCCACTGGTGCAGGATGCTGCCGCCTGCGGTGGCGACGATCCGCCCGTCGGGACTGAACGCCACCTGCTCGACCGAGCGCGTATGGCCACGCAAGGTCGCCCGGATCCTGCGCGTGCGGACGTCCCACAGAGCCCCTGTGGTATCGAAACTGCCGGTAGCGAGGGTGCGGCCCTCAGGGCTGAACGCAACCGCTCGTACCGCGTCGCTGCCCCTCAGGCGAGCCAGGGACCTTCTGGTGGCCACATCCCACAGACGCACGGTGTGGTCGAGGCTGCCGGTGGCCAGGGTGCGGCCGTCGGGGCTGAACGCCACGGACCAGACCTTGTCGGTGTGGCCGATCAGCGTCGCTTGGTTCGCGCCCACGCGCCACAGCCGTACGGTGGCGTCACTGCCGGTGGCGAGGGTACGGCCGTCGGGGCTGAACGCCACCGACCAGACTGTGTCGGTGTGGCCGGGCAGGACTGCGAGGACCGTGTCGGTGGTCGCGTCGCGCAGCACTGCCATGCCGTTCTGGGTGCCGGTGGCGAGCGTGCGGCCGTCAGGGCTGAACGCCACCGATGTCGTGATGTTGTCGTAGGCGAGGAGCTTCCTGCGGGGCTCGCCCGTTGCGACATTCCACAGAGCCACACCTGTGTCCGCATCGCTCGATGCCGCGAGGGTACTCCCGTCGGGACTGAATGCCACGGAGTCCACGGCGCCGGTCTGCCCGAGCGGGCCGCGGACGAGCTCGCCGGTGTCCGGGTCCCAAAGGCGCGCGGAACCGTCGGCACTGCCGGTCGCGACGAAGCGGCCGTCCCGGCTGAACGCCGCAGACATCACGCTGTCGGAGTGTCCCTTCAACGTGGCCCGGACCTTGCGACTCGCAAGGTCCCACAGGTTCACGGAGTTGTCGCCGCCGCTACTGGCGAGTGTGCGACCGTCGGGGCTGAATGCCACGAACCATACGATGTCGGTGTGGCCGCTCATGGTGGCCCGGGGTTCGCCGGTGGCCGCGTCCCACAGGCGTACGGTCCCGTCGAAACCGCCGGTGGCCACGGTGCCGCTGTCGGGGCTGAAGGCCACGGACTCCACGGTGCCGGTGTGGCCGTTCATGGTGGCCCGGGGCTTGCCCGTGGCCGCGTCCCAGAGGCGCCCGGTCCCGTCGGCACTGGCGCTGGCGAGGGTCCGGCCGTCGGGGCTGTACGTCACCGCCTGCACCGACTTGCGGTGGCCGGGCAGGCTGCGCCGCAGCGGAATCGCCGCGGCGTTTTGCAGGCTGTGGGTCGCTTCGGGCGTGGGGCTGGTGCGGTAGGCCTGCACGGCGAGCAGCGAGGCCAGGGTGGGGTTCGTCGGGAAGAGGATGTCGGACTGGCCGGCGAGTTGGCGGGACAGGGCTTCTTTCCGCTGCACCTCGGCGGTCCGCCACTGCCAGAGGGCGCCTCCCGTGGCGAGGAGGGCGACGACGAGCAGACCGGCAAGGATGGCGTTGAGCTGCCGGCTGCGTCGGATGGCGGCCTGCTGGCGCCGCTTGCCTGCCGTGAGGAACTCGGTGATATCGGTCGGCAGACGGCGCCGTTGGGACCATTCGAGTCCTTCTGCCAGAGCCGTTCCGGTGAACAGGTCCTCCTCATTTCTCCCGTCGGCCCAACGGGTCCGCTGCTCCCGGGCGCGCACGAACCATTCCTGGAAACGGCGGTCCTGGGCCACCCACTCGCGCAAGGTGCCCCAGTCCCGGATCAGCGCGTCGTGGATCAGCTCTGCCACCGGCTCGGCCGAAGGCGCGTCCGGTGTGCGGGTGATGATGATGCGGTGTCGCGTCAGGGTGGCGAGGACCGCGTCGACGGCAGGGTCGACGGCACCCCCGTCGTCCGGCCCGCCGCCGGGGGCGACCGCCAGCTCGCGCAAGTCCCGCAGGGGGACCTGCGCACGCATGGCGGGGATGTTGTGGCGGGTATCGGCGGGGCGCACGAGCGAGGTCAAGATGCGCTGGGCGATGGGCCGGTGGCCCGGCGGAAGCCGGTCGAGAGTGGTGTCGCACCAGGTGGTCAGGCTCCCGGTCACTCTGCCGCCGCGCCGGTAGGCGTCGTGGGTGAGACAGCCGTCGCTGCGCTGCCGCCACAGCTCGCTGAGTGTCAGTTCCAGCAGGGGCAGCACGGTGACCGGGGCCCTGCGGTTCGCCGTCCCCTCCGGGTCGGTCGCCAGGACGTCGGTGATGATCCGCTCGGGCAGCCCGCTCTCGAAGCGGGCGCCCACGCTGTGCGCGGGCCGCGTGATGATGGCGTACAGATCGTCCCGGCTCAGCGTGCCCGGCACGTTGAGGAGGCCCGGCATCGCCGCCGCCAGCAGCTTGGGGGCGGCCGCGGCGAGCTGGGGGTAGAAGTCGTCGCGCATGACCAGGATCACGCGCAGGGCGGCGTGCGAGGTGACCGCGGCGGCGAGCCGGTCGGCGGCCAGGGCGCGCTCCGGCGTCGACCGCCGACCTTGCCATCGGGTACCTCACCGGGACACCGGTGCGCGCGACCGTTGAGGAGCGCGGCGACGAGCCGGCTGTCCGGGCAACCGTGATCGAGGAGATGACGGCCCGTCTGGGCCCAGGGCCGGTCACCGCCCCGATGACGGCGTACGTCTTTCGCGCCGCGGCCTGAGCAGAACGCATGCGGTCTGGGCCCGCGGTTGGGTTCCCTGCGCCTTCCGTCGCGTTCGGCCCACCGTCGGCCGGGGTGCGGCTGGAGGTTGAGCGGCCCGAACTCGTCCAGACAGAAAACGACTTCGGGCTCGCCATCCTCTGTTATGATCTGCCGTCGGCGATCGCGTCGAGGTGCTCGACCCCAGCCTTCTTCGTGGCGTAGTGGGGGGGCGCGGGAGGTCTTCCAGATCGCCGGTACGGGTGCCGCTCTGGGCCCAGGCACTGTGCGGGCGTGTGCCGGGGGCGGCAGCAGGGTTGGCTCCCTGGCGCCGCCCCCGGGGTGGTGCGGGTGTCAGCTGACGTTGACCGCGGTCCAGGCCGCGGCGACCGTCTTCGCTTCGGTGCTGTCCGCGCCGTACAGGTCCGATGCCGCCTTCAGGGTGCCTTCGCGGGCCGCCTTGTAGTTGGTCGTCGACGTGAAGTACGTGGTCAGCGCCTTGTACCAGATCTGCAGCGCCTTGTCGCGGCCGATGCCGGTGACCTTGGAGCCGTCCTGGGTGGGCGAGTCGTAGCTGACGCCGTTGATCGTCTTCGCTCCGCTGCCCTCGGCGAGGAGGTAGAAGAAGTGGTTGGCGACGCCGGAGGAGTAGTGCACGTCCTTGTTGCCCACGTCGGCGGACCAGTTGTCGGCGGAGCCGCCGTCCTTGCTGGGCTTGTCCATGTAGCGCAGCGGGGTGCCGTCGCCGTTGATGTCGATCTTCTCGCCGATGAGGTAGTCGCCGACGTCGGTGGAGTTGTTGGCGTAGAACTCCACGCCGGTGCCGAAGATGTCGGACGTGGCCTCGTTCAGGCCGCCGGACTCGCCGGAGTACTCCAGGCCCGCGGTGTTGGAGGTGACGCCGTGGCTCATCTCGTGGCCGGCGACGTCCAGCGAGGTCAGGGGGTCGGCGTCCTTGGCACCGTCGCCGTAGGTCATGCAGAAGCAGCTGTCGTCCCAGAAGGCGTTCACGTAGGCGCTGCCGTAGTGGACGCGGGAGTAGGCGCCGACGCCGTCGTTCTTGATGCCGCTGCGGTTGAAGGTCTTCTTGTAGAAGTCCCAGGTCTCCTGGGCGCCGTAGGCGGCATCGGCGGCGGCGGTGGCCGCGTTCGAGACCTTCCCGTCGCCCCAGTTGTCGTTGTCCTGGGAGAACAGGGTGCCGGTGCCGGAGGAGCCGTGGTCGAGATTGTAGGTCTTGTGACCGCCGCGCGTGCCGTCGGTGAGGGTGTACGACGATCCGGACTGGGTGCTCGCCAGGTCGACCTTGCCGCTGTACTTGGTGTTGCCGACGCCGGTCTCGATGCCCTGGTACTCGAAGAGCTTCTTGCCGGTGGCGGCGTCGGTGACGACGTGCAGCTGGTTGGGGGTGCCGTCGTCCTGCAGACCGCCGACGACCGTCTCGTAGGCGAGCACGGGCTTGCCGGAGCCGGCCCAGATCACCTTGCGCGCGCCGTCCGCGGAGGACTTGGCCGAGCCCAGGGTCTTGGCGGCGCCGACAGCCTGCTTCTCCGCATGGGCGGCGGTGATCTGCGGCTTGAGCGAGGCCACCTTGACGGCCGACTTGGTCGCTCTGGTGACGCCCTCGGTCTTCCCCGACTTGGCGGTGTGGACGATCAGGTCGCCGCCGAGCACCGGCAGGCCGGCGTAGGTGCGCTCGTAGCGGGTGTGCACGGTGCCGTCGACGTCCTTCACGACGTCCTTGACGACCAGCTTCTCCTTGGCGCCGAGACCTATTCGCTGCGCGGTGGTGGCGGCGTCGGCCTGTGCCTTCTGGATCAGCGTGGTGCGGGCGGCGGCCGACAGCGCGGTCGGGGCCGTGAGCGGCTTCACGGACGTGGATTCGGCCGGCATCTGGGCGGAGGCACTGGTGGTCAGACCAGTGGAAAGCAGGGCTCCCGCCGCCACCGCGGTGGCGATGGCCAAAGTGGTGCGCTTGTGACGCACGTTGAGGAGGCTCACGAAAAAGGGCTCCTTGTTGTGGGGGGAACGCCGCCCGGCCGGTGTGGGGCCGGTCAGAGCGGCTCTGGGATGGGTCGTGTTCGTACAGCGGGTGAACAGAGACTGACACTTATGACGCGTACATGTCACTACCCTCTGGATGATGTTGGTCGAGAATCGGCCGACCACCGGCAGCGCGAAAAACGGCACGCCGATTTCGCCGCGCGCGTCGGCGCGGCCGGCAGTGGTCGGCCCTGCGTGACCGGGCATCACCGCCCTGCTCGACACGTGCGGCACCAGCGGTGCCGCACCACACGCACGGTGAGCACCTCAGTGGGCCAGGACCCACCGCACCGCATCATCGGCTCGTTTGCGCCGGTGCTCGGCACACCAGGCCGACGCCTGTGGCGCGCTTCTGCGGTTGCCGACGGGCGACGGTCGCGGAGGGGTCAGCTGGTGCAGGTGTCCACCATGCAGGTGCGCCGGAAGGCATGGTTGGCCCTCGGCTTCCAGTCGCCCGGCCCGCTGTCGGACTTCCACGTGTCCGAGGGCTCCGAAGCGATCAGCGACTGGGGGGCCTTGGGGTCAAGGCCGGAGGCGATGGTGGCCGTCCATCGAGTGCGGGGCGGCCACGGTGGACGCGGCCGGCTCCTGCGGTCGACGACGGCGGACGTGGGTCGGACAGGGGGGACCCGAGCCCGTACCGATCAGGAGTAACGCGGATGCAGGCATGCCGAGGACGGCGTGGCGCATGAAGTCTCCAAAACGTGTGGGGGGTTGGAGATGCGCTCACGAGAAAACCGCAGCCGTTGCATCATCCGCTATGCGCGTCGATCGAATACGACAACTCCCCCACGCGACCTTCACTTGGCGGTCATCGCAGCCGCACGCACCGGCCGGGCGCACACCTCAAGTACTCCTCTTCCATTTGGGGGTTCGGCGGTCGGAGGCGCGCTGGGGCCCGGGTGCCGGCGACAGCACCCGGGCCTCTGTTCAACGACGGACGTGCCGGGGCGGACAGTCCTACGGTGTGGTCAGGACGTGAGGTGGTCGCGGTCCCCCATGACCACGACGGGATGCTGCACCGGGTCCAGGGTCTGCAGGAGCGTCTTCATCCCGGACTCGGGAACGGTGACGCATGCCGAGGTGCCGTCACCGTGGTCCATGTGCAGCCAGATTCCGCCGCCCTGTTCCACGCCGTCCGGGCGGCTCCAGTCGAACGGCGGAGCGTCCTTGAGCCGGTTGTAGTCGATGGCGATGACGTAGTCGAAGTCGTGCGCGTGGGCCGGTTCCGGGTTGAGCATGGAGGCGTAGGCGTTGTCGTCGCGCCAGTACCTCAGCCGGCTTCCGGGGTCGGCGAGCGTGCCTCCCGCGTCGGTCAGGGTGAACACGCCGACGGGACTGTGCTCGTCATCGATGTGATGGTCCGTTGTCCAGCCCGACCTGCCGTTGTGCGCGGGCCAGCTTTGCGTCTGATGCCAGGTCGAGCCCTGCTTCTGATACAGGACGACGAGGCTGTCGGGTGAGTTGCGGCCTTCGCCGTAGACGACCACGGCCTGGCCGGTGTCGGCCGGCACCTGACTCCACATCCGGTCTCCGACGCCCGGAAGACGCGTGCCCACAGCCTGGCCGGGGCGGGCGGAGGCCGCGCCGGGTGCACCTCCGGAGACCTTCCGGTCGCCCCCATGACCGCACGCCGTGGCACCAGCCAGCAGGACGCCACAGGCAACGGTGGTGGATATGGCATGGCGCGCACCGCCGCGCCGCGTCGGCCGAGGACAGGACGGGGTCACCGTGAACATCCGCATGGTCAAGATCTTGCGGCGCGGCGGATGCCAGGCGCATCCGGACGCGGCATCCGGCCCAACTGCTCCTCAACGTCCGGCCGATGCGGCCGCTTCCGCCGACGGCCTGGTCCGCCGCAGGGATCCGGACTTGCCCGCAGGGCCCGTGAGCAGCGCGGGACGGCTCGGCCGGCCGGGATCCGCGTGTTCGGTGCCCCGCTGTGCCCCGGCACGGACTCACTGGTGTGCCCCGGGCCGTGTCGCGACCGGGCGGGTGACGATCGTGGTCGCCCGATCGAAGCACGGGGTCGTGCCCCCGTGGTGCGGCAGGACTCGTCGAGACGGGGCTGGTGCCGGCCACTGCCCGCCGCCCGACCGGGCCCTGGTCCGCGTGACACTCCTGGCGCGAGCTGGTCGGGGTTCCGATGCATGCTGGGGGCTGATCGTCGACGACCTGACTGTCCGGGAACTCCTCACACCGCACCGGCTCGACGCCCTGATCGACGCAGTGGTGACGCGCTTCCTGCCGGAGTCGACCGCCTGACGTGCGCGGCCCGTGCGCCGGGGCCACTCAGCGCAGTACGGCCGCCAGCAGGTCGGTGCCCAGCGCCGTCAGGTCGGGCAGATTGAGGGTGTGGCGGACGTAGCGGCCCTGCCGTCGGGCCGTGAGGAGGCCCGCGCGGCGCAGGACGGCCAGATGGCGGGAGACCTCGGGGGGCGAGAGCTCCCAGGCGTGGGCCAGCTCGCCGGTGGTGTGCGGGCCGCGGGCCAGGGTGCGCAGCAGCCTCAGCCGTACCGGATGGGCGAGCGCCTCCAGCCGTAGCGTCACCGTTTCCAGCGGTACCGGCTCCGACGGAGTCGGCTCGGCCACGGGGTACTGCACCACCGGATGCCAACCGGGGGCGTGGACCGCCACCAGGTGCGGGCGGCCGAAGACACTGGGAATGAAGGTGACTCCACTGTCGCGGGCGGCGGTCGCCTTGTCCTGCACCTTGTCCACGACGATGCAGTCGCCGTCCGGTGCCAGGGTGACCGCGCCGGAGACCGAGGCGAGCGCCGCCCCGAGGCCCTGACGCTTCAGCAGGTCGTTCTTCAGGCGCAGGTCGGTGGCGAGTCGCACGGCGGCGCCCGACCAGGCGGCGTCGAAGAACGCCGCGGCGCACTGTTCGAGGGTGTGGCGCACCCGCGCCCGTACCGCGGCCGGGTCCGCGAGCAGCCGTTCCGCGAAGGCCTCCTGCAGTGCGCCGCGGGCCTGGGCCACGTCCAGGGCGCGCTCGCGCGCGGTCGCGTCGGTGAGCGGAGACGTCCCGGCGAAGTGGACCCGGTTGCTGCCGCACGTGGTGACGAGCGCAGCGGTCACGTACCTCTCGTCGTCGATCCGGTCCACGTCGTCCAGCTCCTCGGCGAGGGTCGGCCGGGGCCGGCCGGGGATCAGGAAGTCGGCCTGTGAGGAGCGCCAGAGGAACTCCGCCTCCCTGAGCCGCTCGGCCAGCTCCGGCGGCAGCCCGGCCCAGACGTCCCCGGCCCAGCCGGCGAGCTGCGGATGATGCCCGGGTTCTGCCAGCACATGCAGCATCGCGGTCAGCTCGGCCAGCGGGGAGGCGGCGAACCGCACCCGCTCGGCCGGCAGGCCGCTGATGTCGATCCTCAACGTCATCCCCTCATCATCACGGCCTGGACGGCCGTCGCCGCCGTCGGTTGACGGTTCTCGTCAACCGACGTGCCCGGCAGTTCGGTTGTCCGCACTGTCTGACGCCATGGCAACCACATCCAAGATTCGGCCCCGCGCCCTCGTCCGTGCCTCCGGAGGCCCCCGCTATGCCGTCGCCCTGGCCGTGGACGCGCTCGGCACCGGACTGCTGCGGCCGTTCCTGCTCCTGTACGGGGTGACGGTGCTGAGGCTGTCCGCGCCGGTCACCGGCACCGCCATGACGGCCGGCGTCGTCGCGGGTCTGGTGTGCGTGCCCGCCGTGGGCCGATGGCTGGACCTGGGCGCACGCAGCACGGTCGTGGCGTCGTCGATGCTGGTACGGGTGCTTGGGGTGGCGCTGTTGCTGGCCACCCCTGCGGAGCACGTATGGCCGTTCGCCGCGGCGGCGCTCTTCCTCGGCATGGGCAACCAGGCCTGGCCGGCCGCCCACGCGGCTGTCGTGGCCACGCTCGCCCACGGCCGGGAACGGGACACCGCGCTCGCGGCAGGCCGCGCCCTGCGGAACGCCGCGCTGGGCGTGGGCGCGCTCATCGCCACGGTGATCCTCGCGGGCGGCACCACCGCCCTGCGGGCGCTGGCAGCCGTCACCGGGCTCGCCTATCTCACCGCGGCGGCCCTGGCCTGGTCGGTCCGGCTGCACGCGCGTCCGGCCGCCGCCCCGGGCAAGGAGGCCGGTGACGGCCCCGCGCCCCGGATGCGCGCGCTGCTCGCAGCCAACGTCGTCTACGCCTTCTGCCTCAACGTCCCCGAGATCGCGCTCCCCCTCATCCTGGTGACACAGCTGCACGCATCCCCGGTGTGGTCGGCGGCGATCTTCGTCGGCAACACGATGCTGGTGGTCACCCTGCAGGTGCCGGTCACCGTCCTGATGTCCCGGTTCTCCCGGCGGACGGCGCTGGCTCTCGCAGGCGTGATACTCACCGCCTCCTACCTCGGCTTCCTCGCGGCCACCCCACTGGGCCACGGCTGGGGTGCCCCGGCCGTCGCCACGGTGTCCGTGGTCTGCACCGTTGGCGAGATCGTCTACGCCGGCAGCGCCACCGCGCTCGTCACCCACCTCGCCCCCGCCCATGCCCTGGGACGCGTCCTCGCCCGCTTCGAACTCTCCACGGGCTTCGGGCTCGCCGTCTCGCCGGCGGCCATCACTGCCCTCGCGCCCCACGGCCCGGCCGCTCTGTGGGGCAGCCTCGCCGTCGCGACGTTTCTGTCCGCCTCCGCCGTCGCCACCGAGAAGGACGGGAGCGGCAAGGACGACGAGGGTACGGCCGCGCCCCGCTTGCGCCACGACCCGGCCGCCGTGCGGCAGTACGGCGGCAAGCGGGATGCCCTGCCACGAGACCGGACTGATCCGCTTCTACCGTGAGCCGTGCTGTGATCCGCGTGCTGCCCCGTCAGATCCCACTCGGCAGGCAGCTGGTCAACCGCCAAAACGGATCTGGGGCAGCCTTCGTCGCGGGCGGGGCCTCGGCGAGGCCGACGGACTGTTCCTCGCAGGCACCGCGAGCGGGACGACAGCGGCAGGTGCGTGGCTTCAGTCGGTATCGAGGCCGTCGATCAGGCGGTTGAGGAACCGGGTGAAGGTGGCGTCGGGGGTGAGGGGGCGTCCGGGGGCCGAGAGGGCTTCGGCGAGTTCCGGGTGGCAGCCGTCGGCGGCGACAGCGGCGAGGTAGCGAGCCTCGGCTGCTGCCCGCTCCGGTGCTCGTGAGACTGCGGCCTGCGCGATCTCATGGGCAACGTGCCCGGCCACGAATGCGGTGAGCTGGGCGAAGACCTCCAGCTTCGCCGCACCCACATGGTCCTGCAGAGCTGCCGCGGCACCGGCGGTTCGGGCGGCGTGTTCGACCTGTGGCGCAACGAGGCCGCCGACGGCCAGGCCACGGTGTCCTGGCTGCGCGAGCAACCCTGGTTCAACGGAACACTCGGGACCATCGGCCCCAGTTACCTGGGCTACGTGCAATGGGCGCTCGCCTCGGCCCCGCCGCCAGAGCCGAAGGCGATGGTGGTGCAGGTGGGGCTGCACGATCCCTACGCCCTGTTCCACACAGACGGAGTGCTGAACCTGGAGAACGCCCTCGCCGTCGGCGTGGGCATGACCTACCAGCACCGGGGCACGGCACCGTTCCTCCGGGCGACGCTGCGCCTGTGGCGCCGTCTGCGCGACGTCACCACCGCGCAACCCCTGCGTGGGGCGTATGTGTCAGCCCTCGGGCGCGAACTGCCCTGGCTGGACGACGTCATGACACACCCGGACGCCGACGACGCGTGCTGGCGCGGCGCGTCGCTGGCGGAGTCGGCGGAGCGGCTCCGCATCCCCACAGCTCTGATCACCGGATGGCACGACGCACTGGTCGACCAGACCTTCGGGCAGTACGACCGGCTGCGCCAGGCCGGATGTGAGACCGCCCTGCTCGTCGGTCCCTGGACCCACACATCCGCCCCGCAGCAAGGATGGCCCGAGGTATTCACCGAAAGCCTCGCATGGCTGCGCGCCCATCTGTACGGCGATCCCTCCGGCCTGCGTCCCACAGCGGCGCGTGTGCACATCGGCGGCGAAAACACCTGGCGGGACCTCGACGACTGGCCGCCGGCCGCGGTTGCCACCTCGTGGTACCCCCTCCCCGGCGGGCATCTCAGCCGGCAGGCCCCCGCCGACTCCGCACCCCTGACGGCGTTCCGCTACGACCCGACCGACCCCACTCCCTCCCTCGGCGGCCCACTGCTCTCCCGCACCGCAGGCCCCCGGGACAACGGCACTCTGGAGGCGCGAGACGACGTCCTCACCTTCACCGGCCCACCACTGACCGAGCCCATGGACATCCTGGGCCCTGTCTCCGCACGACTGAGCATCTCCACGGACACCGGACACGCCGGCGTCTTCACCCGCCTGTGCGACGTGGACCCACAAGGCCGCGGCGTCAACGTCTGTGACGGCTTCGGCCGACTGCGGACGACCGGACAGGCACCCTCGCAGCTCACAGTGCCGATGAGTTCCACTGCCCACCGCTTCCCCGTCGGCCACCGCATCCGCTGGCAGATCAGCGCAGGCGCCCACCCACGCTACGCCCGCAATCCCGGCACCGGTGAGTCGACGGTGGACGCCACCACTTTCACACCGGTTCGCATCACACTCCACACGGACTCGGCACTGGCACTGGCACTGGCACTGGCACTTCCCAGCAGCTCCGGGCTCGCGTAATCCATCAGCCCTCCGGGGAACGGTCGACGAGCCGGGCCGTCCGACTCCCGGGTTTCGGCGAGCACAGACCGCACTGGGCAACGGGTGGTTCCGGCGCCGGAGCCCGGGCGAGCCGCGTCCGGATGAGTGAGAGCGGTCACAGAGCCCTCCGGCGCGGCCCCGTGAAGCCTGGTGCGTGCCGAGTGTCGTATCCGGTCGGCAGCACCTATCCCCCACCGCCGCCCAGCAATCACCTCGGGGACGCCAGGGGTTGAACTGACGGTGCGTCAGGGTCGATCTACCGAATCGCTCCGGGCACCCCGGTCTCAGCGGTGTGCGCCGTCTCACACACTCAAAACGCCACCCAAGTTGCGTGCATCACAGCCGAAATGTCCATTTGGCGTCCATGCTCGAAACGGATGCCGACGCCGAAATAGGGCGTATTGGTGTCAACTTGGGTGTGAAGTGCCGAAGTGACTCATGACACAGCACTCGTGATGTTCTCCCTAGTTTCCCCCCAGAAAGGTGCCCATCATGGCCGCTTACCTCTGCCCTCCTGCCGTCATACACGGCGAGCACGCCGTGGAGACCAGCCAGATCGTGGCGGAGGTGCGCGACCGGCACCCGCACGCGGCGTGGGCGCCGCGGATCGACGGCATCGCGGCCAGTACCGGCATCGAGAGCCGCGGGTGGATGCTGCCGCTGGAGACCGCCGTCGCGCCCGGCAACGGCAACGGGCTGCGGGCTGCGGGCATCGACCGGGCCCAAGAGGCGCTGGCCCGCGACGGGTTCACCGAGCAGGACGTGGAACGTGTGATCGCCGCCCTCGAGGCGATACCCGCGCCGCAGACCGTCCAGGAGCGCACCGCACCGGCCTGGGAAGCCGTGCAGAACTACGGGGAGCGTGCGGCGCGCGGGGCTCTGCAGATCGCCGGGCTGGACGCCGCAGACGTCGACTGCCTGATCACCAGCAACTCGACCACCCCGGCGCTGCCGGGTCTGGACATCGCCCTGGCCAACAGGCTTTCGCTCCGCAACGACGCGATGCTGCTGCCTGCCACGCAGTGGGCCTGCATCGCGGGGACCCGCTCGCTGGCGCTGGCGGCGGATCTCGTGGCCGCGGACCCCGACCGGGTGGTCCTGGTCGTGATCGCGGAGGCGCTGAGCACGACCTACCAGCCCGCGGACGACACCCTCGAGTCCCTGATCGTCCGGTTGCTGTTCGCGGACACCGCGGTCGCCACGGTGGTCACGGGCCGGCCGAGGCCCGAGTCGATGCTGCGGCTGGACGCCGCCTGGCACCACACCCTGCCCGGCACCCAGGACCTGCACCGCCTGGAGACGCGGGCGGACGGCACCCACTTCGTGATGGACCGGCGTGGGCCGCGCGCCGTGCAGGAGACGGTCACCGCGATGTGGGAGTGGCTGCGCGTGCGGTACCAGGACCACGCCGACTCGTGGCACCCCGACGTGCTGCTCGCGCACCCCGGTGGGACCCGCGTGCTGGAGTACATGGAGCAGACGATGCCCGACGCCTGGCCGTCGGGGCTGCTGGACTACAGCCGGGACAGCTACACCAGCGGCAACCGCGGAGGCGCCGCCGTGTTCGACATCATGCGACGGGCGTACGACGCCGGGCAGAAGCCGGGCAGTCGTGCCGTCCTGTACGCGGCTGCCCCTGGCCTCACTGCCACCGCCCTGGACGGGGAGTGGCTGTAGCGCGACCCTGCGCCACCCGTAACAGTGAGTGAGCCGCCCGCGCCACCGGTCACGCCACCCGCGTACCGCTGAGGGCGCCGTCCGTACCGTCGGTGGCGCCGGCTACCGCCGCGCGCACGCCGCCCGTACCTTCGCCGCGCCCCCCTGCGACGGCCGCGCCCCGCCCCGCGGCCGTGTCACCTCGCGACTTCCGCCCAGATCACCTTGCCGGTGTCCGTCCACCGCACCCCCCACCGCGTGGTGAGCCTGTGCACGATGCGCAGGCCACGCCCACCGTCGTCGAGCAGGCCGCCCACGCCGAGCCGCGGCCTGCCGTTGCCGGTGTCACCCACCTCGCACAGCAGGCCGTGACCGGATCTGATCAGCCGTACCGTGATGGGACCGGTGGCGAAGCGGACCGCGTTCGTGACCAGCTCGCTGACCAGCAGCAGCACGTTGTCCCGGGTGTGGTCCCTGGTAGGCCATTGCCGCAGCAGCGCGGAGACATGCGCGCGGGCCCGGGCGGGCGCGTCGTAGCGGGCCGGCAGACGCCAGGTCGCGGTGTCCCCCTTGCGGTAGCCGATCATGCGCGCAAGCAGCAGGGTCACGTCGTCGCGCTGACGCACGGGCGCCAGCGTGGAGACCACGCGCCGTGCGGCCTGCTGCAGGGCGTCCCAGGGGTGCACCGTGGACACGGCGTCCGCCAGCCTGCCGATGCCCTCGTCGATCGAGACGGCGGGATCCTCCACCAGGCCGTCGGTGTAGAGGGCGAGCACGGAACCCGGGGGTGCATCGAACGTGTGCACGTCAAACGGCTCCCGCAGGGCGAACTCGGCGCCCAGGCCGGGATGAGGACGGACGTCGAGCGGGCCCGCGTGCCCGTCCGGAGACACCAGCACCGGGGGGAGGTGGCCGGCGCTGGACAGCGCCACGCGGTGGCTGACCGGGTCGTATAGGGCGATGCAGCAGGTCGACCCGAGGGCGCTGTAGCCGGCAGCCAGTCCGGACTCCGGGTCGTCCAGCAGCGTCACGGTCTCGTCCAGGTGCTCCAGCACCTCGTCGGGCGCCAATCCCGCGGAGAGCAGCGCGCGGGCCTCCATGCTCAGCTGGCCCATGGTCGCCGCGGCTCCCAGGCCGTGGCCGACGACGTCACCGACCACCAGCGCGGTACGGCCGTCCGGCAGCGGAAAGCTGTTCACCCAGTCGCCGCCGACGCCCGCGCTGTCGGGGGTGGCGGGCTGGTAGATGCTCGCGATCTCGATGGTGTCGCCGCCGATCCGGGGCAGCAGCCGGCGCTGCAACGCCAGCACCTGCGTGTGCTCGCGCTGGTGCTGACGGGCCAGGTCGACGTGGTGGGCGGTCCTGGCCACCAGTTCCTGCAGGTCGAACAGCTCGCTGTCGCGGAAGGGGGAGTCCGCCCGCCGCCAGATCTCCGCCACGCCCAGTACGACAGGCGGCGCGCAGTCCAGGACCAGCGGTATGCACGCCACACCCGCCGATCGGTCACCGGGCACCAGGGCACGCATCACCCGGGGACTGCCGAGCACCCGCTCGACCGCCTCCCGGTCGGGCATGACGATGGCCTGCGGGGCATCGTCCCGCCGTACCGCCTGGGCCAGCAGGCGACTCGCGTCGCTGGGAAGATCGTCGCCCGGAGTCACATACCCCTCGGGCCACGCCCGGTCCGGTACCAGGGCCGCCCTCCGCAGCCGGATGCGCCCGTGCGCCTGCTCGGCGACACCCTCGCCCGTCCACACGGCGAAGTCGAGGTCGACGGCGGCCACGTCTCCCCAGGCCAGCAGGGACTCCGCCAGTGACTGCGCGGTCTCGCCGATGTCCAGCGACGTGCCGATCGCGGTCTCGGCGGCGTACAGGTGCAGCCTCTTGGCCATGGCGATCACGGACACGGTCAGGCCTTCCTGAGGCGCCGCGGCGGGCAGGATGCTCAGCGAGACCACCAGCTCCGACCCGTCACCGCGCTGCAGGCGCTGGATCCGGGCGACGTGCGCCTCACCGGTTTCCAGGACCTGCCGCAACCGCCGTGTGACCGTCGGTACGTCCCCGGGAGGCAGGAGATCGACGAAAGGGCTCCCGGGCACGGCGTCGACGCCCGCGAAGACGGGGGCCTCCAGATTGGAGCGGGTGACTCTCAGATCCCTGTCCAGGTTGACCGCGCCGAGGATCTGCTCCTGACGGGCGGCTTCCGGGGTGTCGGGAACGCGCTGGCGGGTGGTGCGGTCACCCTGCGCCTCGGCAGGACCGGCGGCCGCTGCCGCTCCGCCGCGCGGGATGTAGCGCCCCAGGGCACTGCTGACCATGTCGAACGGCGACGAGGACGAGGGGGAGGATGTGGAGTCCATGCGGCTCTCTCAGCTCGCTCGCCAGTCCCCGGCGCAGAGCCGGGGCCGTACCCGAACCCGTGCGAGCGGGGCCCCGAGATCCCTGACCGCACACCTCATTCAATAACACCAGGTGCCGCTTCGCCCACACCAGCGGATCAGGCGGTGAACACGGACCCGCGAGAGGGAACGTCGCGGCCGGTGGGGCGGTACGCACCTTGCCGGGGGCCGTCGTCCGCCTGGACGGGACGGCCGCCGCAGGGCCCCGGGCGCCCCGGGCGCCGTCGGGTCGGTGAGGTCCGGGCACGTGCCGCCGTGCAGGGCGATCGGCGCGGTGAAGGTGCCGCCGGCGGTCCGGCTGCCTCGCCGCGAAAGCGTGCGGGCGGGAGCGGTGGTGCGTGCCCCCACGGGCAGGCCGGGTCACTTTCGTTCAACGAATGTTCCGCGTGGACCGACCGCGGGCCTGGCTCCAGGATGAGGTCGTCGTCACACGACGGCGCCACACGTGTTCAGGAGGCGGAACGGCCCCCGGCTCGAAGCCCGGCCGGCTCAGCCTCGGGCTGTCCCGGCCACCATGGCCACGAACCGCTCGAACAGGACGAGCCGGTTCCCTCTTTCCACCTGCCTGAGCGGCTGAAGCACGCATCGAGTGCAGTCCATCGGCAGTTTCGGCCGCTGGTCGAACGCAAGATGCACGGCGCCCGCCTGCTCTCCCTCGACCACCCGGTCACCGACGGCAGCACCCTCACCGGCCTCCTCGCCCGCCGGCCCAGAACCTGCCCCTGTCGTGGCCCGCGAACGACCACGAGGCCCTCATCAGCGCCCCGATGTGGAGTCGTCGTAGCGGTCCCCCACGGTCTCCTTGGGATGTGGATGTGGGCCGTGGTCGACACTGTGCTCGGTGAGCAGTAGGGCGATGTCGTCGGCCCGGTAGGGCGAGCGGCGGGCATTGTGCAGGATCCGATCGGCGAGCTCGTCCAGTGAGTCCGCACGGGTGTGGGCCAGCGATGCGCGCAAGCGGTCGATCCCCACGTCGATGTCGGTGCCGGGTTCCTCCACCAAACCGTCGGTGTAGAGGGCGAGAACGGATCCCGGCGGGAGGGCGACACGCGTCTGGGTGTAGGCGCTCGCGTGATCCACGCCCAGGAGTGGGCCGACATCCAGGTCGATGGCGTCGGTCGTACCGTCGGGGCGACGCAGCAGAGGAGGAGGGTGGCCGGCGGTGACCGCGTAGGCGTACCGGCCGTGGGCTTCGAGGTGGATGTAGCAGCAGCTCGCCAGCAGGTTGGAGTCGAGGTCGATCAGGGTTCGGTTGACACCGGTCATCATGTCGCCGGGCGTATGTCCCGCAGCTGCGAAAGCCCGTACCGCGCTGCGCAACTGGGCCATGGTGGCAGCGGCAGCGATGCTGTGCCCCTCTACGTCGCCGATGACGAGATGGGCCCCATTGGCGGTGGGGATGACGTCGTACCAGTCGCCACCGATGTCCATACCGCTGGTGGCGGGCAGATAGCGTGCGACGGTGCGGATACCTCGGACTGTTGGCAGCCGGTGCGGCAGGAGCGCCTGTTGCAGGCCGTGCGCGACGGCGAACTCCGAGTCGTAGAGCCGGGCTCGTTCCAGGGCCTGGGCAATCAGCCCGGCGAGTGCGGTCAGAACGCCGCGGTCCTTCTCGGTGAAGTGGTGGATCTCGTCGAAGCCGAGCACGCAGGTGCCGACCGGGCGGCCGGAGGCGATCAACGGCAGATACGCCCAGGAGCTCACCTGCCCCATGAGGATCCCCGGGTAACCCCGGGCGAGATCCTGCTGCGACTCGATGAACAGCGGAGAACCGGAGGTCAGAGTCTCCGTTCCCGGCATTCGGGCGTGCAGCGGAACGCCCTCCAGCCAGTCGAGGAATTGTTCGTGGCGGCCGGTGTGATGGAGCAGGTGCATCGTTCCGCTGCGGACCACATAGATCGCCATCTGCTGGCCCCCGAAGGCCGGCAGGAGCTGGTCGGAGACGACTTGGCACACTTGGCGCGTGGTGACTGCCTCCGTCAGCGCGCTGCTCAGCTGCAGGACGTGGTACATGACGCCCAAACGCGCCGGTGCGGCGGCGGGTGCCGCAGTGACCGGTGAAGCGGACACTGCACCGGCCGATGGGGCCTGGGTGGTGGGCGCCACCCAGCAGGTCACCCCGTCCGGCCGTGGGTGGAGGGAGAAGGCGAGCCACTGGTCGGGCCTTCGGCTCACCAGAAAGGACGAAGGTGTCTGCGAGATCATTGCGGACCGGTGCCGGTATTCGACGCCAGGGTCGGACAGCCACGGCAGCACATCCCAGAGGAAGCGGCCCAGTACCTCCTCGGCGGTGATGTCCAGCAATCGTAGGGCGCTGTGGTTGGCATAGGTGACCCGCCCGTCCGGGGCGAGGGCGAACAGCCCGTCCCGTAGCCGTTCGACCGCGGCGACGGCCGCAGTGCCGACCTGAGCATCCACGACCGCGCCGACCAGTTGGGTACCGAGGCGGGCGGCGTCGGCTTCCGCGGCGCGTCCCCACAGCTCGACCGTGCGATAGCCTCCGCCGCCGTCGCCACGATGTCTTACGCGCATCCGATGCGCAGTGCTCTGGCCCTCGCTCGCCGCCTCCCTGGCGCAGGCCCGAAAAGCTGCTCGATCACCAGGGTGCAGGCACGCAGCAAGCGTTTCGACTCGTCCGTCGAAAGCATCGGGGTCGAGACCGAAGATCGCGCAGAGCGCGTCGTCCACGCTGAGAGTGCCGGAGCCGAGGTCCCAGTTGAACAACCCCACCCGCACAGCTCCTGCCGAGGGAGCCGGCCTCTCCACGGGAGCCGTCTTCGGGCCGCACTCCACAGGAGTCCCGGTGCGGTCCTGGATTGAGGCCAGACGGTCACCCAGCCGGCTGGCCACGCTCCGCAGGTGGCGGCGCTGGGCCTTGGACAGCCCTTCACTGCCCGGCGATGCCGGCCACACGATCGCCAGCGATCCGAAGCGTTCCCCACCTGCCCGCACCGGCACCGAGCAGGAGCCGAAGGCGTACGGCAGAGCCACCGCGAGCTGGGGATACCGCTGCATCGTCTCATCCGCGTTTGCCAGGTGAACCGTGCGCCCGGACTTATATGCCACGGCGGCTGGGATGGGACTGTTCACCGCAATGAGGCGCCAGCCGCCCAGCAGGGAAGGCGGCACACCACATGTCGCCGCGAGCACGATCGACCGGCGGTCGCGGGAGCGGACGAAGATGCTCCCCGCATAGGCGCTCGTTCCCTGGACGGCTTCTACGACGGCCTCGGAGAGCAAGTCCTCGAGTTCCGCCGCCTGGCCGACGGTCATCCCGCGCATACATCCAGTGTGCGCTGGTCAGGCCGCCGGCGACCAAGGTGAAAGCACGGTGATGGTGGCCCGCCCGGCGAGGCTGTCCCGGTGCAGCCGATCGGCTCGGGTGCAGCGCCGGCTGTCGGCGTCGTCCAGTAAGTGTGTACCCAAACGTCCGACGACTCGACGCCCGAAGTTGCAGGGCGAGCCCACTGCTGGTCTCGCGGTACCTGGAGTAGACACCTACATTTCCACAGGTCAACGTGTCCTTCCGGGTGGTTTCAGCGGTGCCTTCGGCAGTTCTCCGCGAGCAGCGGGGCGCCGCCGTAGTCCTTGACCTCGCCGAAGCGGCTGTCCGACGTCCAGTCCTCGCGGTTCATGTTGATCGTCGACCTGCTGAGCGGCTGTGGCCTGCGGAACGGCGAGGCGGCGGCTGTGGACGTCAACATCGGGGCGCAAGCGTCTCGACGCGCGGTCGCTTCGCCGGTTGCGCAACCGGCTGGACAGGGACGGCTGCGCTCAGGGCCCTGTTCCCCACGAACGACAGCGCGCTGGGTTCAAGCGGGTCGGCCACCGTGCACCACGTATCGGCCACGAGGCCCCTTGCCGGTCCACGAACCGCGACCGCTCGGGCTGAAGGCGCTGCCGAGCCGCCTCGCGGGTGTACAGGCCACGAGGCAGCCGGGCGCGCGATCGGTGGATCAGCCGTGGACGACGAACGTCTTGGCCCTACCGGAGCGGCTGGAGCAGGACTGCTTCTCCTCAGCGGTCATCTTCCTGGACTTGACGACCACCGCGTTGCTCTGACCGTCCGTCCCGTTCGGGGCGGGACCGGTGACGACGTCGGGGACGAACCAGAAGTAGTGGCCCCACTTCCGGTCGTCGTAGTGGGTCTGCCAGGTACCGGAGACGGTCTGCATCACCTGCGCTCGGGAAATCCAGCCGACTTCACCGGGTTTCACCGTCATGTTGACGGAGCTGGTCTCCGCGTGCGTGCTCGACCAGGTGTGGCTGTAGGTCGCCGTCACGCTGAGGTCGATGATTCCCGCTATCTTGCCGCCGGCGGTCACGGAGACGCCCGCCGAGTCCGTGGAACCGACCGTGTCGGACCAGGTCATCGACTGGGTGGCAGGCGAGGTGCTGCAGTTGTAGAGCGAGTCGGAGACTCGGTGGAAGTCTCCGAGATACGCCTGGCCCAACTGCGGGTCGTTGAAGGTGCACTTCCCTTGGCCCGAGTCGCAGTCGGCCATGAGCTGTGCCCGGGTCGGCTGGTCGTCGGCCGAGGCCGGAACGGCTATTGCCGCGACCATACCCAGGGCAGCCGCTGAGAGCGCCAGCGTCCGTCCGCCATAGCGCATCCTGCGGTGGTTCGCCATACATGTGCCTTTCGCTGTGCATGAGGGGGGTCGGCGATCGCAGGAAGAGCGACTGAAGTCACCTCGATCGCCGCCTGTTGCGATCCAGGAGACGCAACAACTGACTTATCTACACCACCAGTTGATGAAATCCCAGCCGTGGACGGCCTTCTGCCTGTAAAAGATCGGCGGGACCCGCTTGGCCCCCCGCGATGAGGTGCCACTCCCCCGGTCCAGCCGTATGAGACATCGACAAGATTTTTGAGCGGCCCCTGGCACATGTCCCCACATCCGCACGCGGGTTGACCGGACAGGAAGGAGGCCTGGCCGACCTGGAGCGGGCCCGTGGCTTCATCGCCCGATGAAGCCGTCGGATCGCCGCCCGGTGCCGGTGGCGCGCGTTCTTCCCCGGCGATGACCTCCCAGCACGAAGGAAATCGATGGCTCTCCGCGAGATCAAGCCCGGCAACCGTGGCTTCCTTTACGTCAACTCCCACCCCGAGGGCTGCGCCGCCGTCGTCGACGAGTTGTGGCAGCGCACCGCCGCGCCCACCAGCCCGGACGTCGCGGCGGGGCCGGTTGCCCTGATCATCGGCTCCAGCGCCGGTTACGGCCTCGCCGCCACCGTCGCCGCGCTGCGCACCTACGGTATGCGCGGACTCGGCATCGCCTTCGAGGCCCCCGAGACCGAACGCCGTACCGCCTCCGGCGGCTGGTACCGGACGGCCCGCACCGCAGCACTCGCCGGGCCGGACAGCGATTTCGCCTTCCTCAACACAGACGCCTTCTCCGTCGCGGCCAAGGAGCAGGCACTGGACCACCTCACCGCCCGGTACGGCAAGGTCGACCACCTCATCTACACCGTCGCCGCGCCCCGCCGCACCGATCCTGTCACCGGTGAGGTCCACAACTCGGCGATCAAGCCCCTGGGATCCGCCTACCGGGCCAAGACCCTGCAGTTCGACGGCGACACCCCACTCGTCGGTTCACTGGAGCTCGAGCCCGCCGTCGACGGGGAGCGCGACGCGACCGTGCAGGTCATGGGGGGCGCCGACTGGAAGCTGTGGATCGACGCCCTGGCGGAGCGTGATCTCATCCACGACGGCTTCCACACGGTGGCGCTCTCCTACGTGGGCTCGGACCTGACCGCGCCGATCTACCGGGCCGGCACGATCGGCGCGGCCAAGCAGCACCTGGAGGACACAGCCCGCCGCCTTCAGCGGGACTTGGCTCCGCTCGGCGGACAGGCCCACACCGTGGTCGCCGGCGCGGCCGTCACCCAGGCCTCGACCGCCATCCCGTCCATCGCCCTCTACACCAGCCTTCTCCGTGCCGTCCTCGGCGACGACTTCCAGAGCACCGCTCAGCAGGCCGCCGCCCTTTGGCAACAGCTCACTGGCGCGACGCCGCTCCAGCTCGACCAGGAGCAGCGGATCCGCCTCGACGGCTGGGAGATGGACGACGAGGTCCAGGACGCCGTCCACGAACGCTGGGCAGCCGCGACCACCGACAGCCTGGCCGAACTCGCGGACACCGGCTGGTTCCAGGCGCAGGTTGGTCAGCTCTACGGGTGGCACGTCCCCGGAACCGACTACGGCGCCCCGGCCCAGACCACGGTTCCCTGGCCGGCCACGTTCTGAGCCGGCAGGTGGTCATCCGCGACCCCACGCGAACCACTCAGGCAGGTCCCCCCTGTGCGGCTCACCGGGAACGCGGCCCCGGCGCACGGATGCTCGGCGCAGTGGACGAAGCGTTGGCGGCTCACACCCCTGAGGACACGCTCGGCGTTTTGGCCACCGCCGCTCCAGCCCCGGGCCCTTGCACCAGAAGGGTCGATGCAACCCGCACGCTCCGGCGTGCGCTCAATCGCGGGGATACCAAGACGACCGAAACACATGTGTTCGAAATTCCGGCTGATTCGTTGAGCCGCAGGAACCAGCCGCACAACCGTCAAGGGGGACCGCGTTGACTTCGGCCAACACACAAGCAGAACCGACTCCCGACAGCCTCGCCCAGGACGAAGGGAGCCCGTCCCGCGACGAGTCCAGCCACAGGGTTCCTGGGCAGATGAGCACGCCCACGAGGGCGCAGCGGCTGCCCACGCCGGCTCTCCGGGCGCTGAGCCGGTCCGGACCGGGAGGCGCCCTGTGAAGAGGTTCTTCGGACGCGTACAGATGGCCGAGCCGGAGGTCTCCGATGCCGAGCAGGAGCTTTTCGGCGGCCCTTTGCGCTACGACTTCGGCTGGTCGGAACACGAGCGTGCCCGACTCGACCTGACGATGATGTCGGCTCTGCGCTCCATGCCCAGGCTGGTCGGGGCCACCTTACGGATGGCGTGGCAGGCGGACCGCCGCGCCCTGCTCTCGGTCGCCGTCAGCGAGATCGGGCAGGGTGTCGCCGCGGCCGTCGGTTTGCTCGCGGTCAACTCCGTCATGCACGCGCTGCTCGGCTCGGGTACCCCTGGGCAGCGGTTGCAGGCGGTACTGCCGGGCCTGCTCGCCGCCGCCGGAGCAGCCGTGGTCAACTCGGGCCTGGCCGGATGGTCCACCTCGCGCGCGGGCCGGCTGGAGCCGCTGGTCGAGCGGATCGCCACGACCCAGTACCTGGCCGCGGCCGCGTCAGTGGAGCTTGAGGCCATCGAGGACCCGGAGTTCCGGCGGCTGATCGACGTCGCCCAGTACGGCGCCGGATCCGCACGCCGCATGATCGGCGCCTGCGTGGCCGCCCTGAACGGGACCATCTCCCTGATCTCCACGGCCGGCGTCCTCACCATCCTCCATCCGGTCCTCCTGCCGATGCTGATCCTGATCGCGGCCCCGCGCGGCTGGGGTGCGATGCGGGTGGCACAGGAACGGTACGTGTCGGTGATGAGCTGGATCGAGCACGTGCGGGCCGGCCGCCTCATCGGCAACCTGCTCACGGAGCGCACCGCCGCTCAGGAGGTGCGCATCCACGCCGTCGGGCCGTTCCTGCTCAGCCGCTACGAGCGGATGGCCGAGAGCGCCGAGGCGGAGCAGGAGCGGCTGGCTTCCAGCAAAGCCGTCACCGAGTGGGTGGCTGCCGCGCTGTCCGGCCTCGCCCTGGCAGGGACGTACGCGGCCATGTTCCTGCTGATCATGAGCGGACACATGAGTCTGGCCGTGGCCGGGACGGCCGTCATCGCCGTCCGGTCCGGCTCGGCGAGCCTGGGGGCGCTGGTGATGAACGTGAACCAGCTGCACGAGGAGTCCCTCTACGTCCGCGACCATGCCCGGTTCCTGGACGAGGCGGAGCGACGCACCATTCCCAGCGGGGGCGATCCCGTTCCACCGCGGGTGAGACAGGTCGTCCTCGACAAGGTCGGCTACCGCTACCCGGACCGGGAGACTCCCGCCCTGGACGGGGTCTCACTCACCCTGCCCATGGGTTCGGTCACCGCCGTGGTCGGTGAGAACGGCTCCGGCAAGAGCACTCTGATGAAGGTGTTGTCGGGCCTGCTGCTGCCGCAGGACGGGTCCGTGCGGTGGGGTGAAGCCGACGTCGCCGCCCTCGACCGCTCCGAAGTCTTCGGCCGCGTCGCGCTGCTCACCCAGGACTTCCAACGCTGGCCTGTGACAGCGGCGTTGAACATCCGGATCGGCCGTCCCGCCCAGGAAGCCGATCCCGAGGACCTGCTGCCGTCCGTCGACTACGCGGATGCCGGACCGGTCATCGCGAAGCTGCCCGACGGGCTTCGAAGTCTGCTCGCCAGGATGTTCCGCGGCGCCAGCGAACTCTCCGGTGGCGAGTGGCAGAAGATCGGACTCGCCCGAACCCACTGGCGCAGCTCCACCTCGGATGACGACAGCGTGCTCATCGTGGACGAGCCCACCTCGGCGCTCGACCCGGAAGCCGAGATCGCCGCCTTCGACCGCATCCGCCGACTCGCCGCCCCGAACTGCGCCGTCGTCCTGGTCACCCATCGCATGTCCGGCGTCCGCCACGCCGACCGCATCTACGTCCTGCACCACGGACGGCTCGTCGAGCACGGCAGCCACGACGAACTCATGGCCGCCCAAGGGCGCTACGCCTCGATGTTCGACGCGCAGGCCGCCCAGTACGCGCCCGCAGGCTCCATCCCCCGCCCGGGCTCCCCCACCGTCGCAGATCCCGCATGACCCGTACGCAAGGCTGAGCGTGACGGGTCCTCCCACCGCCGCCCATGACGCCCATGAACACGAGCCCAGCACACTGCGGCACCGGCTCGTCGATCAGCTCTGAGCCGGCTGCCCCGCTCGTCCGGGCAGCCGGGGCCACCACGGATGTTCCGGCGGCCCCCCGCACCGCAATGGCTCCTCCCCTGGTGCTGCCACGTTTCTCAGCCCCCGTCGCCCGACCAGGACCACGGCCCCGGCTGTCCCTCCCGCTCGTAAAAGGAGACGAATGACAACCACCCCAGCCACCGCCAACCACTGGGAGCAGCTCTGGGCCGGCGGGCGCCGGTACCGGAAGGTCACCAGCGCCGAGGCCACGCTGCTGGCCGACCATGTCGGACCGGGCCGCGGGCGCCCGGCACTCGACATCGGCACCGGCGAGCCCCCCCCCCCCCGCCAACTTGACCAGCTCGGTTACCGCACCACCGGCATCGACTTCGCGCCCAGCGCCATCGCCGCAGCCCGGAACACCCGATTTCCCCAGCACGGCGACCGGCCGGCCTGGCGTCTCATGGACTTCGCCACGGACGACCTGCGCGCCCTGCCGGATCCCGCCTACGCGGTCGTCACCTGCCGCCTGGTCTACCGGTGGATGGACGACAAGCCGGCCTTCCTCGACCGCGTCCGGCGGGTCCTCGCCCCTGGTGGAACCTTCTGGGTCGTCACCGAAGTCTCCGGCCGCCGTGAGGCCCGTGATCCCAACCAGCACCTCGGAATCAGCCCCGCCGAAGCCGAGATCCTGACCGCGGGCTGGTCCGTCGTACGCGCCGCCGATCTCGACGTGCTGCGGTGCTACGCACTCCGACCCTGACCGTGCACAGCACATGTGGGTGCTCGCACCCAAGTTGTGGGAAGACCTGCTCGCGCGGTACGGGCGAACAGGCGTGTTGATCGTGCCACCGTCTGCTGACAGGCTGTCGCCGTGGATCTGGGACTTGCGGGGAAGACAGCCTTCATCACCGGGGGAAGCAGCGGTATCGGGCTGGCCATTGGCCGGGCGCTGCAGGAAGAGGGAGCGACGGTGACCGTCTGCGGACGGGACCCACAAAGGCTGAAGGAGTCAGGACTGCCCGGCCTCCAGGCGGACGTCACCGATCCGGACGCGCTCGCCCGCGCCGTCGACCGGGCGGCCGAGCAGATGGGCGGGCTCGATCTGCTGGTGGCCAACGCCGGCGGTGCGCACGGCGGCGGGCTGATGGATTCGACACCCGAGGACTGGCTGCGGACGTACGAGTTGAACGTGCTGCACGCCGCCCACGCCATCCGCACCGCAGTGCCGCACTTCGAGGGGCGCGGCGGCGGCAGCGCCCTCATTGTGGCCTCGATCACGGGATGGAAGCCCGGCCCCAAGTCGTCGTACGCCACGGCGAAAGCGGCGGAGATCCACCTTGCCTCCACACTCGGCCAGGAACTGGGCCCGCGCAACATCCGGGTGAATGCGCTCAGTCCGGGTTCGGTGATGTTCGAGGGCGGCGGGTGGGCCGGGTTCCGGGACAACCGCCCGGAGCAGTACGAGGCTTTCGCCCGCGACGACTTCCCCCGGGCCCGGCTGGTCGAGCTGCACGAAGTCGCTGACGTGGCCTGCTTCCTGCTGTCGGCCCGCGCCGGCGGGGTCAACGGCACCAATATCTGCGTGGACGGCGCCCAGGACCACCCGAGCGCGGGCCGATTCTTTCCGTAGACGTGCCGACCAGGATTCGCGCCGCACCCGGACCGCCGGCCACCCCCCGAAGACACCCCGACACCCTGCCCGCCGGCCTGTGGCCACCACCATGACAACCTCCGGCGCCTGGTCCGGTTCCCCGGCACCGAGCCCAGTCACCGCCCACCGCGGCGCTGAGCACGGTTCCGGCCCGGGCGTTCACCGCTGACCCCACCCCGTGCGCCGACAGCGGCGCACCATTCCGTGGCGGAGCGGGAGAGGGGGCGCGCACCCGGTACGGCCGAACGTGTTTGCGGCCCGAGCGAGGGGCAACGCGAAGTCCATGACTGAACCGAACAGGCAGACGAACGAAGAGCACGCAGCCAAGGGTGCGGCCGCATCCAAGGCCCGGCGCGCTGCGGACAAGGCGACAGCCCCCGCCGCACGGGCGGCAAAGGGCGCCGCTGACAAGGCGTCTGACGCCACAGCGGCTGCCAAGGCCGAGGCCGAGCGCTCCGCCGACACGGTCGGCGGGGCTGCGCAAGGCGCGGCCCGCGGCGTCGAGGCGGGCCGCCAGGCACTTGTCGCCACGACCGGCCAGGTCGCGGCCTCGGCCAGGGCGGCCACCGGACATGTCGCCGCCACGGCGAAGACGGCCTGGACGGTGATCGCCCACCGCAGGCTGCTCGCCGCCGGTGTGGGTGCCGGCGTGACCGCGCTGACGGCCGCGTCGTACGCAGTGGGCCGCCGTTCCGGCCGGCACACCCACGGTCCGATCACCCGGCTCACCGGCGGCCGCATCTGACGCCCCGCACGCGCGGTGGGCCGGCGCGGCCCATCATGGCGGGCCCACCGCGCGGAGCCCGGCAAGGGTCTGCAGCCCACCCCACGACCGCGCAGGGAACATAGCCCGGGCCGCACCACGATGAACCGCCCCGCCTGGGGCACAAGCCCAAGTGATCTTCATCGAAGACCGCTTGGGAGGAACCACCACCGTGACCGCGCCCACCCGCCCGCTGCGACCGTTGCGCCGCCGTCGACGCTTCGACCTGCGCACGACGGCCCTGTTCTTCATCCTTCTCGCTCTCCTGCTGAGCCTTGCGGGACTGGTCGCCCGCACCGTCGCGGCCGTGGCGCAGCGCCGTCCCGCCTGGGCGGTGATCCTGTTTCTCCTCGCTCTTGCCGGCACGGTCGCCTGCCACCGCGGCCGACGCCGCCGGTCGGCACGCAAACTCCTACAGCGCGCCACGGAGGCCCTCGAGGAAGCAGCCGAGACAGCGGCCGACGCCCTCGACGAGACGCCGGTCGCCGCCCCGGAGGGGGCTGCCGGTCCGCCCCTGACGTCCGGCTTCGCCACCGTGGAGGAGACATTCGTCCCCGCGACGGCTTCCGCGTCGCACACCACGGACTACGCGGACTACGCGGACTTCGTGGCCCTGGAACCGGACGAGTTCGAGCAGGTGATAGCCCGCCTGTGTGCCCGCGACGGCTGTACTGACGTCGAAGTGGTCGGCGGCGCAGGCGACTTGGGCGCCGACGTCACCGGGGTGACGCCGCACGGACACCTCCTCGTCGTCCAGTGCAAGCGGTACGGCGACGGCCACAAGGTCGGCTCCCAAGACCTGCAGCGCTTCGGCGGCACCTGCTTCACCGTCCACCAAGCCGACATCGCCGTCCTCGTCACCACCGGCGACTTCACGGCACCAGCCGCCGAGTACGCGCGGCAGTGCGGAATCGTGTGCGTGGATGCCGAGGCACTGCGGGCATGGCAGTGCGGTACGGGGCCGCGCCCGTGGGAGCTACCGAGCGAGGGCTGACCCCCGTAAGCCGCCGCCGAAGTCCTGATGTCTTCCGAGTCAACGACGGTCCCTGGACCCTGCGCACTCGTTCAGGAGGGCACCGAAGGCCACGCCGACGAAGTCGGCTGAGAACAGACGCGGGACGGCGGCGCGATCCGGCGACGTGATCACGTAGTGCCGCGCGAGGTAGGAGAGATCTCCCCAGCGTTCCCGGTGATGGGCTCGCATCAGGACCTGGCCGCATCTCGTACAGGCGATCCACGGTACGAGGACGAGGCCGGCCAGGTCCTGGTCGAAACCATCCGCTGCCTCGTCGGTGGTATCGCCGCCGCGCTCGACCAATATCAGCTGGGCCGACACCTCGTCCCGAGGGCATTGAAGGATCCGGGGCGTGAGCGCCTCCCTCTCGCCCCATACTTCCGCGAGTACGGAGAGCTGAGCCCTGACCGTCTCGCTGATCGGCACCTGGTGGGCGAGGATCCCGGAAACGAGCAGACCAAGGCCCGCCTCCTGCTCCCCGATGTCCCAACAATCCTTGATCTCCTGGGCCTCGGCTTCCGGCAGCAGGGCAACGAGGTGACTCCAGGCAACGACGTCATCGACCACCCAGCCGACGCTACCGGCCCGCGCTGACACCCAGGCGCAGGAGGCGGATGATCAGCGTCGCGATCGCCGCGAAGCCCATGCACCTCCTGGTCGCCGCACACCTACGGCCGCCGGCCCTGCGGCCATTGCGCAACCCGACGGCTGCACCACGCCGTGGCCTCTCCTCCCTCCGCGTCCGTTACGGCTCCGGGTCAGTCGCGAGGCGGGCGTGAAGATGGCAGTCACGGAAGGCGTCCCGACGGCCGGCCTCCCACATCGCGCCGCGCAGCGTCCCCTCGTAGCGGAATCCGCATCGCTCGGCGACCTTGCACGACGCCTCGTGGCCCACGGCGTGGTCGAGTTCCAGGCGGTGCAGGCGCAGGTCCGTGAACGCCCAGCGGACGATCAGTGCGAGGGCGCGGGTGGCGACGCCCTGGCCGCGTGCCTCGGGCAGCACCCAGTAGCCGACGCAGGCCGACCGCATTGCGCGGTCGATCCGGCTGACGCCGATGTGTCCGAGCGCCGTGCCGCTGTCCGCGTCTTCCACGCAGAACGCGGCCCCCATACCGGCCTCGGCCGCCTCGGCCTTGCTCTGCAGGGTGACGCGGGCGGCTGCCAGATCCGCGATGGGGCGCAGCGGGGTGTTCCAGCGCTGAAACTCCGGGTCGCAGCAACCGCGGAGGAACGTCTCGACATCTGTCTCGTCGGTGGGATCCCACCGACGAAGTCGCAGGCCACGGTCGCGTATGGAGGAGTTGAGAGTCGGGGTGTCAGTCGTCATTCGGTCATTGAACAACAACGTGTGGGTCAACTGGCTGGGCGCGCACGGCTCAGCTGCGTTCCTGCACGAGCTTCACGCGGTGCCTCTCGGGGTCGCGCAGCCAGGCATATCGAAGACGTCCGTCCGGAGAGTCGGTCGGATTCGTCAGTGGCTCGCCTCCTGCGTCGAGCGCCGTCCGATGCAAGCCGTCAACATCGGTGCACCACAACACAACCTCGGTGTTCTCCCCGGGCGTCGTGGCGATGCCGAAAAGCTCGCTGCCCACGCGGGCCGAGCTGAACCCGATCCGGAAGCCCGCAGCCTTCACCTCGACCTGGTGAGGCTCGCCGTTGGACGGGAAACGGAACTTCTCCGCCATCCCGAGGCTACGGAAGAACGCCGCGCAGCGCTCCACATCGTGGCACCACAGGTTCACTTGAACAGCCTCGAACACCGCCATGCTCGTACGCTGCTCGCCCATGATGAACTCGCGTACGGGCTGCCGGCTGGAGGCCGGTGCGCATCAACTCGGCCCAATTCGGGTCCGAGCTTCACATGGAGGTGACCCGCACGCGACATCCCGGTCGCCGAGGCCGGTCACGGCATCCGCCTTGCCTCCTTCGACCTCGACGCCCTGCGTTGCCTGCTGCCACGCCGAGACCATGGGCAACGCCTCCGCCGCCCAGCCGCGCCGGTCCCTGACCGATGCTCACGTTGCCGAGTTCTTCGTTCAGGTGGACTGCTACGGCCGCCCGCGAGGTGTCTCGCCGCCGGGCGTCACGGCTCGGGACGTCAGTGCGGCAAGCTCGGCCAGGTGGTGCAGCGAGTTGGTCAGATGCTCAGGCCCGAACGGCGGGAACTGGATGTACTCCCGGATGAACTGCGGCACCGCCGACCAGTCGTAGGTGAGAGTGACCTCGGTCTCGGAGGAACCGAGCGGTGCAAGGTCGTAACGCCAGCTCCAACCGCCGAATCCAGGTGACCGTCGCCCCTCTCCTGCCCCGTCAGCCAGCCGATGGCGCGCGGCGGGTCGAGCACCTGGACCTTGTTGGCCACCTGGTAGCCCCCATCTGGATGGTTGGCGTGGTACATGTCCATCCGGAAAATCTGCCCCACCTCGGTCAGCGGCGCCCGGTCGACGGATTCCTGAACCCAGCCGGTGCCATCGATCGCCGAATGGGTCGTCGGGTCCGCCAGCACCGCGAACACCCTCGCTGCAGGCACGGCGACAGTCAGGGTGGCGCTCACGTTCTCCTGGTCCACGGTGTGCACGCTCCTTGTCATCTCATCTCGGGCCGCCCGCAGATGCGGAAGGGGGCCATTCCCCATGCAGACGACGCGGGGAGGCGGAACTCATCGGTCGAGTGATCGGAACCCGCAGCAAGTGACAGACCCAGGTCTGTGACCTGGGCTTTGGCGCCGCCAGGCTGCGCCAGTGGTGCCAGCCTGTGCCAGTCGGTGCCAGTGCGGGCTCGCGGAGTCCGTACCGGATCCAGGTTGGTGCCACCCGGAGGCGGCCCACGAGAGTCTCATCCAGCACGGTGCAGTCCGCTGGCGCTCTGTACGGGTGACATCGCCCGTGTCGCTGTAGTTATGGAGTGAGATGTTGCGACATTTTAGTCCGACAGGAATTCACTCCTCCTATCTGCCGCAGGAAAGGACTGCTATGAAAAGGGTCGGAATCAGCACAGCCCTGACTTTCGCTGCTGCCGTGGCGCTGATGGGCGCGACAGCAGGTCAGGCCTCCGCAGCACTCGGCCACGATCCTGAATTCCCGGGGGGCGGCACCATTATCATTAATAACGGGTATTACGGTGACATCACCAACAAGGGGAACGGTAATACCAATAATATTCACATCGGAAATGGCCAGGGTGGCACGCAAGGGGGTACCGGTATCACCCAGGGCGGCACCAACAACGTGCAGAGCGCCATGCTGGGCGGCGAGAACAACACCCAGGGCGGTGCCCAGGGCGGCACCAACAACGTGCAGGGCGGTACGCAGGGCGGCACCCGCAACACCGACACCCAGGGCGGGACGCAGGGTGGCACCAACAACACTCAGGGCGGTACACAGAGCGGCACCCGGAACACGCAGGGCGGCACGCAGAGCGGCACCAACAACACCCAGGGCGGCACGACGGGCGCGGTCATCGCCGACGAAGCCGACAAGATGATCGCGGGCACGTTCAAGATGCTCAACGACCGGATGATGACGCCGCTGTCATGACGTACGAGTCCCCTGGACTGACGGACGAGTCAGCTGACGGCTCAGCACCACACGCCCGGGGGGCTCGTCGCTATCGCATCGGGCCGTACCTGCCGGCCGATGGGTTGTTCCAGCCGACAGTCCGGCAATTCCCTGATGCCATCGCGCAGGATCAGGCTCTTCTCTGAGCAGGTACTCATGTGGCTCCCGCGGCTCCCGCATCTTCCGGTGCGGGAGCCGCGGCATTTCTGAGAGATCATGCCCGGCCCGCGGAACTGTTGCGTCATCGACCAGCTCTTCAGCTCCCCGCTCCGCATGGCCGCTCGTGGGCCGGGCCGGTCGGGGCGTGGTGCGGCCCTGCCGACGGTCACGGTGGCCCGGTAGCGGGCGGGCCGCCGCAGGCCCGGATGAGGGGGGCAGGGGAGGAAGCTCAGCCTGGTGTTCTGGACGGGCGGGGTGCCCCGGCGCAATCCCAGCGACGAGGGGCCAGGCTGGGCGCGTGGAGTGCCGGACGGGGCCTTCCCTTTCTTGGTGGAGGGGGGTGTCAGCCGCTTGGTCCGCTGGTCGGGGGACGTACAGCGGGCGCCTGGCGGGCTGAAATGGATTTACCGAAAGGGAATCCACCCCCACCAGGAACTACCTAGAACTACGAGGTTTCTCATGATCAACGCTCGACGTCACATGGCCCGCATCGCAGGCATCTCCTGCATCGCCGCTCT